>NZ_JBQEOY010000002.1:0-536116 GCF_052045345.1 Serratia sp. 22264
TGGCGGCAATAGCGCGGTGGTCCCACCTGACCCCATGCCGAACTCAGAAGTGAAACGCCGTAGCGCCGATGGTAGTGTGGGGTCTCCCCATGCGAGAGTAGGACACTGCCAGGCATCAATTAAAGCAACAAGCCCTATGCGAAAGCGTAGGGCTTTTTGTTTTATCTATTTTTGGGTGTTCTACACGAGCATGGGCATGCGAAAAGCCCGTCGGGAACGGGCTTCAACGCCGCTTGCGGCGGCCCCGAAGGGGTGAGTCTCAGGATGAGACGAATATTGTAGGACACTGCCAGGCATCAAATAAAGTCGAAAGCCTCATGCGAAAGCATGAGGCTTTTTGCTTTGGGGCCAAGAAATACCGGGCGCAGCTACGCTGCGCCTCAGTAATCTACATTTTCACGATCCCCAACTGCTGTAATAACGTCAGATTATCCTCAATATGCCAATTGGCGGTTATTGAGCCTTGCTTGATCTGATAGATATCTGTCGCAATAAAATCAATGGGTTGTCCCTTTCCCTGTTTGCCCTGAAAACGGCCGGTAAAATGCCCGCTAAAGCGCAAATGCGCTACGACGCGATCGCCGGTGACAATCATTTGCGCTACCTCGCAACGTAAATCCGGGACGGCCTGGCGGAAGGTTTTCGAGGCCTGTAACGCACCGCGGATGCCCTGTATTCTGCCGGCGGGTAAGGTCATATCGGTAAAGTCGCTGGCCAGCGCCTGTTTTGCCAGTGCTTCATCGCCGGTATTCCAGAAGCTGTCGTAGCGTTTGGCGGCAAGTATCTGCGCCTGCAACTGTGCGGTCGGCAGGGTGTAGTCGCTAATCAACTGCAGTGGTTCGATAAGCGGGGTTGCCAGTGCGTTGCCGGCAAAGATTAGCAATAGTAAGGCCGTAGGCTGTTTCATGATTCTGTCTCTTGTATTGTTCAGAGCATCTATCTTGATTCTTGCTGTTCGAATGAAAAACCCCGATATCAGCGATGAACCTTCAAAGATTATTTACAACTGACAGAACGAGAAAAGGCCCCGAAGGGCCTTTGATTAGGGTGTGTTTGCTTTTTTTCACTTATTATTCGGTTAATGCGAGCTGCCTTGAGAGATGCCCAATCCGGTTTGCGAACGTACAAACTGAGAGCGGAAGCGTTCGCGTTCCTGCTGCCCGGCTAGCGAACTGTCGGTGACTGAGAACAGCCAGGTACCCACAAACGCCACCAACATGGAGAACAGCGCCGGATATTCATAAGGGTAGATCGGTTTTTCATGGCCAAGGATCTGCACCCAAATCGTCGGGCCCAGGATCATCAGGATCACCGCGGTCAGCAAGCCCAGCCAGCCGCCGATCATCGCTCCGCGGGTGGTCAGGCGTGACCAGTACATTGAAAGAATGATAATTGGGAAGTTACAGCTGGCAGCGATAGAGAAGGCCAGCCCCACCATAAAGGCGATATTCTGCTTCTCAAACAAAATGCCCAGCGCGATTGCCACGATCCCCAGGATCACTACCGTGATTTTGGAAACCCGAAGCTCATCACGTTCGGTCGCCTTGCCATCTTTAACGACGCTAGCGTACAAGTCGTGAGATACCGCAGATGCACCCGCCAGCGTCAGGCCGGCAACCACCGCAAGGATGGTGGCAAAGGCCACTGCCGAGATAAAGCCAAGGAAGAAGTTACCGCCAACTGCATTAGCCAAATGCACTGCCGCCATGTTGGTACCACCCAGCAACGCACCGGTGGCATCTTTGAATGCCGGATTAGGGCTGACCAGCAAAATAGCGCCAAAACCGATAATAAAGGTCAGGATATAGAAGTAACCGATAAAACCGGTAGCATAGAACACGCTCTTACGTGCTTCCTTGGCGTCACTCACGGTAAAGAAGCGCATCAGAATATGCGGCAACCCGGCGGTGCCGAACATCAGCGCCAGCCCCAGGGAAAGTGCCGAAATAGGATCCGAGACCAAACCACCCGGGCTCATAATGGCTATGCCCTTCGGATGCACTTTCACGGCTTCGGTAAACAGGGTGTTGAAGTCAAAGTTGACTGATTTCATCACCATCAGAGCCATAAAACTTGCACCGGCCAACAGCAGCACCGCTTTGATAATCTGTACCCAGGTCGTGGCCAGCATGCCGCCGAACAGTACGTACAACACCATCAAAATACCGACCAAAATCACCGCCACGTGGTAGTTCAGCCCGAACAATAACTGGATCAACTTGCCGGCCCCAACCATCTGAGCAATCAGATACAGCGCGACCACCACCAGTGAACCGCAGGCAGAGAGTGTGCGGATCGGTTTTTGCTTCAGACGATAAGAGGCTACGTCAGCGAAAGTATAGCGGCCAAGGTTACGCAGGCGCTCGGCAATCAGGAACAGAATGACCGGCCAGCCGATCAAAAAGCCGATGGAGTAAATCAGCCCGTCATAGCCAGAGGTATACACCAGCGCGGAAATACCCAGGAAAGAGGCCGCCGACATAAAGTCACCGGCGATGGCAAGGCCGTTCTGCAGGCCGGTGATTCTCCCCCCTGCGGTATAGTAGTCCTGGCGCGAGCGGGTGCGCTTGGAGGCCCAATAGGTGATATACAACGTGGCGCCGACAAACAACACGAACATGACGATCGCCTGAATATTCAACGGCTGGCGCTGTACTTCACCGCCAATGGCGTCGGCAAAGGCCAACCCCGGTAGAGCCAGCAGAGCGGCGATGGAGAGTAAACGCCTCATTTCTTCACCTCACGCAGGATTTCTGCAGTCAGACGATCGAACTCGCCATTGGCGCGGAATACGTAGATCCCGGTCAGAACGAAAGAGATCACGATCAGACCCACGCCCACCGGGATCCCACGGGTAATGGTCGATCCGGCAGCGATCGGCGTACCAAGCCACTGCGGATCGAAAGCGATCAGTAAAATAAAGCCAACATAAAGCACCAGCGTAATCAACGAAAGCAGCCAGGCGAAGCGGCCGCGTTTTCGTACCAGCTCTTTAAAACGCGGGTTTTCCTCAATCCTTTGATAAATGGTGTCATTCATCAGTGCGTCTCCAGTAGGTATTGATCGAGAACGCCGCGCTGACAGCCGTCCATCGGGTGATTTCCTGATGAACGGCCGGAGACGGCGGAAATTACGACGGTACTTTCATGGATTGTTTTTCTTCCAACAGCTTGTCTACTACGGCTGGGTCCGCCAGGGTTGAGGTATCCCCGAGATTGCTGGTGTCACCCGCCGCGATTTTGCGCAAGATGCGGCGCATGATCTTGCCGGAACGCGTTTTGGGCAGAGAGTCTGTCCAGTGCAGCACGTCTGGCGTGGCGATCGGCCCTATTTCCTTGCGTACCCAGTTACGAACTTCGGTATAAAGTTCCGGTGAAGGTTCTTCGCCATGATTCAGCGTGATATAGGCGTAAATCGCCTGGCCTTTAATGTTATGAGGAATACCGACAACCGCCGCTTCGGCGATTTTCGGATGCGAGACCAGGGCTGATTCGATTTCTGCGGTACCCAGACGGTGCCCGGAAACGTTCAGCACATCATCGACGCGACCTGTGATCCAGTAATATCCATCTTCATCACGGCGTGCGCCGTCACCGCTGAAATACATGCCTTTAAAGGTGGAGAAGTAAGTCTGCTCAAAACGATCGTGATCGCCAAACAGCGTACGCGCCTGGCCCGGCCAGGAATCGGTGATCACCAAATTGCCTTCGCAGGCACCTTCCTGCGGTATGCCTACGTTATCGACCAACGCAGGCTGCACGCCGAAGAACGGGCGCGTGGCAGAGCCGGCTTTCAACTCGGTTGCGCCCGGCAGTGGGGTGATCATAAAGCCGCCGGTTTCGGTCTGCCACCAAGTGTCGACGATCGGGCATTTGCCGTTACCGATTTTGTTGTAATACCACTCCCAGGCTTCCGGGTTGATCGGCTCCCCGACCGAACCCATGATGCGCAGCGAATCGCGTTTGGTGCCTTCAATCGCTTTATCGCCTTCGGCCATCAGCGCACGAATGGCGGTGGGGGCGGTATACAGGATATTGACCTGGTGCTTATCAATCACCTGCGACAGGCGGTTGACGCCAGGGTAGTTCGGCACGCCTTCGAACATCAGGGTGATGGCGCCGCAGGCCAGCGGACCGTAGAGCAGATAGCTGTGGCCTGTAACCCAGCCGACGTCGGCCGTACACCAGTACACGTCACCGTCGTGGTAGTCGAAGACGTACTTGAAGGTCATGGCGGCATACACCAGATAGCCACCGGTGGTGTGCAGCACGCCCTTGGGTTTGCCGGTCGATCCGGAGGTATAAAGGATAAACAACGGGTCTTCCGCATTCATCTCTTCCGGTGGGCAGTCGGCGGAAACGCCGTTGGTCAGTTCATGCCACCATAAATCACGGCCTTCCTGCCAATAACCCGGCTTGCCGGTACGTTGGAAAACGACCACGTTGGTGATGCTTTTCACGCCAGGGTTTTTCAGCGCGTCGTCGACGTTCTTTTTCAGCGGTACGGCGCGCCCGGCGCGCAGGCCTTCGTCAGCGGTGATAACCAGCTTGGAATTGGAGTCGATAATGCGGCCGGCGACCGCCTCTGGCGAGAAACCGCCAAAGATTACCGAGTGCACCGCACCGATACGTGCACAGGCCAGCATGGCGACCGCGGCTTCCGGCACCATGGGCATATAGATAGCCACGACGTCGCCTTTTTTGACGCCCAACTTTTTCAGTACGTTGGCGAACTGGCAGACATCGTGATGCAGTTGTTTGTAGGTCACTTGTTTCGACTGGGTGGGATCGTCACCTTCCCAGATAATGGCGGTCTGGTCACCGCGTTCGGCCAAGTGGCGGTCGAGGCAGTTGGCCGCCAGGTTCAGGGTACCGTCTTCAAACCAGCGGATACTGATATGGCCCGGGTCGAACGACGTGTTTTTTACCCGGCTATAAGGTTTGATCCAGTCCAGGATTTTTCCTTGCTCGCCCCAGAAAGCCTCGGGGTTTTGCACAGACTGTTGATAATATTGTTGGTATTGTTCTGGGTTAATCAGGGCGTGTTCTGCAATTGCAGAGGGAATAGCGTGTTTATGCACTTGGCTCATAGCTTTTCTCCTTGAAGTTGTTAATGATATGTCAACTGAAGGTTAAGTATAGTTTGCTATGATTCTTTGTTTCTTTTTTGCGCGGCAGATCACGCAACAAAGATATTGATTTGTAATAGTTCTGTCTCATTTGCGCTGTGTATCTATCTGCTTGACGGGAAAAAGGGACCAAATAGGTGGTTTTTGTCAGAAAAGGCTATCTAAAGAACCAAAAAGAATAAACAGTCCCAGATTAAACGCACTTCCTATAGAGCATAGCGAATATAAAACTTTGTGTATTAATTTCTGCTAAATCATTTATACGTATGCTGGCTATTAGTATACCTGCCACTATTAATAATGGAGTTATTATCACCACTCTTAGCTTAATAAGCCTGCCTGGGCGTTGTCGTGTTTGATAAATACTTTGTTGAAGACTGGTTTTAGAAGAATAATTCTCATTTGTGTTCCCAGAGAAAAATATCAATAAAATAATTACCAAGCGAAATGTTTTTTGTTTTCATTTTAAAAACCTTTGTGCAACATAATATAAACATCGTTAGCGGACTAAATATGCAGATTCTGCGAAAAACAACGCATTTTTATTATGGCTAAAAATCAATCGATCGGATTAATGTGTGATTTACCGCACATAAAATTATGTTTTTAATAACAAGTAATTATGCTATGTGACGCTGGAGTGAATGATTTTTATGATTCGATTCAGCGCGCAAGCCTGATAAAACAAGGGTTGCAGACAAGGTCGCTCAAATGGTACTGATTTAAGCAACGTCACACTAAGGGCAGGTGGACGCTTTCTCGTAATGAACATAAGCCCGTATTAAATGATTAATTATTCTTTTCTTCGTGTTGCAATTAAATACGTTGAAAGGAGTCTTTTGAGGACTCTTTGGGTATGAAAAGTGTAAAAATTAGCCTTGCTTGGCAAATCCTGATAGCGCTGGTACTAGGTATTATCGTCGGCGCGGTACTTCATAATCAGACGGAGTCACGCGAGTGGCTGGTCAGTAATATTCTTAGTCCGGCTGGTGATATCTTTATTCGCTTGATCAAGATGATCGTCGTGCCGATCGTTATTTCTACGTTGGTGGTAGGTATCGCCGGAGTCGGCGATGCGAAAAAGTTAGGCCGCCTCGGATTGAAAACCATTATTTATTTCGAAGTGATTACCACCGTCGCCATCGTGGTAGGGCTGACGTTGGCTAATGTTTTTCAACCCGGTCACGGCATCGATATGTCGACGCTGACGGCGGTCGATATCTCTCAATATGAAAAAACCACCGAGCAAGTGCAAAGTGGCTCGCATAGTCTGGTGGCGACCATTCTGTCGTTGATTCCGTCGAATGTCTTTGCCTCCATGGCCAAAGGCGACATGCTGCCGATTATCTTCTTCTCGGTGCTGTTTGGCCTTGGTCTGTCGTCATTGCCGAAAGAAACCAAAGAACCGCTGCTGAAGGTGTTTAAAGCCGTTTCCGAAAGCATGTTCAAAGTCACCCATATGATCATGCGTTATGCGCCAATTGGGGTATTTGGTCTGATCTCAGTGACGGTAGCCAACTTCGGTTTCGCTTCGCTGTTGCCGCTCGCCAAACTGGTGTTATTGGTGTACTTCGCCATCGCCTTTTTCGCCCTGGTGGTGTTGGGCGCGGTGGCACGGATGTGCAATCTGCGTATCTGGACGTTAATCCGTATCCTGAAGGACGAACTGATCCTGGCTTATTCCACCGCCAGTTCGGAAACCGTATTGCCACGCATCATTGAAAAGATGGAAGCCTACGGTGCACCGAAGGCGATCACCAGCTTTGTGGTGCCTACCGGTTACTCCTTTAATCTGGATGGTTCCACGCTGTACCAGAGCATTGCCGCCATCTTTATTGCGCAGCTGTATGGGATTGAGTTGTCTTTAGGCCAGGAAATCGTGCTGGTGGTGACGCTTATGGTCACTTCCAAGGGGATCGCAGGCGTACCCGGCGTTTCGTTCGTGGTGCTGCTGGCGACCTTGGGCAGCGTCGGCATCCCGCTGGAAGGACTGGCGTTTATTGCCGGCGTCGATCGTATTCTGGATATGGCACGTACCGCTTTGAACGTAGTGGGTAATGCGCTGGCGGTACTGGTCATTGCCAAATGGGAACATCAATTCGACAGTAAAAAAGCGCTGGCTTATGAGAAAGAGTTCTTGTCAGGCAATGCCAAACAGGCAAGCGAGTCTTAACAGTCTGCTTGTGTAATTATTAGGAAACCCGCCTTACGGCGGGTTTTTTTATGCCCGGTTTCTGGCGGATCAGGCAGCGAATGTAAAGAATGATCTCTTTGGAGTTACTTTAGTTTTTTAATATACCTGTTGTGATTTATTAACCAACAAAATCAATATGTTTACTTTTTTTTGTTAAAAGTTCCCGGCTGTTTTCCCTTGTCAGATTCGTTGCTGCTTCTATGGTTAATAGGGGCCTTTCCTGATGGAGGAACGGCGCTGTGCGTGTAAAAAATGCCCCATGCCAATTTTGGATTTGGGATAAAACCATCATTTTGATTCATGTAATTGGCTCCTGGGCGGGTAGGCGAGAGCCTGTTTGTCCCCAACAGAGAGATGCATGCCGTGACGATACTTAAACCCCTGATAGCCAGAAACCGCAGTTGGGCGCTACAGCAGCGCCAGCGGAACCCGCATTACTTCCGCAAGCATGTCGCCGGTCAGCAGCCGCTGGCGTTGTGGATAGGCTGTTCCGACAGCCGTGTCCCGGCCGAGGTACTGACCGGCGCACACCCTGGTGAGCTTTTCGTTCATCGCAATATCGCCAATATGGTTCTTGAGGATGACGATAGTCTGATGAGCGTATTGCAATATGCGCTGGAATATCTGCACGTCTCCGCCATTGTCTTGTGCGGCCATTACGGTTGCGGCGGCGTACAGGCCGCGGTGGCGCTACCGGAAATGCCGCTGGCGCGGGAGGACAGCGCGTTGGCGCGGCGGATGGCGCATTTGCGATATTCGCTGGAACATAACTTGCAAGATTATCGGCAGGCAGAGGATGACGATGCTACGCGTCTGAACCGGCTTATCGACGCGCACGTAGTGACCCAGTTTACCCATTTGATAGCCAGCGAACCGGTGCGCCGACACTGGGAGCAGGGCAAGATGCTGGACGTTTTTGGCTGTGTGTACGATCTGCAAGAAGGGCATTTGAAGGAGCTCGTCCATCAGAACGCTGCGGAGGTGGGTCATGAACTTCAGCACTCTGCGTAATGATATTCCCGCCGGAATAGTGGTGTTTCTTGTGGCATTGCCACTTAGCCTTGGCATAGCGCAGGCCAGTGGCTTACCGCCTTTTGTCGGGCTGCTGACCGGGGTCATCGGCGGAATTGTGGTCACCTTGCTGAGCCCTTCGCGCTACGCTGTCAGCGGGCCTGCGGCCGGTCTGGTGACCATTGTGACCGCGGCCATGGAAACGCTGGGTTCATTTTCATTGCTGCTGGTGGCGCTGATGCTGGCAGGAGCGCTGCAGCTTATTTTCGGCCTGTTGCGTGCCGGACGCTGGATCGCGCTGGTGCCCGGTACGGTGATCCAGGGCATGCTGGTGGCCATCGGTATTTTGCTGATCATGCAGCAGGTGCCGGTAGCGTTGGGCGTACAGGGGGACGCGAGCCTGAAGGCGTTGCTGGCAGAGGGGGCCGAGCTGTTGTCGCCCGCCTCGGCACTGGTTGCCCTGGGGGCTCTGTTGATCATGTGGTTGTGGACCACCGCACCGGTGAAACGGATCCCGTTGGCCCGTTATCTCCCTGGTCCGTTGGTGGCGGTGCTCTGGGGCAGCCTGGCCGTGGTCTTTGGCGAGCGGTGGATGCCGGAAAGCATCGGCGCCATGCCACGCATTTCACTGCCTAAATTCGGTAGCGCCGAGGAGCTGGGCGAGCAGCTCAGCCGCCCGGACTGGCAAGGTGCCTGGCGCAACCCTTCGGTTTATCTCATCGCGCTGACGTTGGCGCTGGTGGCTAGCCTGGAAACCCTGCTGAGTCAGGAGGCGCTGAAAAAACTGAAATCCCAAACGCCGGCACCTTCGCCGGACAAGGAAATGCGCGCGCAGGGCGTCGGGAATATGTTGAGCGGTTTTCTCGGCGGTCTGCCGATCACTGCGGTGATTGTCCGCAGTTCGGTGAACGTCAATGCCGGAGCGCGTAGCCGCATGTCGATTCTGCTGCACGGTGTGCTGCTGCTGTTATGCGGCCTGTTCTTCAGCGATGCGCTAAACACCATCCCGTTAGCCAGCTTGGCGGCGGTACTGTTGTATACCGGCTATAAGCTGGCCTCTCCGGCATTGTTTATCGCCCAGTGGCGCCAGGGGTTGCCGCAGTTTATTCCCTTTATCCTCACCGTTTCCGGCATCATTATCTTTGGCATGCTGGCGGGCATTGCTATCGGGCTGATGGCGCAACTGTTGTGCAGTACCTACAAAAGCCACCGCAATGCGCTGCAACTGAGTTGTTACGACGATCATTATGTGGTGCGGTTTCACCAGAACCTGACTTTTCTGCATAATCCGCGTCTGCAAAGCCTGCTGGCGCAGATCCCCGATAACTGCGTAGTGATCGCCGAGCATGATAACGCCGACTATATCGACCCGGATGTGAGGGCGGTGTTGGCTGATTTCGGCGCCGGGGCGGCCGAGCGGGGGATCCAACTGAGCCGTTGGCCCGTAGGGTGAGGCCTTCAGGCCGAATAATCGAACTCGTTCGATGGAAAGCTCATACCCCAGAAAGCAAAGAACCCGCCATAGGCGGGTTCTTCTAAATAGGGCGACCGGGCTCGGACAACCGGTGCTTGCGCCGGGTTGAACAACGCTTCAGCGTTGGCCCTCAAGCCCTGATATCACAGTGCGTTACTTGTCGCGAAATGCATTGTGCAGCAGTTGCCACATATGATGAGCCGCCGGGGTAAAACGCCGGTCAGAGCTGCGCAGCAGATGGCACTGGGCGCTGCTGGCGATTGGGTGATCGAGCGGCACTGCCACCAGAGAACCCTGCCGGACAGGATCGGCGGCGGCAGAGGCAGTCATAAACGAAATCCCCAGCCCTGCCTGACTCAGTCCCATGGCGGTGGAAAACTGATTACAGCGATACGCCGGGTGAAATTGCAAGCCCAGACTTTTGAACATCGCATTCATATGCCGTTGAAGACCGAAATGTTCCGTCAGCGCAATCAGCTGATAATCGACCAGCTCTTCAATGGTAATGCTGCTGTGCCCGGCAATCGGGTGCTGCGGCGAGACTACCGCGCAGATTGGCCCCCACTGAAAGCTGTGCCGTTTAAGTTCCGGCGTGCCAATCGGTCCGAATGCCAGAGCCATATCCGCTTCGCCGCTGACAATATCGTTGAGCATCTCCTGCAGGCTGCCGACCACAATGTCGACAAAAACCTGAGGGTAAGACCGGGCAAACTCACGCATCACCCCTTCGATAAATGCGGTGATAAGCCCGCCGCCGATGCGCACGGATATTGTACCTCCGCGCATATGGCGCAGGTCTTTGAGCTGACTTTCCAACTTCTCACGTCTCTGGCGGCTGGTAAGATGGTCCTCTGCCAGCAGGCGGCCCGCTTCGGTCAATACCACATTTCGCCCACGCCGCTCCAGCAACGGCAATTGTAGAGCCCGCTCCAGTTGGGCAATCTGTCGGCTAATCACCGACGGATTAACGCCAAGAATATCTGCCGCACGGCGGATACCTCCCTGGTTGCCCACTTCATACAGATAGCCGACCTGTCTGTCCTGATACATTTTTACCTTCCTCCCCGATCGTTGACCTGAGGGCAACAATAATATCATTAATCGGATATTTATCATCATGATTGAATAGTGATAATCGAATTAACCGCTCACTTCTTGATATGAATGAAAATACATTTATGAAAAGAAATTGATTTGCCCCAAAAGGGGGCCCGGTAATGGTGAAGTGGCATTTTATTAGAGCGTGTTCGGGTTTTATTTAAATAATTTTTCGTTAATTTTTTATTTTTGTTCTCTGTATTTTATGGGAGGGGGTTGTCGCGTAAAAAATTTTAGCGAAAGGTTTTAATTTTATCTGCCAGCTATTCAGGCACGGATCCTGCTTAGTAACAGGGGATTGTCATCTGATTATTTTGAAGAGAGATGTTATGAGCGAATCGAAAATTTTGGAGAAGCCCGAGAAAGAGCTTGTTGATGAGTGGAGAGTCGGGCCTGGTGCCTGGCTCTCCCTGATTATTGTCCTGCTGGTTTTCTCCGGCTTCTTTTTTAAAGTCGAGGGTATGGCGTGGCTGGGGGCGTTTGACTTCACTACGCTTGGCGGTGCATTCGGCACCATGAAGTCACCGGAAACCAACACCTTTATCGGCAGTGGCGGTATCAGCGCGAAAGCTGGTTTTCTTTTTGCGCTATCGTTGGTGCCCACGGTGATGCTGGCGCTGGGGTTGCTGGAAATTTTTACCCACTACGGAGCGATCCGTGCGGCGCATAAATTGTTGACACCGCTATTGAAACCGCTGCTCGGTATTCCGGGTTATACCGGGCTGGCGTTGATCACCGATTTGCAAAGTACCGATGCCGGTGCGGCACTGACTAAAGAGCTGTATGACAGCGAAAAAATTACTCGTAAAGACGTGGTGATTATGGGGGCGTGGCAATATTCAGGTGCCGGATTAATTAACAACTATTTCTCCATCGGTTCGGCTATGTTTGCTTCGCTGACCATCCCGATAATTATTCCATTGGTGCTGATGTTCATTATGAAGTTTGTTGGTGCCGTCATAGTTCGCTTGATATTAAATACTGTGTATAAGAGGGATTTCGATAATGAGTAATACCACAAGAGTCTCTGGTAACCCGTTCGATATTTTCATTATTGGTGCGCGTAAAGGATTTAATATCGCCATCAATAATCTGATGCCGAATGTATTAATGGCGTATGTGATTGCTGAAATGCTAAATTTACTCGGCGTGATGCAGGCCATTGGTCATATTTTTTCGCCGTTAATGGGGGTGTTCGGCCTGCCGGGCGAAGCTATCACCGTGTTGCTGACTGCCTGGCTCTCGTCGTCGGCAGGCACTGGCGTTGCTATCAGCCTACTGAGCAAAGGCACGCTGGATATCGGGCAGATCACCATCCTCGCACCCGCCATTTTTTTAATGGGTTCACAGCTACAATATATGGGCCGTCTTTTGGGGGTAGCCGATGTCCCGAAGAAGTACTGGCCGCTACTGATGGTCGTCAGCATTCTCAACGCGGTTATCTCTATGCTGGTAATGCGAGTTATTGCTTGAATGAAGCACACTAAGGAGTAAGACGTGTCACGCACACTAGATCACTTTAATTACCTGCATCAGATCCCGGAACTCGGGTTCGAAGAATATAAAACCTCCGCTTATATCGCGGGGGTACTGGAGGCAGTGGGCTACCAGGTCACGCGCCAGGTTAATGGAACTACCGGTATCATGGCCGTTCTGGATAGCGGCAAACCGGGGCCAGTGTTGGCGCTGCGTGCCGATATGGATGCGCTCGGACATATTATTGATGGCGAGCATGTGGCGCGCCATACCTGCGGCCACGATGGTCACTCCTCTGTGGTGCTGACCACCGCCCAGGAAGTGATGGCGGAGGGCCTGGTGAAAAAGGGGAAACTGAAGTTTATCTTCCAGCCGGCCGAGGAACTGGGCACCGGTGCAATAGCCCTGACCGAAGGCGGCGTACTGGAGGATGTTGATATGCTGCTCGGTTTCCACCTGCGCCCGTTGGAAGAGTGCTCTCTGGGGCAGGCGGTGCCGGCGATGTATTACTCAGCCTCAGCCACCGTTGAAGTCATATTCCATGGAAAAGCAGCGCACGCCGCGCGCCCTCATCTTGGCGTGAATGCGCTAGATGCTGCCGCTCACGCGGTACAGGCGGTCAACGGTATTCACCTTGCGCCATCGCTGACCTGGAGCGCGAAAGCCACGCGTTTTCTCTGCGACGCCGGGGTCACCAACTCTATTCCGGACAAAGCGCAAGTGTGCTGGGATCTGCGTGCGGCTGAAAACGAAGCCATGGATGCGTTAAAACCGCAGGTATTGCGCGCTATCGAGAGTAGTGCGGCAGCCTACGGCGCACGGGCTGAAATACGTATTATGAAAGAGATGCCGGCAGCGATCATTGATGACGAGGCAACCGAAGTTGTCTCCCGCGCTATTCGCAGCGTGTTCGGAGACGCCGGGCTGACCGCGCCAAAATCGACACCGGGCAGTGAAGATTTCTTCCACTACCTGCGTCTGCGCCCGCAGGTTAAGGGCGGTTTCTGGGGGCTGGGAGCCAACCTGACGCCAGGGCTGCATCACCCGGAAATGCACTTTGATCGCGACGCACTGGCGCTCGGCGTTAAAGTGTTTAAAGCCTGTGTTCAGGATGTGCTGGGGTGAGCCGGCGACGCTGCGTCGCTTGATATCCATGGCACTTCGGCCGAATAATCGAACTTGTTCGATGGAGAGCCCATACCCTGAAAAGCAAAAACCCAGCCATAGGCTGGGTTCTCTAAATAGGGCGACCGGACTCGGACAACCGGCGCTTGCGCCGTGTTGAACAACGCTTCAGCGTTGGCCCGCAGGGTGAGGCCTTCAGGCCGAATAATCGAACTTGTTCGACAGAGAGTCCATACCCCAGAAAGCAAAAAACCCGCCATAGGCGGGTTCTTCTAAATAGGGCGACCGGACTCGGACAACCGGCGCTTGCGCCAGGTTGAACAACGCTTCAGCGTTGGCCCGCAGGGTGAGGCCTTCAGGCCGAATAATCGAACTTGTTCGATGGAGAGTCCATACCCCAGAAAGCAAAAAACCCGCCATAGGCGGGTTCTTCTAAATATGGTGCCCGGACTCGGAATCGAACCAAGGACACGGGGATTTTCAATCCCCTGCTCTACCGACTGAGCTATCCGGGCAACGCGCAGCATTAAACCGTATTGGGCGGGGGCCGTCAACGGCTTTATGCGTGAAATACCTGAAAAAGCATTCGGTTGCTGACTTTTCAGGCAAGGCGCGCAAAAGTACGCCCACTTTGGTTGCGAAAGTGCCTCGTCAGCCCAGCCTTTCGCCGTTCAATCAGCCTAAAGCACCGTTTCTGCGGCACTGTGCTACCTGCAAGATATCTTCCGCCAGCCGTTTGGCGACGGATACATCCTGGAGCTGGCGTTTTACCAGCAGTTTGCTCAGGCAGCCTTCCTGAATCAGCTCCATCTGCTGCGCCACCATATCGGCGTCGTCGGCGTCCATTTGGCGCAGCAGGTCGCGGGTCAGCTCCAGCGACGTCAGCTTTTGCTGTTCCGCCAATTGGTGTATCGGGTGATCCACCTCCGGGAAGAAGCTGCAGGCGGCAATAAACAGGCAGCCGGGATAACGATCGTGCCGGACGTACTCCGCCAGAACGTCATAGCGCGCCAGCAGCTTTTGCTGCGGGCTCAGGGTTTCGTCCAACAGCAGTTGGCGGCGCCAGGTGTCGATTTGCTGGCCGTGGTAGCGCAGGCTGTCGTACAGCAGCGCCTCGCGATCCGGCCAGAAGCGTTTAAGGTCGCCCGGCTGCACGTCGAGTTTGTTTGCCAGCATTTCCAATGTGGTGGTCGCCAGGCCCTGTTGTTCCAACAGCCCCAGTGCCGTATCAAGGACGTGTTCGCGTTGCACTTGTGCTCCCTCCAAATTCGGTTCTGATCCACAGTGTCGTTTACCGCACTGTTTTCTGCAAATGCGCGCTGAACGCAGGCGCATTCATAAACCCGGTGACGCGTGCGGCCGGCACTTCCTGGCCCGCGCCGTTAAAGAACAGAATGGTCGGCAGCCCAAGGACCTTCAGGTGCTTGAGCAGCGCCGCCTGTTCGGCGTTGTTGGCGGTCACATCCGCCTGCAGCAGCACGGCATCGGCCAGCTTAGCCTGAACTGCCGCATCGCTGAAAGTATATTTTTCGAACTCCTTGCAAGCGACGCACCAGTCGGCGTACAGATCCAGCATCACCGGTTTCCCCTGTGCCTGCTGCAGCGCCAGATTGAGTTGTTCTACGTTATTAATTCGCGCGAAGTTCAGGTGCGCCGGCGCCCTCTGCTGGGCGTCATTGGCACCGAAGGCCCAGTCTTGCAGCGGCCTTGCGGCGATCACCGCCGCTGCCAGCAAGAGCAACTGCAATGCACGCGCCCAGCCGCGCGAAGTTTTCAGGCTCAGCGCGAATGCCCAACCGAAGAATGCCACACCGAGCAGGCTCCATAACCGCAGTCCCCAGGCATCGCCGATTACCCGCTCCAACAAGAAGACCGGCAGCGCCAGGATCACAAAGCCGAAGGCTTCTTTTACATACTGCATCCACGGCCCGCTGCGCGGCAGAAGACGGTTGCCGAACAGGGTGACGAGCACCAGCGGAATACCCATCCCCAGCGCGTACAAGTACAGCGTGCCGCCGCCGGCCCACATATTGCCGCTCTGGGCGATGTAAAGCAGGATGGCGCTGAGCGGCGCGGTGGTGCAGGGCGAACAAATTAATCCGGCCAGCGCGCCCATCAGGAACACCCCAGGCAGCGAGCCGCCCTTTTGGGTGTTGCTCCAGCCTGCCAGCCTCGTTTGCAGCGAAGAGGGCAACTGCAGCGAATACAGGCCAAACATCGACAGCGCCAGCGCGATAAACAGCACCGACAGGCCGATCAGCACGTACGGGTGCTGCAACGCCGCCTGGAACTGCAACCCGGCGGCCGCGACCACCAGACCAAGCAGGGTATAGGTTAGCGCCATGCCCTGTACGTAAACCACCGCCAGCGCCAGAATGCGTCCGCTGCTGTGCGGCTTTTCGCGGCCCAGAATGATGCCGGAAATCAATGGGTACATCGGCAGCACGCAAGGGGTGAAGGCAATGCCAATGCCAATCAACAGGGCCCAAAGTGGCGAAAACGGCAGGTTGGCTGGCGCGGGTTCCGTTGGCGCGTCAGCGGGCGGGGTTGCGGCTGCACTCACCGCATCCAGTGGGATCACACGCGTTTCAGGCGGGTAACAGAAGCCGGCTTCCGCACAGCCCTGATAGGTCACGCTCAGGCTGGCGCCGTTGGCCGCCTGCTGCAGGGGAATGTTCAGAGCGAGCTGTTGCTTGAAAATAGCGACTTCGCCGAAGAACTCGTCCTTGTGGCTCAGCCCTTCGGGCAGCTCAACGGTGCCTAGCGTTGCCTGCTGCGGTACCAGTTTGATTTGCTGACGATAAAGGTAGTAACCGGGACGGATTTGCCAGTTCAGGGCCAACTGGCGATCTTGCTGCTTAAAATCAAAGGCGAATGCCTGATCGACGGGCACGAACTTGCTGCCGCCGCTTTGACCGAACAGCGATGCCTGAGCCGCCTGCGGCAAAAAAAACAGGCTGCAGATCAGGAAGATTAATTTAATGAGGCGTTGATCCATAACAGGTAGTCTTTATCTCCAGCCATCACCGGCAGCACCAACAGCTCGGGCGTTTGATACGGGTGATGTTGTTTCAGGGTGCTGAGCAGGGCATCTTGATGGCGGCGATCGCTTTTGAACAGCATCTGCACTTCGTACTCCTGTTCCAGTTTCCCTTCCCAGTAATATAACGATGTCGCGCCGGGCAGCAGCGTGGCGCAGGCCGCCAGCTTTTCCCCTAAAACCCGGGCCGCCAGTTCTTGTGCGGTAGCCTCATCGGGCGCGGTACAGAGTATGACGACAGCTTCGCAATCAGACATCTTCAGCCCTCTCATCCAGATTATCAGTAGGCACTATACCCTGAAGGCGAGTTGGCTAGAAGGCGAGTTTATCGCCAGTGAGGCGAGGTTCGGGGGAGAACCGGGGCCGCAGCCCCGGTCAAAAGATTACAGCATCACGCTGCCCAGCAGGAAACCGAACAGCACCGCCAATACTACCCCGATGGTGCCGGGGATAAAGAACGGGTGGTTAAACACGAAACGCCCGATGCGCGTGGTGCCGGTATCGTCCATCTGCACCGCCGCGACCAGTGTCGGGTAGGTTGGCAGAATGAACAGGCCGGAAACGGCGGCGAAGGACGCGATGGCGGTCAGCGGCGAGACGTTCAGCGCCAGCGCCATCGGCATCAGCGCCTTGGCGGTGGCGGCCTGCGAGTACAGCAGCGCAGAACAGAAGAAGAAAATCACCGCCAGCAGCCACGGATGGGATTGAATCACAGCGCCTGCGGTCTCTTTGATCCAGTCGATGTTGGCCTGCACGAAGGTATCGCCCAACCAGGCCACGCCCAGGATACAGATACAGGCGCTCATGCCGGCTTTGAAGGTACTGGAGTTGAGCACCATATCGGTATCGACGCGGCACAGCAGAGTGGTCAGCGTGGCGACGCTCAGCATGATGATCAAAATGGCATTGGTGGTGTTCATCAAAGGTTTTGCCACCAACCCAAGGCCCGGGCTGTTGATGATGGCGTAGGCCACCACGCAGACCACACCCAGCAGGAACAGCAGCACCGAGGCTTTGGCGCGCGGTTTGATGTCTATCGCCTTGTTGCCGCGCAGGGTAATCAGGCCTTCTTCCAGGCGTTTCAGGTAAACCGGGTCGTCAGACAGTTTGGAGTCAAACAGCCAGGACACCAGCAGCGACATCAATAGCACGGCGCAGAAGGTGGACGGCATCACCACCATCAGCATATGCAGATAGCTGACGCCATGACCTTCCATCACCGAAGACATATACACTACGGCGGCGGAAATCGGTGAGGCGGTGATGGCGATCTGCGCAGCTACTACGGCGGTAGACAGCGGTCGGCAAGGCTTGATGCCCTGTTCTTTCGCCACTTCGGCGATGACCGGCAGTGCGGAGAGCGAGATATTGCCGGTACCGGCGAAGATAGTCAGGAAATAGGTGACGATCGGCGCCAGAATCGTGATGTGTTTAGGGTTCTTGCGCAGCAGTTTTTCCGTTTGCTGGACCAGATAATCCATACCGCCGGCCACCTGCATGGCCGAGATCGCGGCAATCACCGCCATGATGATGGAAATCACGTCGAAAGGGATGCTGCCCGGCTTAACGCCAATCAACGCCAGGACCAAAACCCCCAACCCGCCTGCAAATCCGATACCGATACCGCCCAATCTGGCCCCTAAAAAAATGGCCAGCAGAACGATAACCAATTCTACGGCTAACATAGTGTCTACTCCTTAAAATAAGATTATTTGAAAATGAAAAGTTAAAAATTTGTGGGCGACAGAAAGTAAAAAGGCACGCTATCCAGAGGATTTAGCGTGCCTTTTAGGGCTACCGGGTGTATCTGTTATTGTTCATTTTCATCCGTATAGCGTTTGGCTTTATAGGCCGGGTGCATCAGGTTCTCCACGGAGAAGATGTCATCCAGCTCGGCTTCAGTCAGCAGACCGCGTTCCAGTACCACTTCACGTACGCTTTTGCCGGTTTCGGCGCAGATCTTCCCGACGATGTCACCGTTGTGGTGGCCAATGAACGGGTTGAGATAGGTGACGATACCGATAGAATTGAACACGTAGTGTTCGCAGACTTCTTTATTCGCGGTAATGCCGTTAATGCATTTTTCCAGCAGGTTATAGCAGGCGTTGGTCAGGATGTGGATTGACTCAAACATCGCCTGGCCAATCACCGGCTCCATCACGTTCAACTGCAGCTGGCCCGCTTCGGCGGCCATGGTAACGCAAGTGTCGTTGCCAATCACCTTGAAACACACTTGATTGACCACTTCAGGTATCACCGGGTTCACCTTGGCCGGCATGATGGAGGAGCCCGCCTGCAGTTCCGGCAGGTTGATTTCGTTCAGGCCGGCGCGCGGGCCAGAGGACAGCAGGCGCAGGTCGTTACAGATCTTGGACAGTTTCACCGCCAGACGTTTCAACGCGCTGTGCACCATCACGTAGGCGCCGCAGTCGGAGGTGGCTTCGATCAGGTCTTCGGCCGGCACTACCGGCAGGTTGCTGACTTCCGCCAGTTTTTGTACTGCCAGGTGCTGGTAGCCTTCCGGCGTGTTCAGCGCAGTACCAATCGCCGTGGCACCCAGGTTCACTTCCAGCAGCAGTTCTGCCGTGCGATGCAGGTTGCGGGTTTCTTCTTTCAGCAGGACGCTGAACGCGTGGAATTCCTGACCCAGAGTCATAGGCACGGCATCCTGCAACTGCGTGCGGCCCATTTTCAGAATGGTTTCGAACTCTTTTGCCTTGCGATCAAAGCCTTCACGCAGTTGGTTGATGGCGTCGATCAGTTTCTGGTTGGAGGCGTAAACCGCGATGCGGAAACCGGTAGGGTAAGCGTCGTTGGTGGATTGGCATTTATTAAGGTGATCGTTAGGATTCAGATACTGATATTCGCCTTTCTGATGGCCCATAAGTTCCAGACCGATATTCGCCAGCACTTCGTTGGTGTTCATGTTCAGCGAGGTACCTGCGCCGCCCTGGAACACATCGACCGGGAACTGGTCCATGCATTTGCCTTTATCCAGCACTTCGTCACAGGCTTGAATGATGACATCAGCGATTTTACGCGGAATGGTTTTCAGCTCTTTATTCGCCATCGCTGCGGCTTTTTTGACCATTACCATGCCACGGACAAACTCGGGCACATCGCTGATTTTGCTGTTACTGATATAGAAGTTTTCAATCGCACGCAGGGTATGAACACCGTAATAGGCTTCTGCGGGGACTTCACGTGTTCCTAACAGGTCTTCTTCGATACGAATGTTGTTTGACATGAGAACCTTCTTTATATTGCTGCCGAATTAATTAATAGTCAGGGAATCAAATTATGTTGCCGAAGGCTTCAGGCATGAAACGATTAACCATAGCGCCCGTTGCAGCCCAGATCATATGCTGGTTAGTAATAAATGACTGAATCCAGATCACCTTCTGAGCCTTCTGGAATCACGCTTTTCCTGTTCTGTGATCTCATTCACGTTTGTTAACTTTAGCAATAAAAAAGGCCGTTGGTTGAAATGACGGCGGGATGACCCCATTGTAATGGTGTCGGCCGTTTACCGGCCCCCCTTTTCACCTTGCCGCCACCGTGCGGGAACGTGCCGTTACTTATAGGAGAACCAGGTGCGCTGGTTACCGTTACTGCTGATATTTCTGTTGGCTTACATCGAAATATCTCTATTTATCAAAGTCGCCGCCGTATTGGGCGTGGCCATCACCCTGTTGCTGGTGGTGTTCACTTCTTGCGTCGGTATCTCGTTGGTGCGCAATCAGGGCATGAAAACCTTCGTGCAAATGCAACAGAAACTGGCCGCCGGAGAAAGCCCGGCTGCGGAAATGGTGAAAAGCGTTTCACTGGTGCTGGCGGGTTTCCTGCTGTTGGTGCCGGGATTCTTCACCGATTTCCTTGGCCTGTTGCTGCTGTTGCCGCCGGTGCAAAAATCGCTGACGCTGAAATTGATGCCGCATCTTTCGGTCTACCGTCCCGGCGGCTGGAGCCAGGGCGGCGATGCCGCCAACGGCAACACCTTCGATGGCGAGTTTCAGCGTAAGGACGACGACCGTTATACGTTGGGAAACCAGCCGGACGATCATGACAAGCGTAACGATCGTTAAAAAAACGCGGCCCCGGCCGCGTTTTTCACATTTGTCCCCTCTGGATTGCCGTCAAAAGCGAAAATTTTTTTGGCCTGGCCCTTGAAGGGGGATGGAATGCCCCCATTTCAAATCCCACGAGGCCGGTAACAACAATCCGGTGACAACCCTAAGTCTGATAGAAACCTTCTTACAGGAGAGCGTTCAATGAGTATTCGTCCATTGCATGACCGCGTTATCGTCAAGCGCAAAGAAGTTGAATCAAAATCTGCTGGCGGCATCGTTCTGACTGGCTCTGCAGCGGGTAAATCTACTCGTGGTGAAGTTGTGGCAGTGGGTAAAGGGCGTGTTCTGGAAAGCGGCAACATCCAACCGCTGGATGTGAAAGTTGGCGATATCGTGATTTTCAACGACGGCTACGGCGTGAAAGCAGAGAAGATCGACAATGAAGAAGTGTTGATCATGTCCGAAAGCGACATTCTGGCAATTGTTGAAGCGTAATTACGCTTTATCTTTCTGAACTGAACGAAACGAGTTGAAGGGAAATACCAATGGCAGCTAAAGACGTAAAATTCGGCAACGACGCTCGCGTGAAAATGCTCCGCGGCGTGAATGTTCTCGCTGATGCAGTAAAAGTGACCCTGGGCCCGAAAGGCCGTAACGTAGTGCTGGATAAATCCTTCGGCGCTCCTACCATCACTAAAGATGGCGTATCCGTTGCCCGTGAAATCGAACTGGAAGACAAGTTTGAAAACATGGGTGCGCAGATGGTGAAAGAAGTGGCCTCCAAAGCGAACGACGCTGCGGGCGACGGCACCACCACTGCAACCGTACTGGCTCAATCCATCATCACCGAAGGCCTGAAAGCAGTAGCTGCCGGCATGAACCCGATGGATCTGAAGCGCGGTATCGACAAAGCGGTTATCGCCGCTGTTGAAGAGCTGAAAAAACTGTCCGTACCTTGCTCTGACTCCAAAGCTATCGCTCAGGTAGGCACCATCTCTGCAAACTCCGACGAAACCGTGGGTAAACTGATTGCAGAAGCCATGGAGAAAGTGGGCAAAGAAGGCGTTATCACCGTTGAAGAAGGCACTGGCCTGCAAGACGAGCTGGACGTCGTTGAAGGTATGCAGTTCGACCGCGGTTACCTGTCTCCTTACTTCATCAACAAGCCGGAAACCGGTTCTATCGAGCTGGAAAGCCCGTTCATCCTGCTGGCTGACAAGAAAATCTCCAACATCCGTGAAATGCTGCCAGTACTGGAAGCCGTGGCGAAAGCCGGCAAGCCATTGCTGATCATCGCTGAAGATGTTGAAGGCGAAGCACTGGCTACCCTGGTGGTCAACACCATGCGCGGCATCGTGAAAGTGGCTGCGGTTAAAGCACCTGGTTTCGGCGACCGTCGTAAAGCCATGCTGCAGGATATCGCTACCCTGACTGGCGGTACCGTTATCTCTGAAGAGATTGGTCTGGAGCTGGAAAAAGCGACTCTGGAAGACCTGGGTACGGCTAAACGCATCGTTATCAACAAAGACACCACTATCATCATCGATGGCAATGGTGAAGAACCTGCGATCCAGGGCCGCGTGTCCCAGATTCGTCAGCAGATCGAAGAAGCAACTTCTGATTACGACCGTGAAAAACTGCAAGAGCGCGTAGCTAAACTGGCTGGCGGCGTTGCGGTAATCAAAGTCGGTGCTGCTACCGAAGTTGAAATGAAAGAGAAGAAAGCTCGCGTTGAAGATGCTCTGCACGCAACCCGTGCAGCGGTAGAAGAAGGCGTAGTTGCTGGTGGTGGTGTTGCGCTGATTCGCGCTGCGTCCAAACTGAGCGATCTGCGTGGCGTGAACGAAGATCAGAACGTGGGTATCAAAGTTGCGCTGCGCGCAATGGAATCACCACTGCGTCAGATCGTTCTGAACTGCGGCGAAGAGCCTTCTGTTGTTGCCAACACCGTGAAAGCGGGCGAAGGTAACTACGGTTACAACGCAGCAACTGAAGAATACGGCGACATGATCGCGATGGGTATCCTGGATCCAACCAAAGTAACCCGTTCTGCTCTGCAGTACGCGGCTTCTGTGGCTGGCCTGATGATCACCACCGAGTGCATGGTGACCGACCTGCCGAAAAGCGATGCGCCTGATTTAGGCGGCGCTGGCGGTATGGGCGGCATGGGTGGCATGGGCGGCATGATGTAATCATCCCCCACACTGTCTGTGTGCTGAGAACCCCGGTCAATTGGCCGGGGTTTTTTTATTCTGTGCTCTTTGCCGCACTGTATTTGATGATATTTTTGCAGCCCGGAGTGATTTAGCTGGTAAACTGATATTTCATCAGCTGTCGCTCAAGGCGTTGACCCGGTACCCGTGGCAACGGATGCTTAAGAGATAGCAACGCTTTCTGATAAGCTTGTGCAGAATTCTCAATATCATATGGGGAACAAGATGCGGATTAAAGCCTTACTGGGTCTTTCGGCAGCTATGCTGCTGGCAGGTTGCAGCAGCACCAACGAACTGTCCGCCGCAGGCCAGCAGGTCAAATTTACCGACACCAAACCGGCGGCTGAATGCCAGCTGGTGGGCGAAGTGACCGGCTCCCAGAGCAACTGGTTGTCCGGTAACGGTGGTGAAGGCAGCTCTATGCGCGGTGCGGCAAACGACCTGCGTAACAAGGCAGCGGCAATGGGTGGCAATGTCATCTATGGCGCAACCAGCCCGACGCAGAACCTGCTTTCAAGCTTTGCCCCGCTGGACAGCAAAATGATTGGCCAGGTTTACAAGTGCCCCTAACGCAGTAACGAGCAGGGTATAACACAAAAAAGAGGCATGCCCAGGCATGCCTCTTTTTGTATCTGGAACGGGCAGTCGATCAGCTTTGCATCAGATGCAGATCGAGGGGGGTTTTGCTTGGCTTGCCGCCGACTTCACGCGTCAGACGCGGCACCATGTAGCCGGAAACCTTGCTCAGCAGCGCCTGCATGATCGCGCGCGCTTCGTCGTCGCTGACCATAAAGTGCGCCGCCCCCTGCACCTTATCCAGTACGTGGATGTAATAGGGCAGAATGCCGGCGTCAAACAGCGCGTTGCTCAGCGCCGCCAGCGTGTCGGCGTTGTCATTGATACCGCGCAGCAGCACACTTTGATTCAGCAACGTGACACCTGCCAGACGCAGTTGCGCCATGCTGGCCTGCAGCTCGCGGTCAATTTCATTGGCGTGGTTGATGTGCGTCACCATCAGCACCTGCAGGCGCGAAGCGGACAGCCGACGGCACAGCTCCGGCGTAATGCGCGCAGGGATCACTACCGGCAGGCGGGTGTGGATACGCAGGCGTTTCAGGTGCGCAATGGCTTCCAACTCGCCGATTAGCCAGTCGAGTTCATGATCTTTCGCCATCAGCGGATCGCCGCCGGAGAAAATAATCTCATCCAGTTCCGGGTGTTGGCGGATATAATCCAGCGCCTGACGCCAGTTGGCCTTGTTGCCCTGGTTGTCCTGATACGGAAAATGGCGGCGGAAACAGTAGCGGCAGTTGACCGCACAGCCACCCTTGACCAGCAGCAGAGCGCGATTGCGGTATTTATGCAGCAAGCCTGGCACCACGCTGCGCTGTTCGTCCAGCGGATCGGTAGTGAAGCCGGGCGCATTGATGAATTCTTCGCTGGCGGTCAGCACTTGGCGCAGCAACGGGTCGTTGGCATCGCCGGGGCGCATGCGCGCTGCGAAGGCGCGAGGAACGCGCAGCGCGAACAATCGACGGGCTTCGCGGCCCTGCGGCAGGTCCGGATGCGTGTTCAGTGATAAAAGCTGCAGTAATTCATCAGGATCGGTAATAACATCGGCGAGTTGATGCAACCAATCTTCTCTATATGCCGTATTTTGGGTTATAATGTGTGCCATTTTTTTGGCTAAGCTACCAGTTTAAATATTCAGAGGGGCCATCATGGCGACTTATTCTAGCAACGATTTCCGTCCGGGTCTTAAAATCATGTTCGAAGGCGAGCCTTATGCCATCGAATCCAGCGAGTTCGTTAAACCGGGCAAAGGCCAGGCGTTTGCGCGCGTTAAAATGCGCCGTCTGCTGACCGGCAGCCGCGTAGAAAAAACCTTTAAATCTACCGACTCTTGCGAAGGCGCAGACGTCGTAGATACCAACATGAACTACCTGTACAACGACGGTGAGTTCTACCACTTCATGCACCCTGAGACTTTCGAGCAACACGGGGTTGAAGAAAAAACCGTTTCTGACGCGGCAAAATGGCTGCAAGATAACGCGGAATGTATCGTTACGCTGTGGGACGGCCGCCCAATCGCCGTTCAGCCACCGAACTTTATCGAAGCAGAAATCACGGATACCGATCCTGGCCTGAAAGGCGATACTGCCGGTACCGGCGGCAAGCCTGCGACCCTGAGCACTGGCGCCGTGGTAAAAGTGCCATTGTTCGTACAGATTGGCGAAGTTGTCCGTGTTGATACTCGCTCTGGCGAATACGTTTCACGCGTAAAATAAGTTTCCAAACAAAGGAGCCCTGAGTGGCTCCTTTGCTTTATCCCTTTCCGCATATCGTTGGCAGACTCTGCATGATGAAGAAAACTCTGTTGGCCGTGATCTCCCTGTTGTTACTTGTCTCCCTTAGCGGTTGTAATACTTTCCGCGGTTTCGGTGAGGATGTTCAGCACCTCGGCGGCGCTATTTCACGCACGGCCAGCTAAAAACATTAATTTTAGTAATGTAATTGTGCAAAATAAACGCGTTTTAAACAGCAACTCTCGTTAATATTTACTAAGCTTAGAAAGCCGTACTTTTTCGTCACTGACAAATAAGGACTTTCATATGCTGAAGAAAAGTATTATCGCGATTTTCTCTTTGATGATCCTGACCTCATTGACCGCATGCAACACCACCAAAGGCGTAGGTAAAGACGTGCAGGCCGGCGGGGAAGCCATCCAGCGCAGTGCAGAATAACCTGCCTTTTTGCCTCTTGTGGTATTCCACGTAACCCCCCCACCGTGGGATACCGCTTCACCTCCGATCTTGGCAAACGCCACCTTTGTGCTGCTATCCTTCCCAGGCGCGGGTATAATTCCCGGGCATTTTCACAAGGCTAAACGGGACGACCTGTTTACGCATCAGCTTCCGGGGACGACCCCATCGTAACGGAGCCTGTTCATGGCTTGGATTATTCTGCTTATTGCCGGTTTGCTCGAGGTGGTGTGGGCTATCGGCCTGAAATATACCCACGGCTTTACCCGCCTGACACCCAGCATTATCACTGTCGCCGCCATGGTGGTCAGCATGCTGCTGTTGGCGCATGCCATGAAAACGCTGCCTGCCGGCACGGCTTATGCGGTTTGGACCGGTATCGGCGCGGTAGGGGCGGCAATTATGGGGATGGTGCTGCTCGGCGAATCGACCAATATCGCGCGCATTCTCAGCCTGTGCCTGATTGTCGTTGGCATCCTCGGGCTGAAGTTCAGCAGTCACTGAGTCGTGGCTTGTTGCACCCAGATTAGTTTATCGGTAGCAAACCCGTAACTCTTGGCGGTTTGCACCAGCCTGTCGCGCGAGGTAGCGTCCAATGTTGGCGTGCGCGACAGGATCCATAAATAATCTCGGTTAGGACCGCAGACCAGCGCGTAACGATATTCCGCATCCAGTTCGATCACGTTATAGCCGCCATAAAAGGGGCCGAAGAACGAAACCTTCAGAGCAGCTACCTGCGGTGAACCTATAAAATAGGCTTTGCCTTCGCTTTCTTGCCATTGCTGTTTTTGCACATTAAAGCCGCGGTTGATCACCTTCAGGCCACCGTCAGCCCGTGGACTGTAGTTGGCGGTAACCTGTTGCAGGCCACGCTCAAAGCGGTGATCGAGACGGGCGATTTCATACCAGGTGCCCAGATAGCCTTTGCTATTGAAGGGGGTCACTACCTTGACGCCTTTGGGGGGCGTGACGCTGCAAGCGACGGAAAGAAGGGCGGAAAAAATCACGCAAAGCTTTGACCATAAACGCATTGGTTACTCCTGTATTACCGGGCTCAGATAAACAGTGTAGCCGAAAGCGAAGGTTGGCGGCCAACGGGGGCTGGCCGCCAAGGGGCTTACAGAGTGACTACCCCAATCAGAGTCACCACGCTGAGAATGGCCGCCAGGCCGTAGAACACCCATTTACCGGCCGGCACGTGAATTTTCAAATCGTGCATCGCATGGTGGATTCGGTGCAAACCGCACCACAGCGGCAGGATAATCATCAGCAGCAAGAACAGGCGGCCGATCAGGCTTTGGCAAAACGCCAGCACGCGGTCATAGCCCAGTGCGTCGCCGGGGAACAGGCCCAGCGGCAGCAGAATGCCGACCAGCAACACGATGGCGGGCGCGACAATGGCTCCCCACATGCCGCCTGCGCCGAATAACCCCCAGAAAACCGGTTCGTCGGAGCGTTTAGGTGTTTGATTTATCATATTTCCTCCGGGTTACACCAAGGCTACGGCCAAAATGATCGCGCTGGCGACCAGCGTCACCACCCACAGTGCTTTCACTATCGGCCCTGGCCCCATTTTCTCGTTGTTGACCACGATATTGGCGGCTTTCGGCGCCAGATCGAACCAGGTTTTGGTATGCAGCAGCGCCGCCAGCAGGGCGATAACGTTAATCAGCAGCACCAGCGGGTTTTGCAGAAAACCGACGAAGCCGGCCCAGCTATCCACACCGCCTTTCAGCGAAAAAATGCCGTAAATCAGTACGATGCTGAACCACACCGCCAGCACCGAGGTGCTTTCACGCAGCATATAGAAGCGATAGAAACCGAGCTTTTGCCACCAGGTCGGCGTCATGGTGCGCACATAAGGCTTACGTTGTGTTGTCATTGCGGTTCTCTCCCTTATTGCGGCTTCAGCATGGCGATCATGAAGTCTTTGGCGCTTTCCACCTTGCCCTGCTGGATGGCAGCGGCCGGGTCGACGTGCTTTGGACACACTTCAGAGCAGTAACCGACAAAGGTACAGCTCCAGACGCCGTTCTGGCCGTTAAGCTGCGCCATGCGCTGCTTCTTGCCATGATCGCGGTTATCCAGGTTATAGCGGTGCGCCAGGGTGATCGCCGCCGGGCCGATAAATTCCGGGTTCAGACCGAACTGCGGACAGGCGGCATAGCATAGACCGCAGTTGATGCAGCCGGAAAACTGGTGATATTTGGCCATTTGCGCCGGGGTTTGCACGTTAGGGCCATCTTCCGGCTTGCGGTTGTTGCCGATGATATAGGGCTTAATCGCCTCCAGGCTTTCGATAAAGTGGGTCATATCGACCACCAAATCGCGCTCGATCGGGAAGTTGCCCAGCGCTTCCACCTTCATGCCGCCGGTGTATTCGCGCAGGAAGGTTTTGCAGGCCAGTTTCGGCACCCGGTTAACCATCATGCCGCACGAGCCGCAGATCGCCATGCGGCATGACCAGCGGTAGGAAAGATCGGGCGCCAGGTTATCTTTGATGTAGCCCAGCGCATCGAGCAGCGAGGTTTGTTCGTCATAAGGCACTGCAAAGGTCTCGAAATGCGGCTCGGCGTCGCGTTCCGGGTTATAGCGCATGACCTCGATTTTCAGGGTGTTCATCTCAGCCATTTGCCTGCTCCTTGTCCTTTTTATCCTGCGCTTCGGCTTCAGCGCCGTACACACGTTTGGCCGGTGGCAATTTGGTGATCTTCACGTCGCTGTATTCCAGTCGCGGTGCACCATTCGGGTTATGGAACGCCAGCGTATGCTTCAGGAAGTTCACGTCGTCGCGTTCGGTACAGCCTTCGTCCAGGCGCTGGTGCGCGCCGCGCGATTCTTTACGGTTGAAGGCGGAGTGCGCCATGCATTCCGCCACGTCCAGCCCGTAGCCCAATTCGATGGTGTACAACAGGTCGGTATTGAACACGCTGGATCTGTCGGCGATTTTGACGCGCTTGAAGCGCTCTTTCAGTTCTGCCAGTTTATCGATGGTCTTTTGCATCAACTCCGGCGTGCGGTAGATGCCGCAACCTTCTTCCATCGACAGGCCCATTTCATCGCGGATTTTTGACCAATTCTCGTTGCCTTCCTGCTTCATCAGGTTGCTCAACCGGGCTTCGACATCACGGCCCTGAGCATCCAGTGCGCTCCCATTGGCCGGGTTGCTTTCCAGCGCGCGGCGGGCGGCGTTCTCGCCGGCTACGCGGCCGAACACCACCAGTTCCGCCAGCGAGTTAGAGCCGAGGCGGTTGGCGCCGTGCAGACCGACGGAAGAGCATTCGCCGACGGCGAACAGCCCTTTAATGCGGGTTTCGCAGTTCTGATCGGTTTCGATGCCGCCCATGGTGTAGTGCGCGGTCGGGCGTACCGGGATCGGCTCTTTCACCGGATCGACACCGACGTAAGCCTTCGCCAGCTCGCAGATGAACGGCAGACGTTCCAGCAGTTTCTTTTCTCCCAGGTGACGCAGATCCAGATAGACCACGTCGCCGCGCGGGGTGGGGATGGTACGTCCGGCGCGCCATTCGTGCCAGAAGGCCTGCGAAACCTTGTCGCGCGGACCGAGTTCCATATATTTGTTTTTCGGTTCGCCCAGCGGCGTTTCCGGGCCCATGCCGTAATCTTGCAGGTAACGATAGCCGTCCTTGTTCACCAGAATGCCGCCTTCGCCACGGCAACCTTCGGTCATCAGGATGCCGGAGCCCGGCAGGCCGGTCGGGTGATACTGCACGAACTCCATATCGCGCAGCGGAATGCCGTGGTGGAACGCCATGCCCATGCCATCACCGGTGACGATGCCGCCGTTGGTGTTGTAGCGGTATACGCGTCCGGCGCCGCCCGTAGCCATGACCACCGCATTGGCGCGGATCTGCACGCGGGTGCCTTCCATCATGTTCATCGCCACCAGACCACGGACCTGACCGTCATCCACCAGAATGTCCAGTACGAAGTGTTCGTCGAAACGCTGGATTTGCGGGTATTTGAGCGAGGTCTGGAACAGGGTGTGCAGCATATGGAAGCCGGTCTTGTCGGCGGCGAACCAGGTGCGTTCAATCTTCATGCCGCCAAAGCGGCGCACGTTGACCGAACCGTCCGGTTTACGGCTCCACGGGCAGCCCCACTGTTCAAGCTGCGCCATTTCACGTGGGCAGTTGTGGACGAAATGATCGACCACATCCTGCTCGCACAACCAGTCGCCACCGGCAACGGTGTCGTGGAAGTGGTAATCGAAGCTATCATGATCCTGAGTGACGGCGGCGGAGCCCCCTTCGGCGGCCACCGTATGGCTGCGCATCGGGTAGACTTTGGAAATCAGGGCGATTTTCAGTTGAGGGTTGGCTTCCGCTGCGGCTATCGCTGCACGTAAACCAGCACCCCCGGCCCCAATAATGGCAAGATCGGCGTTAAAGGTTTGCACTGCATTCCTCCAATATTCTTATTAAGAACGGCGAATTAAATATCTATGCTTAATATTTACAAAAACGCTTCGGGTACTAACTAATTGAACCGATTGATATTGCATAAAGACTGAGGATAGATATCTCCCACCAATTATGTGGAATTAACTATACCTAAAGTTAAGTAGAAGAAATTTGATGTGATCGATTGTTTTGTCTTTTAGCGGTTGGTTGGAGGAATTATTGCCTGCAAGGGATATTTAACGTTTATTCACCTTTTATTAACCTTATTGCTACTCGTTTGTGAGGAATTACTGTCGTTAAAGGCACCCGGCTGTTAAGAATTTGTTTGCATGCCTGGATACGAGTAGACTGCATCCCCTGTTTGATTTCGGAGTAATTACCATGAGCGAAACGGCAAGCTGGCAGCCAAGTGCACCCATCGCCAATTTGTTGAAACGCGCAGCGATCCTGACTGAGATCCGGCGTTTCTTCGCCGATCGTGGCGTATTGGAAGTTGAGACGCCAACCATGAGCCAGGCGACGGTTACCGATATCCACCTGTTCCCGTTCCAGACGCGTTTTGTCGGCCCGGGTGCGGCGGATGGCCTGACGCTGTACATGATGACCAGCCCGGAATATCACATGAAGCGCCTGCTGGCGGCGGGTAGCGGCCCGATCTATCAGATGGGGCGCAGTTTTCGTAATGAAGAGGCCGGTCGCCATCACAACCCGGAATTCACCATGCTGGAGTGGTACCGTCCACATTACGACATGTACCGGCTGATGAATGAGGTGGATGATTTGCTCCAGCAGGTGCTGGATTGCGACAGCGCGGAAACCTTGTCCTATCAGCAGGCTTTCCTGCGCCATCTGGATATCGATCCACTGTCGGCAGAGAAAGCGCAACTGCGTGAAGCGGCGGCCAAGCTCGATCTGAGCAACATTGCCGATACTGAAGAAGACCGCGATACGCTGCTGCAATTGTTGTTCACCGTCGGCGTGGAGCCTTACATCGGGCGTGACAAGCCGGCGTTCGTTTATCACTTCCCGGCCAGCCAGGCGTCATTGGCGGAGATCAGCACCGAAGATCACCGCGTGGCGGAGCGTTTTGAGGTGTATTTCAAGGGGATCGAACTGGCGAATGGCTTCCGCGAGCTGACCGACAGCCGCGAACAGCGCCAGCGTTTTGATCAGGATAACCGCAAACGTGCGGAACGCGGTCTGCCGCAGCACCCGATCGATAACAATCTGCTGGATGCTTTGCAGCACGGTATGCCGGAATCTTCCGGCGTGGCGTTAGGGGTTGATCGGCTGGTCATGTTGGCGCTGGGTGCCGAGAGCCTGAGCGAAGTGCTTGCCTTCCCGGTCGGGCGCGCGTAACCGTATATCCGTCGTCTTTCAAGCCACAGCGTTGTTACCTGCACTCGCTTACCCCAGTTACTTACTTAAGTAAGCGCCTGGGGATGAGCGAGCTGGGCGCCTAGCTGCAACTTGAAAGCCATAGGATATATTGTGGTGATAAAAGGGTTCGGTGTTGCATTGCACGCCGAACCCTTTTTGCATTATGCGCTTACAAGCCGCCCGATTCGCGCTTGGTGTTTGGCGGCGGCGTTGACGGTGGGGTGCGGCCATTGCTGGTCAGGCGCGACAGCGTTTCGCTGCGAACCTGGAACGGCGGGTACGGCAGGGTAATGCCGTGTTCGCGGTAACCTGCCAGGATCAATTGGTGGATCTCGTGGCGCAACGGCATGCGATGGCCCATCTCGGCCGCGTAAATACGCATTTCGAAGATCTGAATACCCTGTTGCAGGTCGACCAGATAAACCTCCGGCGCCGGGTTGTCCAGCACCAGCGAGCAGCGTTCGGCGGCGTTGAGAAGGATCTTGGTCACCTCTTCGCTGTTGGCCTCGCCCGGGGCAGGCACGGTCAGCACCACACGGGTCAGGTTATCCGACAGCGACCAGTTGACGAACTGCTCGGTGATGAACGCCTTGTTCGGCACGATGATCTCTTTGCGATCCCAGTCCGAAATGGTGGTGGCGCGAGTGTTGATCTTGGTGACGGTGCCGGTCAGGTTTCTGATCGTCACGGTATCGCCGATACGGATCGGTTTCTCGAACAAAATGATCAGGCCGGAGATGAAGTTGGAGAAAATCTCCTGCATGCCGAAGCCCAACCCGACGCTGAGCGCGGTCACGACCCACTGCAGTTTCGACCATTCGATACCGATCCAGGAAAAACTGAGGATGGCGCCGAACAGCAACAGCAGATACTTGGTAATGGTAGTGATGGCGTAGCCGGTGCCTGGCGTCAGATCCAGATGCTGCAACACCGCCAGCTCCAGCAGCGCCGGCAGGTTACGTACCAGTTGCATGGTGACGATCAGCACCAGTATGGCTATCAACACTGCGCCGAGCGTGATCGGATGCGCCGTTTCCACCCCGTTGACCGTCGAGGTCACGTCCCACAGGGAGATGTTTTCCAGGAAGGCGAAGGCGGAGTGGATCTCTGACCACAGCACAATCACCGACACCAGCGCGATCATCGTCAGAATCGAACGCACCAACCGCAGCGACTGGGCGCTGATGGTATCCAGATCGATCTCCGAATCATCCACATCCATCGATCCTTCGGTGCTGTTTGGCGTGTGCGTCGTTTCCTCCTCGCCGCGTGCGCGCTGGGCCAGGATGTCGGCACGGCGCTGTTTGGCGCGGTCAAAGGCGATGCGTCGCCGTTGGATTAACATCCAGCGGCGAATAATGTGGTAAATCACCAGCAGGAAGAACCAGATCGCCACCGAAGTTTCCAACCGCGCCAGCAGCGCCTGTGAGGTGGTCAGGTAACCGACGGCGGAGGCCAGCGCGGCCAATAGCGGCGCTGAAAGCAGCAACCCCCACAGCGCGGTGTTGACCATGTTCTCGCCGGAGCCTTTCTTGTCCAGATACAGCGGAATGCCGGCGCGTTTGAGGCTCTTGGTGACGATGGCCAGCGCCAAACACAGCAAGATAAAGCACAGCCGCCCCAGGGTATTGGCAAACTCGCGCTCTTTCAGGCTGTCGAAGGTGATCAATGCCATGATCAACGGCACGATCAGCCAGATCGACATCTTGTAGTACCGCATGGCGCGCGAAACCTGTTTCACCGGCCAGCGGAAGTGCACGATAAACAGCCCTTGCGGATGGGCGAAGGCGGCGCAGATCATGCAGATCCACAGGATCGGCAGCGTTGCGGTGACCCCCTTGCCAATCGCCTCCGCCACGGGGTAGTTCCAGGCGCTCTGCAGGCCAAAACCGAGCGCGGCCCACAGTACCGGCAGCGGTAATGCCACCAGAATCGACCAGAACACGGTGCGCATCGTCAGGAAGAATTCGTCCTGCGTTACCTTGCCGACCCGGCTGTTGGCGCGTTCCAGGAAGGCGTGATAGTGCTTGCGTGAGCTGATGCTGAAAATCACCAGCAGCAGGGCGCCGAAAATCGGGATCAACGTTTCTTTGCTGGTCACCATCATCATGAAGGCACCGCCCAGCTGTGCCAGCGTATCCAGCGACAGCAGACGTGTCAGATCGTGCGCCACGTTAATCGGATAAGACAGGGTGATCGGGTTGACGTCCGGGACCCAGAACAGATAACGGTGGGTGGCGTCTTTGATCTCGTTCAACGCCTCAATCAGCTGAGTGTTGGCCACTTTCAGCTTGGTCAGCTCGAGGATTTGGGTATCGCAGCCGGAAAGCAGCGAATTCAGCAGTTCACGCTGGGTGCGCAGCTGTGCCTCAACGATACGCCGTTCCGCGCTGGTCAGTTCGCTGCCGTCGTCGCGTTTAAACTCGCGCTGCGACAGTTTCTCCAACTGGCTTTCAAACTGCAGGCGCTGTACACGCAATTGGGCCATATCGCCATCCAACTGCTGCGGCTTTGGCATTTCCGGCAGCGTCGCCACCTGGGCGCGCAGGGTTTCCCCCAACGCCGACGACGAACCGAGCCACTGCGCTTGTTCGATAATGGTGCTCAGCGCTTGACGTACCTGCAGCGTTTGCGCGGCGGCCTGGCGCTGCTGCGATGAGATCAGATCCATACGCTGCGCCTGATTGTTCAGGGCAGCGGAGAGTTCACGGTTGATCTGCAATTGTTGGCTGATGCTTTTCGGCAGGTCGCCGTTTTGTTCGGCCAGTTGCTCGGTTTTTTCGAGCGCCAGTTCGGCTTCGCGCTGGCGCTGGGCGTTAAGGTTGTTGCGCAGGGCCTGCAACTGAACGTCGATCTTCTCGTGGCGCTTTTTGTATACCTCGGCGCGCATCCGCGCCAACTCCTGACGGTTGTTGGCCGACAGTTGCGCCAATTCCAACTCATCTACCTTGGCTTTGCGCGCCGCGGCTTCTGTCTGCAACAGCGCCAGAGCCGCCTGGGCATGCGGGGTCGTAGGGTTGGCGGGTTGGGCTTGCAGGCGACGCTGTACTTCGGTGAGCGAGCGGCGGGCGTCGGTCTGCTGCTGCGGCAACTGGCCGAGCGAATCGCTGATCTCCCGCGTGCGCTCCTGTTCCTGTTGCAGCAGACGCGCCTGTTCCAGCAACAGGCTGCTGGTTTGCAGGATCTGTTGTTCCAGATCGCTGGCGGGCAGGTTGTCGCCATTTGGCAGGATTTTGTTGTCTTCCAGCGTCAGTTGGCGGCGCAGTTCCTGCGTCATCTTCGGGAAATCATCGATCACCCGCTGATACTGTTCGGAGCGCGTCATCGACTCCTGGCGCTCCGACAGCCAGTTGAGGGCACTCTGCAGCGCCTCGGTGGTTTCCGCCTGATTAGGCGCATTTTTGTTGCTCTCTGCCTGCTTCAGCTCCTGTTTGAGCTGAGTCTCTGTGGGCACCGCAGCGGCCAGCACCGGTTGAGCCAGTAAACAACCGAGCAATAGCGTGATAATCAGGCGCACGGCGTCAATTCCTTTAGATCTGCGGTGTTTCAGTGGCAGTTGGCGCAGCCGGGATTTCGGCGAAGGCTTCACCCATGCGGGTGACGGTCCCGTTATTCAGCTGTGGAGCGAACTGCACGCTGCCTGGGGTAAACAGGTTGATGACCGTGGAACCGAGCTTGAAGCGGCCCATTTCAGCGCCTTTTTCCAGTGCGATTGCGCCTTCAGCGCCTTCTGCCGGATAGGTCCAGCGTTTGATGATGCCTTCTCGCGGCGGCGTTACGGTGCCGGCCCAAACGGTTTCAATGCTGCCGACAATGGTGGCGCCCACCAGGATCTGCACGATTGGCCCAATGGCGGTATCAAATACGCAGATCACGCGTTCATTGCGCGCGAACAGGTTCGGCACGTTGGCGGCGGTCAGCGGGTTCACGGAGAACAGATCGCCCGGTACGTAAATCATTTCACGCAGCACGCCGGCGCACGGCATGTGGACGCGGTGATAATCACGTGGTGCCAGGTAAGTGGTGGCGAACAGACCGTTACGGAAGGGCTCCGCCAGCATGTAGTTGCCGGCCAGCAGCGCTTCCAGGCTGTAATGATGGCCCTTGGCCTGGAAGATCTGGTCTTCGCGGATCGGGCCGAGCTGGCTGATAGCGCCGTCGGCAGGCAGCGCCAGCCAGTTGGCTTCGCCGATGATGGGACGTGCGCCGTCACGCAACGGGCGAACGAAGAATTCGTTAAAGGTGGCATAGGAGGACAGCTCTGGCTGTTGCGCTTCCTGCATATTCACGCGGTAGTAGCGGGCGAACCCCTTCAGGACAAGCTGGGTGAGCCAACCGGCCTGTTTGTCTGCGCCCCAGCCGGCCAGACGGGTCAGCGCCAGCTTCGGCAACCAATACTGCAATTTAATTTTGATGCTATCCAGCACGTTAACCTCTTGAATCAGGGTAAAGGGCGCGCATTGTAACGGTGGCGCCGCCACTGTCAACGCCCGCCCGCAACGATCAGTCTGCGGCGTCCGTGAGGTTTTTGCGAACCTTCACTTGCGCCATGCTTTCCAGAATGCGGTGGTAGTTGTCGAAACGCTCTTTTGCGATATCGCCTTTTTCCACCGCCGCGCGGATGGCGCAGCCTGGGTCGGTGTCGTGGCGGCAGTCGCGGAATTTACAACCGCCTAAATAGTCACGGAATTCGACATAGGCTTGGGTGATTTGTTCCGGATCCAGATGCCACAGACCAAATTCACGGACTCCCGGCGAGTCGATCACATCGCCGCCGTGCTGGAAATGGTACAGCCGCGCGGCGGTGGTGGTATGTTGCCCCAGGCCGGAGACATCGGAAACCTGATTTACCAGAATTTGCTTATCGCTTGGCGGCAGCAGGGCATTCAGCAGGCTGGATTTGCCCACACCGGACTGGCCGGCGAAGATACTGATACGATCGGCCAACGCCCGTTCAAACGCTTCCATGCCTTCGCGCGTCTGGCTGGAGACTTCCAGCACTCGATAACCGATATGGCGGTAAATCGCCATCATGCCGTCGACCACCTTGCGTGCCGGCGGATCCAGCAGATCGATTTTGTTCAGAACGATCAGCGGTTCGACCTCGAGCGTTTCGCACGCCACCAGGTAGCGATCGATCATATTCAGCGAAAGCTCCGGCAGGATCGCCGAAACGATAACGATCTGATTGATATTGGCGGCGATCGGCTTCACGCCGTCGTAGAAATCGGGGCGGTTCAGCACCGAGGTGCGTTCATGCACCGCCTCGACGATGCCCTTGACCCCTTCATGGGCCCCCACGCCGGGACGCCACACTACGCGATCGCCGGTTACCAGCGAACGTAACGTGCGGCGAATGTTGCAGCGATGTTGGGTGCCATCCGCGGCTTCAACATCGGCGTGCATGCCGAAACGGCTGATAACGATGCCGTCTTGCGGCTCGCCCAGTTGGGAATCATCCAGTTCCGGTTTGTTATCAGTGCGCTTCAGGCGACGCTGATGGTTCGCCTGTACGCGGCGTTGTTGACCTTTGGACAGTTTGTTCTTAGTCACTGCGCCTCACTTGAATCGGCTTTTATCGCTCGTGGCGACCAAAAAGGCTATGATACACGCTATTTTATATTAAATAACCGTTGTTAGCCGCTACGCACCGCGTATCGCCGCCGGCAAACAGCCAGCGCCGGTCGCCGCCTTGCCCACGCTTTGTTTATCTTTCGGCTTTTACGCAGGAAATATCATGACAGGAAACGAAAACAACCTGATTTGGATCGATCTGGAGATGACCGGGTTGGATCCGGAGCGCGATCGCATTATCGAGATCGCCACGCTGGTCACTGACGCCAATCTGAACATTCTTGCTGAGGGGCCGACCATCGCCGTCCATCAATCCGACGAACAGCTCGGCCTGATGGATGACTGGAACGTGCGTACCCATACCGGCAGCGGGCTGGTGGAGCGGGTGAAGGCCAGTCGCTTCGACGATCGCGCCGCCGAACTGGAAACCATTGCCTTCCTCCAGCAATGGGTGCCGGCGGGAAAATCGCCAATCTGCGGCAATAGCGTCGGTCAGGATCGCCGTTTCCTGTTCCGCTATATGCCCGAGCTTGAAGCCTACTTCCATTACCGCTATCTGGACGTCAGTACGCTGAAAGAGCTGGCACGTCGCTGGAAACCGCAAATTCTCAGCGGCTTTAAAAAGCAGGGTACCCACCAGGCGATGGATGATATCCGCGAGTCCGTGGCTGAACTGGCCTATTACCGCGAGCATTTCATCCAATTGTGATGGCGGCTCAGGCCCCTTTGGGGGGCCTATACTGTGAAAGCACTCGATTCCGCCGCTTAATTAGCCAGTTTGGCGCTTTAATCGGCAATCAAACAAAAATCGCGTTTTTTTGCTTTCAGGGGCTTGCGACAAAAAGGATTTCTCGTATAATGCGCACCCCGTACCGATGAAGAATTTCGTTTAGTTCCGACATCGATACGCCGGGCGGGAATAGCTCAGTTGGTAGAGCACGACCTTGCCAAGGTCGGGGTCGCGAGTTCGAGTCTCGTTTCCCGCTCCAAATTCAACAATGCTGCTTATGCGGCGTGATGAATAAAAAAAGTATCAAGCAGTACCCATGCGACGCGGGAATAGCTCAGTTGGTAGAGCACGACCTTGCCAAGGTCGGGGTCGCGAGTTCGAGTCTCGTTTCCCGCTCCAAAAAATTCAAAGGCCATGTTGTTGTTTGATGGCCAGGTGCTCAAAGCATCTCAATGCGGGAATAGCTCAGTTGGTAGAGCACGACCTTGCCAAGGTCGGGGTCGCGAGTTCGAGTCTCGTTTCCCGCTCCAATTTTATCTTCGATTAAACTCAGTTCAACGCCTTTGCCGGCGGGGCTCTTTGTCTCTCCATACACACCCTGTCGAAATGTTGTGAACAGAGTTATCCACAGATAGCGCTCATAATACCCTCAGTTCAAAAAATCAACACCACCGAAATGAAATATGTAATTTATTGATTTATAGCTATATTTTTTTATAAGAAAACGTTATGCCGATCACTTGCTCTTTTTGTTGCAGTTGAAAGACAAAGCATTTTTATTTTTATGCACAAATCCACAGAGCGACTATCGGGGTCTGGACAGCGGAGCCGGCAGGGTTTTAGGCATCCCTCGGTAATCCTTTTTCCACGGCCCGTATCAATCGTTTTTTCTGCGTTGTCTGCACTTCTATGCCCTGCGCTTCACGTCGCGCCAACTGCTGCTCAAGCGCCCAGTCAATATGCTCGTCCAGCATGGGGTCCTGGCTCAGCCTGGAGCGTAGCGCTATCACCACGGCATCCTGATAAGGGGCATTGCCCAGCGCTACGGCGATATTGCGTAGCCAGCGCAAATGGCCGATACGCCGAATGGCGGAACCTTCGGTAATGCGCAGGAATTTCTCTTCCGTCCAGCCGAACAGTTCAATCAACTGAGGCGCATGCAGCGCAGCGCGCGGGCTGAAATCATCTTCGTCGGTGAGCTGGGAGAAGCGATTCCACGGGCAGATAAGCTGGCAGTCATCACAGCCGTAAATGCGGTTACCCAGCAATGGGCGGAACTCTTCCGGGATGGCGCCCTCAAGCTCGATGGTCAGGTAGGAGATACAGCGGCGCGCGTCCACGGTGTAAGGTGCGACAATCGCACCGGTTGGGCAGGTGGTGATGCAGGCGACGCAGCGGCCACACTGTTCCGGCTGTGGTTCATCCACCGGTAGCGGCAGATCGATCAGCAGTTCTCCGAGAAAGAACCAGGAACCGGCTTCGCGATTGAGAATAAGTGAGTGTTTACCAACCCAGCCGATGCCGGCCTTGGAGGCCAATGCACGCTCCATCACCGGCGCCGAATCGACAAAGGGACGAAAGTTCAGCTCGCCGCAGTAGGCCTGGATCTGGTCGCCGAGCTTTTTCAGCCGCTGGCGCAGCAATTTATGATAGTCCCGCCCCAGCGCATAGCGGCTGACGTAACCCAATTGCGGATTATTCAGGGTGCTGGCAAAGGCCGCTTTCGCCGGCAGGTAGTTCATGCGCACGCTGATCACCCGCAGCGTACCGGGCAGCAGCTCATGCGGCCGTGCGCGCAGCATGCCATGGCGCGCCATCCACTCCATTTCGCCGTGGTATTGCTTGTCCAGCCATGCCTGCAACTTGGGTTCTTCGGCGCTCAGATCGGTATCACAAATGCCTACCTGCTGGAATCCTAGCGATTGCCCCCATTGCTTGATATGTTGGGCGAGTTGATTGAGATCGAGGGGGTGCGTCATGACGGGCCACAGTGAAAAACAATACACCGACAGTTTATCACACTCTGTCTGGTCTGCGGACGGGATCCGACAGGCAGAACCTGCCGCCGCCGCCTCGCTCGGCATTTCACTCTACGATTTGATGCAGCGTGCCGGTGAGGCGGCTTACGCCCTGGCACGCGACCAATACCCGGCAGGCAGCCATTGGCTGGTACTGTGCGGCCACGGCAACAACGGCGGCGACGGTTACGTGGTCGCCAGACTGGCTGCTGCAGCCGGCGTAAAGATTACGTTGATTGCCTGCGAGGGCGCGCGGCCCTTACCCGTAGAGGCTGCCGCCGCCCGGCAGGCCTGGTTGAACGCCGGGGGTGAAATTCATCCGGCTGACAGCCGCTGGCCGGAAAGTATCGATCTGATTATCGATGGCCTGCTCGGCACCGGGTTGGGGACCGCACCGCGAGCGCCTTACAATGCCTTGATTGAGGCCGCTAACCGCAGTTCAGCGCCGGTTATCGCACTTGATATCCCTTCAGGCCTGCTGGCCGAAAGTGGCGCTACGCCTGGTGCGGTCATTCGCGCTACGCACACCGTCACCTTTATCGCCCTAAAACCGGGCCTGTTAACCTGCCAGGCCCGCGATTGGGTCGGGCAACTTCATCAGAGTACGCTAGGATTATCTGGCTGGCTGGCGAAGCAACCGGCGCAGATTCATCGGGTTACCGCAGAATCTCTGGCGTTGTGGCTGAAGCCGCGCCGCCCTTGTTCGCACAAGGGCGAGCAAGGGCGTTTACTGTTGGTGGGCGGCGATCACGGCTTTGGCGGGGCGGTACGTATGGCGGCAGAGGCCGCACTGCGCAGCGGCGCAGGCCTGGTGCGAGTGCTTACTCACATTGAGCATGTCGGGCCGCTGCTTACCGCCCGTCCTGAGCTGATGGTGCAACGTCTGAGCGACGATACGCTGCAACAGGCGCTCAATTGGGCGGATGTGGTGGTGGTGGGGCCGGGATTGGGCCAGGGCGAATGGGGTCGGAATGCACTGAAAGTGCTGCAAGCCAGTGATAAACCGGCGTTATGGGATGCCGATGCGCTGAACTTGCTGGCATTAAATCCCGAGAAGCGTCAGAATCGCGTGATTACCCCGCACCCTGGGGAGGCTGCACGCTTATTGGGGTGCAGTACCGCTGATATTGAGAGTGATCGCCTACTTGCAGTGCGCAAACTGGCGGCGCATTACGGTGGCGTGGCGGTGTTGAAAGGCGCCGGTACGCTGATCGCGGATGAGCAGGGCCAGATGGCGATCGCGGACGTCGGTAATGCGGGCATGGCCTCCGGTGGTATGGGCGACGTGCTGTCGGGCATTATCGGTGGTTTGCTGGGGCAAAAGCTATCGCTGTATGATGCAGCCTGCGCGGGGTGTGTCGTGCATGGCGCTGCGGCCGATCGCGTGGCGGCAAGACAAGGAACAAGAGGGATGCTGGCGAGCGATCTATTGCCGGAAATCCCTTATTACGTTAATCCTGAGTTGGCATAAATAGAAACTATCGAATGAAAGAACTCGTTTTACCTCTGCCGGATGAGGCAGCGACTGTCGCATTGGGCGCCGCCTTGGCCAAGGCGTGCGATCGCGCCAGCGTAATTTATCTTTACGGTGACTTGGGCGCCGGTAAAACCACCTTCAGCCGTGGTTTCCTGCAGGCTTTGGGGCACCAGGGCAATGTTAAAAGCCCAACCTATACGCTGGTGGAGCCGTATGCGCTGTTGCCACTGGCGGTATACCATTTTGATTTGTACCGGTTAGCCGATCCGGAAGAACTCGAATTTATGGGCATTCGCGATTATTTTGCGCAGGATGCCATTTGCCTGGTGGAATGGCCGCAGCAGGGCACTGGCGTGTTGCCGGATCCGGATCTGGAGCTGCACCTCAGCTATCAGGATCAGGGGCGAGAGGCAAAAATTCAGGCGGTTTCCGCCTACGGTAGCCAGCTTTTAGACCGTATCCACGGGCCACAGGAATGACGCCGCAATGACGTATGCGTTGAAGAAATTACTCGTAATCACCCTGATCGCCGTATTGGGGTCTTTTGGTGTGGCCAGTGCGCTGGCGGCATCGTCGCTGTCTGATATCAAAGTGTCCAATGCCCAGCGAGAAGCCACGGTATCGGTGAGCTTCAATGGTCCGCCGGATTACGCCTTCTTCCCGCTGCATGGCCCGGACCGCGTGGTCTTGGACGTTAACCAGAAAGGCAAGGTTGGCGGCCTGCCGCTGAGTTTTAGCGGACAGAACCTGGTAAAAAGCATCCGTTCCAGTACGCCGAAAGACGCTCAGAGCGTGCGGTTGGTGTTTGATCTGACTCAGCGCTCGAAAACTCGCGTCGCTACGCGCCAGAACGGCGGCATTTATACCGTCGTATTTACCATTGCCGCCGAGGGCAGCGCCAACACCAATGTGGTGCGCAGAGCGCCGGCGGCCATTCCCGCGCCGGCCCCTGTAGTGGTCCGCGACCCGGTACGCAAAGCGCCGGTGATGAGTGAACCTGAATCCGAATCCGAAGCTGAATCGGCACCGGTGCGAAGAGCGCCGAGCGGCTCGAATCCTTTCACCAATAAGCCGACTGTAGTATCGGGCACCGCATCGGAAATTACGCCGCGCAGCAGCCGCGTATCCGTGGGTTCCGGCGATCGGGTGGTGGTGGCGATTGATGCCGGTCACGGCGGGCAGGATCCGGGCGCTATCGGCCCGAACGGCCTGAAAGAGAAAAATGTTACCATCGGCATCGCGCGCCGTTTGCAGGCCATGTTGGATGCCGATCCGCAGTTCAAACCGGTGCTGACGCGTACCGGCGATTACTTCATCTCGGTGATGGGGCGTTCTGACGTGGCGCGTAAACAGGGTGCCAACGTGCTGGTCTCCATTCATGCTGACGCCGCGCCAAACCGCAGCGCCAACGGGGCCTCGGTTTGGGTGCTTTCCAATCGCCGGGCCAACAGTGAGATGGCAGGCTGGCTGGAACAGCATGAGAAACAGTCTGAGCTGCTTGGCGGTGCGGGTGATTTGCTGGCCAACAGCCAGGCCGATCCTTACCTGAGCCAGGCGGTGCTGGATTTGCAGTTCGGCCACTCGCAGCGAGTGGGTTACGATGTTGCGGTAAAAGTCTTGCAGCAATTGCAAAGCGTGGGTTCATTGCATAAACGCCGCCCGGAACACGCCAGCCTTGGTGTGCTGCGTTCGCCGGACATCCCATCACTGCTGGTGGAAACAGGGTTTATCAGTAATAGCACGGAGGAGCGGCTGCTAGGCAGTAGCGCGTATCAGGATAAAATTGCCAGGGCGATCCACAATGGCCTGCGCAGTTATTTCCTGGCGCATCCGCTACAAGCCGACCCAAAGGTGGAAAACCGTCCGCTGGACGTCGCAGCGGCGGTTAACACTTCAGCCCCGGCCCCAACCCGCACGGTCGCCAAGGCGAAATCCAGCGTGAAGAAAGCGTCAAAACATAAAGTGACGCGCGGTGATACGTTGTCATCCATTGCTTCCCGTTATGGCGTCAGCGTCAGCGATCTGAAGCGCGTGAATAAACTGAAGTCGGACGTCGCGCCGCTGGATCGGACGCTGACCATTCCGCAGGCCTAGCGCCAACATGACAGGAGCCAGTATGCCCATCCAGGTGTTACCGCCACAGCTCGCCAACCAGATTGCCGCCGGCGAAGTGGTCGAACGGCCTGCGTCGGTGGTGAAAGAGCTGGTGGAAAACAGCCTGGATGCCGGTGCGACGCGCATCGATATCGACATCGAGCGCGGCGGCGCCAAGCTGATCCGCATCCGCGATAACGGCTGCGGTATTGGCAAGGAAGATCTGGCCCTGGCGTTGGCTCGTCACGCCACCAGTAAGATCAGTACCCTCGACGATTTGGAAGCGATTGTCAGCCTTGGTTTCCGCGGCGAAGCGCTGGCCAGCATCAGCTCGGTTTCCCGTTTGACGCTCACCTCACGCACCGCAGAACAAAGCGAAGCCTGGCAGGCTTATGCCGAAGGCCGCGATCAGGCGGTGACGGTCAAGCCGGCGGCGCACCCGATAGGCAGCACGCTGGAAGTGCTGGATTTGTTCTACAACACCCCGGCGCGCCGCAAGTTTATGCGCACCGAGAAAACCGAATTTGGTCATATTGATGAAGTCGTGCGGCGCATCGCGCTGGCGCGTTTCGATGTGGCGATAAACCTCAGCCACAACGGCAAACTGATCCGCCAATACCGCGCAGCGAAAGACGAGAGCCAGCATGAACGCCGTCTGGGCAGCATTTGTGGGCCGGCTTTTTTGCAGCATGCGTTGAACATCTCCTGGCAACATGGCGATCTGACCATTCGCGGTTGGGTGGCCGATCCCGCCGGCGCCCGCCAACTGGGCGAAATGCAGTATTGTTACGTCAACAGCCGCATGATGCGCGATCGCCTGATCAACCACGCCATTCGTCAGGCTTATCAGGATCAATTAAAAGATGAGCAGCAGCCCGCTTATGTGCTGTATCTCGAAGTAGATCCTCATCAGGTCGACGTGAATGTTCATCCAGCCAAGCATGAGGTGCGTTTCCATCAGGCGCGGTTGGTACATGATTTTATCTATCAGGCGGTAACCACCGTGCTGCAGCAGGTTGGCACTGCGCCGTTGCCGTTGGCGGATGAACAGGACCAGGAACCCGCTCCGGCCTGGCAGCCGGAAAACCGCGTCGCTGCCGGCGGCAATCATTTCTCGCAGCCTGCGCCACGCCGCGAGGTTCAACCGGCTGCACCTGCGCCGCAGCCGGCCTATCACGCGGGCAGCGGTTATCAAAAGCGCGAAGGTGAGCTGTATGGCAAGCTGCTGCAGGCCGCTCCCGCCGCCGAACCGCACCAGGAAACGCCGAAACAGCCGCTGTTCCCACCGGTGAAAATCGAGCGGGAAACACCGCTGGCGGGCAGCCAGCACAGCTTTGGTCGGGTACTGATGATTCACCCGCCGTGCTACGCGCTGATAGAAAGCCGCCAGCAACTGATGTTGCTGAACCTGCCGGTGGCTGAACGCTGGCTGCGTCAGGCGCAGCTTAGCCCATCGGAAGAGGGGCTGCGGCCACAGCCGTTGCTGATTCCCATCAAGCTGACGTTGAATAAAAACGAGGTGGCTGCCTGCGTACGCCACCAGTCGCTGCTGGTCAAAATGGGGCTGGATCTGCAGTCGGATCATGGGCGTGTGACGCTGCGCGCAGTACCTTTACCATTACGCCAACAAAATTTACAAAAACTGATACCCGAACTGTTAGGCTATCTGGCCGAGCATCAGGAGATGTCGCCCGCGGTGTTAGCCACCTGGATCGCCCGCCATTTAGGCAGCGAGCACGAACAGTGGAACACCTCGCAAGCGATACAATTGCTGACCGACGTTGAACGACTTTGCCCGCAGCTGGTCAAATCACCTCCGAGCGGACTTTTACAACCTGTTGATTTACAGGCTGCACTGACAGCCCTTAAGCATGATTGAAACTGAAATGACACCACGTCCCCCGGCTATTTTTATCATGGGGCCGACCGCCTCCGGCAAAACCGCTCTGGCGATCGCGCTGCGTGAGCGCCTGCCTGTGGAACTGATCAGCGTGGATTCCGCACTGATTTATCGCGGTATGGATATCGGCACCGCCAAGCCGAGCGCCGAAGAGCTGGCGCAGGCTCCGCACAGGCTGATTGACATCCGCGATCCCGCAGAAGCCTACTCCGCAGCGGATTTTCGTGCCGACGCGTTGAAAGAGATGGCCGCGATTACCGCCGCAGGCCGCATCCCGCTGCTGGTGGGGGGCACCATGCTCTACTTCAAGGCGCTGTTGGAAGGATTATCGCCGCTGCCCTCCGCCGATCCGGCAGTGAGAGAACGCATCGAACAGCAGGCGGCTGAGCAGGGTTGGGACGTTTTACACCGTCAGTTACAAGAGATTGACCCGGTTGCGGCAATGAGAATTCATCCGAATGATCCGCAGAGACTGTCCAGAGCACTGGAAGTTTTTTTTATTTCGGGTAAAACTTTAACGGAACTGACTAAAATTTCGGGTGAATCGTTGCCGTATCATGTTCACCAATTTGCGATAGCGCCGACCAGCCGTGAGTTGATCCATCAACGAATCGAGCTGCGGTACCATCAAATGTTGGCGGCAGGTTTTGAGACGGAAGCGCGTGCACTTTTTGCACGGGGTGATTTGCATACGGATTTGCCTTCCATTCGCTGTGTCGGTTATCGCCAGATGTGGTCATATTTGTCTGGCGAAATTAGTTACGATGAGATGGTTTATCGTGGTATTTGCGCAACGCGTCAGTTGGCCAAGCGCCAAATGACCTGGTTACGGGGCTGGAACTCGGTACATTGGCTGGACAGCGAGAAGCCGGGAGAGGCTTTGGACTCGGTAATACAGGTTGTTAGTGCATAGGTTGAGTGATTGTGTACAATTGATGAGTATTCAGCGCGCAAATTTTTTAGGTCGTTTATTTTAGAGCCGACAGGTTCTTAGTTACAAACAACAAGCAAATAAGGAAAAGATAGAATGGCTAAGGGGCAATCTTTGCAAGATCCGTTCCTGAACGCATTGCGTCGTGAACGTGTTCCGGTTTCTATTTATTTGGTGAATGGTATTAAGCTGCAAGGCCAGATTGAGTCTTTTGACCAGTTTGTCATCCTGTTGAAAAACACGGTGAGCCAGATGGTTTATAAGCACGCTATCTCTACCGTTGTTCCGTCACGCCCGGTTTCGCACCATAGCAACAATCCGAGCGCCGGCACCAGTAACTATCACCATGGTAACAACCCGTCTGCGCCGCAACAGCCGCAGCAGGAAAGCGATGACGCTGAATAAAGCGCGTTGCGAGTCAACCATGACGGGGAGCATAAGCAGCCATGGGCTGTTTATGTCCCCCAAACTCGCGGTTTTTGTCCGTTTGAGAGGTTGCACGCTTGTTTGACCGTTATGAAGCCGGTGAGCAGGCCGTCCTGGTTCATATCTATTTCTCGCAAGACAAAGATACGGAAGATCTCAGTGAGTTCGAGTCCCTGGTGTCCTCCGCGGGTGTTGAAGCTTTGCAAGTGGTTACTGGTAGCCGCAAAGCCCCACATCCCAAGTACTTTGTAGGCGAAGGAAAGGCCGAAGAAATTGCAGATGCGGTAAAAGCCAGTGGCGCATCTGTTGTCCTGTTTGATCATTCCCTTTCCCCGGCGCAGGAGAGAAATCTTGAACGCCTGTGTGAATGCCGGGTGATCGATCGCACCGGGTTGATTCTAGACATCTTTGCCCAGCGTGCCCGTACTCATGAAGGTAAGCTGCAGGTAGAGCTGGCGCAGTTGCGTCATATCGCCACGCGTCTGGTTCGTGGCTGGACGCACCTTGAGCGCCAAAAAGGGGGGATTGGCCTGCGCGGGCCGGGGGAAACCCAGTTAGAGACCGACCGTCGTCTGTTACGCGACCGTATCAGCTTGATTTTACGCCGCCTGGAGCGGGTAGCCAAGCAGCGTGAACAGGGCCGACGTGCGCGTACCCGTGCTGACGTGCCGACCGTATCGCTGGTGGGCTATACCAACGCCGGCAAATCTACCCTGTTTAACCGAATAACGTCTGCCGATGTGTATGCGGCGGACCAGCTATTTGCCACCCTGGATCCCACTTTGCGCCGTATTGACGTGGCGGATGTGGGCGATACCGTGTTGGCGGATACCGTAGGCTTTATCCGGCACCTGCCGCACGATCTGGTCGCCGCCTTCAAGGCGACGCTGCAGGAAACGCGCCAGGCGTCTCTGCTGTTACATGTAATCGACGCCGCGGATACTCGCGTCGATGAAAACATTGAAGCGGTAAACACCGTGCTGGCAGAGATTGAATCGGATGAGATCCCTACACTGTTAGTGATGAACAAAATAGATATGCTGGATGATTTTGTTCCGCGTATCGACCGCAACGATGAAAACTTACCGATCCGGGTGTGGCTGTCCGCCGCCAGCGGTGAAGGTATCCCGTTGCTGTATCAGGCGTTGACGGAGCGCTTATCGGGGGAAATCGCGCAATATGAGCTGCGCTTACCGCCACAGGCAGGCCGTCTTCGTAGCCGTTTTTACCAGCTTCAGGCAATTGAGAAAGAGTGGAACGAAGAAGACGGCAGCATCGGCATGGTGATTCGTATGCCAATTGTCGAATGGCGTCGCCTCTGTAAACAGGAACAGGACCTGATTAACTTTATAGTATGATCATATCCTGTTACATTTGAGCTTCGCGTAAGCCTGAAGTACCCAATCACAGAATATGGAGCTAAAACATGGCGTGGAATCAGCCCGGTAATAACGGACAGGACCGCGACCCGTGGGGGAGCAGCAATAATAATGGCGGCAACTCTGGCGGTAACAATAAAGGCGGTCGCGAGCAAGGACCTCCTGATTTGGACGATATCTTCCGCAAGCTGAGCAAAAAACTGAGCGGCTTGGGCGGGGGCAAAGGTTCCAACAGCAATAATGGTGGTGGCACCGGTACCTCAGGTCCGGGTTTCAGCAGCCGTATTATCGGCATTGCTGCGGTTGCGGTGGTGGTGATTTGGGCCGCCAGCGGCTTCTACACCATCAAAGAAGCCGAACGCGGCGTAGTCACCCGTTTTGGCAAGTTCAGCCACCTGGTGCAACCGGGCCTGAACTGGAAGCCGACCTTCATCGACGAAGTTCGTCCGGTCAACGTGGAGTCCGTGCGTGAACTGGCGGCTTCCGGCGTGATGCTGACTTCCGATGAGAACGTGGTGCGCGTGGAAATGAACGTGCAGTACCGCGTGACCAACCCGGAAGCGTATCTGTTCAGCGTGACCAGTGCCGACGACAGCTTAAGCCAGGCCACCGACAGTGCCCTGCGTGGCGTTATCGGCAAGTACACCATGGACAAGATCCTGACCGAAGGCCGTACTATCGTACGTAGCGATACCCAACGCGTGCTGGAAGAGACCATTCGTCCGTACAACATGGGGATCACGTTGCTGGACGTCAACTTCCAGGCAGCCCGTCCGCCGGAAGAGGTGAAAGCCGCATTTGACGATGCGATTGCCGCGCGTGAGAACGAGCAGCAGTACATCCGTGAGGCAGAAGCTTACGCCAACGAAGTTCAGCCACGTGCTAACGGCCAGGCGCAGCGTCTGTTGGAAGATGCCAAGGCGTATAAAGATCGTACCGTCCTGGAAGCTCAGGGTGAGGTAGCGCGCTTTGCCAAACTGTTGCCGGAATACAAGTCCGCACCGGAAATTACCCGTGAGCGTCTGTATATCGAAACCATGGAAAAAGTCCTCAGCCACACCCGCAAGGTGCTGGTCAATGACAAAGGCAACAATCTGATGGTGTTACCGCTTGAGCAAATGCTGCGTGGCCCGGCCGGCACGGCGGGGGAAGGCAATAAAGACACCAGCCTGATTCGTCTCAACCCCGCTCCGTCCGCCAGCAGCGGCGCCAGCTCGAACAGCCAGCGTAGCAACAGCGGCTCGGTCATGGACCAACGCCGGGCTAATGCGCAGCGTGACGACACCACTCGCGTAGGGAGAGAATAATCAATGCGTAAGTCTTTTATAGTTATCGTCCTTGCGGTGCTGGTGGCGCTGTACGCATCTCTGTTCGTGGTGCAGGAAGGCCAGCGCGGCATCGTGCTGCGTTTCGGCAAGGTACTGCGTGACAGCGACAACAAACCGCTGGTGTATGCGCCGGGTCTGCACTTCAAGATCCCGTTTATCGAATCAGTGAAAACGCTGGACGCGCGTATCCAGACCATGGACAACCAGGCTGACCGCTTCGTAACCAGCGAGAAGAAAGACCTGATCGTCGATTCTTACCTGAAATGGCGTATCAGCGATTTCAGCCGTTACTATCTGGCAACCGGCGGCGGTGACGTTTCACAAGCCGAAGTGTTGTTGAAACGTAAATTCAGTGACCGTCTGCGTTCCGAGATTGGTCGTCTGGATGTGAAAGACATCGTGACCGACTCGCGCGGCAAGCTGATGTCTGACGTACGTGATGCGCTGAACACCGGTACCGTCGGTGATGGCGAAGAAGTGGTGACTACTGAAGCTGATGATGCGATTGCTTCCGCGGCGGCTCGCGTTGAGAAGGAAACCACCGGCAATCTGCCGAAGGTTAACCCGAACAGCATGGCTGCACTGGGTATTGAAGTGATCGACGTGCGTATCAAGCAGATCAACCTGCCGGCGGAAGTGTCTGACGCAATCTACCAGCGTATGCGCGCCGAGCGTGAAGCGGTAGCTCGTCGTCACCGTTCACAAGGCCAGGAAGAAGCTGAGAAGCTGCGCGCAACGGCGGACTACGAAGTGACCCGTACGTTGGCGGAAGCCGAGCGTACGGCGCGTATCACCCGTGGTGATGGCGATGCCGAAGCGGCCAAACTGTTTGCTGCCGCATTCAGCCAGGATCCGGACTTCTATGCCTTTATCCGTAGCCTGCGTGCTTATGAAACCAGTTTCAGCAGCAACAACCAGGACGTGATGGTACTGAGCCCGGACAGCGATTTCTTCCGCTACATGAAGTCGCCTGATTCCACGCGTAAGTAACAGCGACAGGTAAATTATTGGGGGCCCGTTTAATCGCGGGCCCTTTCTTTTTTGGGGTGAGGCATGAATTCAACGATTTGGCTGGCGCTTGGGCTGGTTTTGGTGCTGGAAGGGCTGGGGCCAATGCTGTTTCCACAGGCCTGGCGTAAAATGATACTGGCGATGACCCAGTTGCCTGACGCTACGCTGCGGCGATTTGGCGGTGGAATAGTGGTTGCGGGCTGCGTAATCTACTACATGTTGCGTAGCCGCGTGGGGGTTTAAAGTTTAGTCTAAAAAAGACGCAATCGTGTGCTGAAAGTGCTGAAAATCGAAAATTACGGTGGTAGAATCCATTTTTAAGCAACCGGTGATTTTGAAAATGGGTAAGAACGTCGTCGTACTGGGCACCCAATGGGGTGACGAAGGTAAGGGCAAGGTCGTAGACCTGCTGACTGAACGGGCTCAATATGTTGTGCGCTACCAAGGTGGCCATAACGCTGGCCACACTCTGGTTATTAACGGTGAGAAAACCGTCCTTCATTTAATTCCTTCAGGCATTTTGCGTGATAACGTGACCAGCATCATCGGCAACGGTGTAGTTCTGGCGCCAGACGCATTGATGAAAGAAATGGGTGAACTTGAAGCGCGCGGCATCCCGGTACGCGAACGTCTGTTACTGTCCGAAGCCTGCCCGCTGATCCTGCCTTATCACGTTGCGCTGGATAACGCGCGTGAGAAAGCGCGCGGTGCTAAAGCTATCGGCACCACCGGTCGCGGTATCGGTCCGGCTTACGAAGATAAAGTTGCCCGCCGCGGTCTGCGCGTTGGCGATCTGTTCAATAAAGAAACCTTCGCCGTTAAGCTGAAAGAAATCATCGATTACCATAACTTCCAGCTGGTTAACTACTACAAAGTCGAAGCCGTCGATTACCAGGCGACTCTGGATTACGTGCTGTCCATCGCCGATATCCTGACCGCAATGGTTGTTGACGTTTCCGAACTGCTGGACGGCGCGCGCAAGCGTGGCGATCTGATCATGTTCGAAGGCGCTCAGGGTACCCTGCTGGATATCGACCACGGTACTTATCCGTATGTAACTTCTTCCAATACCACTGCTGGCGGCGTTGCTACCGGTTCAGGTATTGGTCCGCGTTACGTGGACTACGTGCTGGGCATCGTTAAAGCCTACTCTACCCGTGTAGGTGCAGGTCCGTTCCCGACCGAACTGTTCGACGAAACCGGTGAATACCTGTGCAAACAAGGTAACGAGTTCGGTGCCACCACAGGCCGTCGTCGTCGTACCGGTTGGCTGGACGCCGTAGCGGTTCGTCGCGCAGTGCAGATCAACTCCCTGTCCGGCTTCTGCCTGACCAAGCTGGACGTGCTGGACGGCCTGAAAGAAGTGAAGATCTGCGTGGGTTACCGCATGCCTGACGGCCGCGAAATGGACACCACGCCGCTGGCTGCAGAAGGTTGGGAAGGCATTGAGCCAATCTACGAAACCCTGCCTGGCTGGAGCGATACCACTTTTGGCGTGAAAGAACACAGCAAACTGCCACAGGCGGCGCTGGACTACATCAAGCGTATTGAAGAATTGACTGGCGTACCGGTAGACATTATCTCTACTGGCCCAGATCGTAGCGAGACCATGATCCTGCGCGACCCGTTCGACGCATAATCCGGCTTTGCTACACCAAAACAAACCGGGCATGTCCCGGTTTGTTTTTATCATTATTCTCCCCGATTGCGGTTTCACGTCAAAAAATCCTTTCTTTAACCCGCTCCAGAGCCTGAGATACGCTAAATAATTAGCGGCGAACTCTCCGGCTGGTTTATTATCCAATAAGTAATCTTTTGAATAATGCCGAAAATCGGCTTGTCAGACGGGTAGAAAGAGACCCAGAGGTAGATGTGCAGTTAACAAGTTTTACTGATTACGGCCTGCGGGCGTTGATCTACATGGCCTCGCTGCCACCGGACAAAATGACCAGCATTTCGGAAGTTACCGAAGTCTATGGCGTGTCCCGTAACCATATGGTGAAGATCATCAATCAGTTAAGCCGGGTTGGGTTTGTGACCGCAGTGCGCGGAAAGAACGGTGGCATCCGTTTGGGCAAACCGGCCGAAACCATTCGCCTCGGCGACGTGGTAAGAGCGCTGGAGCCGCTCTCGTTGGTTAACTGCAACAGTGATTTTTGCCACATAACCCCTGCCTGCCGCCTGAAGCAGGTGCTGCACCAGGGCGTACAGAATTTCCTTGAAGAGCTGGATAGCCACACGCTGGCCGATATGGTCGAAGACAATCCACCCCTCTACAAGCTATTGCTTGTCGAATAAAGCGTCGCTGAGAAGACAAGGCTCAGCGGCACCCTGCTGATGACAACGGAGGAACCGCAATGTCACAAGATCCATTCCTGGAACGAGAAGCAGAAAAATATGAGTCCCCAATCCCGAGCCGTGAATTCATTCTGGCCCATCTGGCGAAAAGAGAAACGCCGGCCAGCCGCGAAGAGCTGGCCAAAGAGCTGGATTTAACCGGTGAAGAGGCGTTAGAAGCGTTGCGTCGTCGTCTGCGCGCGATGGAACGTGACGGCCAATTGATATTTACTCGCCGCCAGTGCTATGCGCTGCCGGAACGTCTGGATCTGCTGCGCGGTACCGTAATCGGTCATCGCGACGGTTTTGGTTTCCTGCGTATTGAAGGCAGCAAAGACGACCTGTATTTGTCGGCTGAGCAGATGAAAATGGCGATCCACGGCGATGTGGTGCTGGCGCAAGCGATGGCTGCCGACCGTAAGGGCCGCCGTGAAGCGCGTATCGTGCGTGTTTTGGTGCCGAAAACCAGTCAAATCGTCGGCCGCTTCTTTATGGACGCGGGTACCGGCTTTGTGGTGCCGGACGACAGCCGTCTCAGCTTTGATATCCTGATCCCCGCCGAGGCCGTCAGCGGTGCACGCATGGGCTTTATGGTGGTAGTTGAACTGACCCAACGCCCGACCCGTCGCACGAAGGCGGTAGGCAAGATTGTTGAGATCCTCGGCGATAAAATGGGCACCAGCATGGCGGTGGACATCGCACTGCGTACCCATGAGATCCCGCATGTCTGGCCGCCGCAGGTGGAAAAACAGGTTGCCGATCTCAGCGAGCAGGTACCCGAGGCCGCCAAAAAAGGCCGTGTCGACCTGCGTCAGCTGCCGCTGGTAACCATCGACGGCGAAGACGCGCGCGATTTCGATGACGCCGTCTACTGCGAGAAAAAACGCGGCGGCGGCTGGCGCCTGTGGGTAGCCATCGCCGATGTCAGCTACTACGTGCGCCCGCGTACCGCGCTGGATGACGAAGCGCGCAACCGTGGTACCTCGGTGTACTTCCCGTCGGAGGTTATCCCGATGCTGCCGGAAGTACTTTCCAACGGCCTGTGCTCGTTGAACCCGCAGGTTGATCGTCTGTGTATGGTATGTGAGATGACCATCTCCGCCCAGGGCCGCCTGTCGACGTCCAAATTCTATGAAGCGGTGATGAGCTCCCACGCCCGCTTAACCTACAATAAAGTCTGGCACATTCTGCAGGGCGATGAGGAGCTGCGTGAGCATTATCACCCGCTGGTCAAGCACCTGCAGGAACTGCACACCATGTACAAGGTGTTGGATCAGGCGCGCGCAGAACGTGGCGGCATCGCCTTCGAAACCGAAGAAGCCAAGTTTATCTTCAACGCCGAACGCCGTATTGAGCGCGTTGAGCCAACGGTACGCAACGACGCGCACAAGCTGATCGAAGAGTGCATGATCATGGCGAACGTCGCCGCTGCACGTTTTGTCGAGAAGCATAACGAGCCGGCACTGTTCCGCGTGCACGATCGCCCAAGCGACGATCACATTACCGCACTGCGCAGCGTGCTGGGTGAACTGGGCCTGACGCTGGGGGGCGGTAACAAGCCGCAGCCGAAGGACTACGCCACCCTGATGGATGAAGTGGCCGAACGCCCTGACCGCGAAATGTTGCAAACCATGCTGCTGCGTTCGATGAAACAGGCGATCTACGATCCGGAAAACCGCGGGCACTTTGGCCTGGCGCTGGCCTCTTATGGCCACTTTACCTCGCCAATTCGCCGTTATCCGGACCTGGCGCTGCACCGCGCGATCAAATATCTGCTGGCTAAAGAGCACGGCCAGCCGAAAGAGCGCTGGACGCCGACCGGCGGCTGGCACAGCGAGTTTGAAGAAATGTTGCAGCTCGGCGAACACTGCTCGATGACCGAACGCCGCGCTGATGAAGCGACGCGTAACGTTGCCGACTGGCTGAAATGCGACTTTATGCAGGATCACGTCGGTGAAGTGTTTAGCGGCATTATCGCCAGCGTAACCGGCTTCGGCTTCTTCGTGCGCCTGAACGATCTGTTCATCGACGGTCTGGTGCACGTCTCAACGCTGGATAACGATTATTATCGTTACGATAATATCGGCCAGCGCCTGATCGGCGAATCCTCGGGCATGGTTTATCGCTTGGGTGATACGGTGGAGATCCGCGTTGAAGCGGTGCATATGGACGAGCGCAAGATTGATTTTGCCCTGGTCTCCAGCACCCGCAAACCGCGCGGCGAAGGTAAAACCGAACGCGATCGCGCCAAGAACGGCGGCCAACGCACCTTGCGTGACGGTGCCGGTGCAGGCCGCGCTCCGGCATCGCAGCGCAACAAGCGCCGTGGTGGCAAGCCACCGGCCAACTTTGAGCCGGACAGCGCCTTCCGCAAAAAAGACGAAGCCAAACCGGCTGACCAGGTGAAGAAAGATAAAAAGGCGAAAGCCAAGAAAGCGTCTGACAAAACCCGGAAAATAGCGGCGGCCACCAAGGCCAAGCGCGCCGGCAAGAAGAAAGGTGCCGAGCAGGCTTAACCTGCCGCACGTTATTATCACCGGCAGGCATTTGCCAGCCGCACAGTAAAAAGAGCATCATGAGCGAAATTATTTACGGCATCCATGCCGTCAAAGCCCTGTTAGATAACGATCCGCAGCGCTTCCTGGAAGTGTTTATTCTGAAAGGGCGCGACGATCGCCGGCTGCAACCGCTGATCGCCGAGCTGGAAGCGACCGGCATTGTTATCCAGGTGGCGAACCGTCAGTGGCTGGATGAGAAAGTCGAGGGCGCAGTACATCAGGGCATCATCGCCCGGGTGCGCGAAGGGCGTCAGTATCAGGAAAACGATTTGCCTGGCCTGCTCGAAGGCATAGACACGCCATTCCTGCTGGTGCTGGACGGCGTGACCGACCCACACAACCTCGGCGCCTGCCTGCGCAGCGCGGATGCGGCCGGCGTGCATGCGGTTATCGTCCCGCGCGATCGTTCCGCCCAGTTGAACGCGACCGCCAAGAAAGTGGCCTGCGGCGCGGCGGAAAATGTTCCGCTGATCCGCGTTACCAACCTGGCGCGTACCCTGCGTTTGCTGCAGGAAATGAACGTTTGGGTCGTCGGCACCGCCGGCGAAGCCGACCATACGCTGTTCCAAAGCAAAATGACCGGCCCGATGGCGTTGGTGATGGGGGCTGAAGGCGAAGGCATGCGCCGCCTGACCCGCGAACACTGCGATGAGCTGATCAGCATCCCGATGGCGGGGACGGTTTCTTCTCTGAACGTCTCTGTCGCCACCGGCATCTGTTTGTTCGAAGCGGTGCGTCAGCGTAGTTGATTTATCCACGGGGGCGCTTGCGCCTCCGTCAATTTCCCACCTTGTGATCCCACCTCCGGCAAAAATCCCCCTTGTGACCATAATTACTCCTGAAGCCTTTATCAGGGAGCAAGACGATGGTCTGGACTACGCACACCGTTTTTAACCAACCCAAACCGCTGGGCAACAGCAATCTTTTCCTGTCCGATACGCCGCTGCGTGAGGCGCTACAGCGCGAGCAGGCTGGCTGGGACGCAGACGTACTCGCCTCGCTGGGCCAACAATTGGGCACTCAGGAATCGCTGGAGTTGGGGCGACTGGCCAACGCCAACCCACCGGAACTGCTGCGTTACGACGCCACCGGGCAGCGCCTGGACGACGTTCGTTTCCATCCCGCCTGGCATATTTTGATGCAGGGGCTGATCGCCAACCGGGTGCATAACCTGCCGTGGCAGGAGGATGCCCGTATCGGTGCGTTCGTGGCGCGCGCCGCTCGCTTTGTGCTGCATGCGCAGGTGGAAGCCGGCACCTTATGCCCAGTAACGATGACCTTTGGCGCTATTCCTCTGCTGCGACGTTTGCTGCCGTCAGAATTTCAATCCTGGCTGTCGCCGCTGCTTTCCGACCGCTACGATGCGCATTTGTCACCGGGTGGGCAAAAGCGTGGTTTGCTGATTGGTATGGGAATGACCGAAAAGCAGGGAGGATCCGACGTGCTGAGCAATACCACCACCGCTACCCCGTTAACGGCTCGCGGTTCTGGGGAAGCGTACCGGTTGGTGGGGCACAAATGGTTCTTCTCGGTGCCGCAAAGTGATGCGCATCTGGTGTTGGCGCAGACCGAAGGCGGCCTGTCCTGCTTCTTCCTGCCGCGTATTTTGCCCGACGGCACGCGCAATGCGATACGGCTGGAACGGCTGAAAGATAAGCTGGGCAACCGTTCCAACGCCAGCAGCGAGGTGGAGTTCCAGGATGCCACCGCCTGGCTGCTGGGTGAGGAAGGGGATGGTGTGCGGCATATCCTTAAAATGGGGGGGCTGACGCGCTTTGACTGCGCGCTGGGCAGCCACGGCTTGATGCGTCGCGCGTTATCGGTAGCCTTGTACCATACCCTGCAGCGGCAGGCATTTGGCAAAACGCTTATCGAACACCCGATGATGCGTCAGGTATTGGGACGTATGGCGTTGCGGCTGGAAGGGCAGACGGCGGCGCTGATGCGCCTGGCTCGAGCTTATGACAGCGCCGACGATCCTCTTGAGCAGGCATTGTGTCGGGTGCTGACTCCGGCGGCGAAGTTTGAGGTCTGCCGACAAGGGATCCCTTTTGTGGGAGAGGCCATGGAGGCGCTGGGGGGCCTGGGTTACTGCGAAGAGAGCGAACTGCCGCGACTCTATCGTGAAATGCCGGTGAACAGCATCTGGGAAGGTTCCGGCAACATTATGTGCCTGGACGTGATGCGAGCCTGGGGAAGATTACCGGCAGTACAGGAAGCGCTGGAGCGTGAATTTGGTGAGGTGAAAGGGCAGAATCGACATTTTGACCTCCAGTGGCGACGCCTGAGCCAACTGATGCGTAAACCCCATGAAGAACAGGGGCGGGCGGTCACCAGCACGTTATTCAATTTGTTCGTGGCGGCACAGCTTCTGCGCTACAGTTCACCACCGTTGGCGGAAGCCTGGTGTCAAATGACGCTCGACGCCCGTGGCGAACGGATACTGCCCGATCGGTTGTGCGATATGCTGTTTGCCAGAGCGATGGGCGGCTAGGGAAAACAGTGGCGTCGCAACAGAATAAGATTTTTAATTAATCACTTGGCCCGTAAGGGATACTGACCTCTGACCAGGAAACATGACATGGATATTCTCAGCGCGTTGGCGGCATTCGCCTCTTACTTCTTCAGTGGCTTTGCCATGGTTCTGGTGTTCTTGTTTGTCTACACCCGCATTACGCCGCATGACGAATGGGCATTGATCAAGGCCGATAACCCGTCAGCCGCCATCGGGTTCGTCGGTGCCTGCCTGGGGTATGTGATCCCGCTGGCCAGCGCGGCGATCAACTCGATCAGCCTGCTGGACTACCTGCTGTGGGGCGTAGTGGCGCTGGTGGTGCAACTGTTGCTGTTCGCTGCGGTGAAAATCTACATGCCGCGCATCAGCGACAAGATTGAGTCCAATCATCTGGCCGCCGGGATTTTCCTGGGGGGCGTTTCGATCAGCGGCGGCGTGCTAAATGCGGCTTGCATGAGTTATTAAAGATAAAAAATCGCCGAGGCGCGCCAGCCGGGCTGATGTGCCTGTTCCTCCATCTGCAGAATACGGTAATAGCTTGCCCCATGCTCATCAGCCTTGCGGGCAATGACCTGTTCGACGTCCTGAGGCGAGCCGGAAAGATTATCCAGGGTGATTTGCGCAATTTCACTGAGCGGTGTAACACGGTCTGCGGGCGCCAGTTCGGCAGACTGGGCGCTGACAGTGAGCAGCCCCATAGAGAGCAGGAGGGCGGTGAGTGCGGCGGAGCGTTTCATGGCGTTCCCCTTCGTCGAACGACCGCAGGTTGCGGCAGGTTGACCGCCAGTGTGCAATATCCAACTTCAGTCTGTGCAAAGCCATTGTAAATATGGTTAAAACGCCTCAGCTTACCGATACAGGATCGCCTGCGAATACCATTGGCCGGGAACGACGGTTTCGCTGTTCATGATGATCATGTAATAACGTGCGCCGCTGGCGTTGGCCTTCCTGTTGATCTCCGCTTCCACATCCATCGGGCTGCCGTAAACCAGGGCGCTGGTGGTGCCTATCTTCACCAACTCAGAAGTTTGCGCTCGGGTGATCTCCTGCGCCCGATCGGTAGGCGGCGGCGGGGCTTTGGGTGTCGTGGTCATTATGCCGCAGGCGGAAAGCGATGCAGCCAGCGTCAGGGGGAGCAGCAGGCGGGAAAGTTTCATGGATACCTCGGGGAAACCGCTATCATGGCTTCAGTGTAACCCAATATAAAGTGGAACAGATTGAGCTAATGCTTTTAGCTCAAGTTTGCCATTATGAAGGCAACAGGTACGCAGAGGGAAAAACGGATGATTGAAATACATGACGAACGGGTGGGCGAGGTTGCGGTGATCCATGCTGTGCCGGCGGGGCAGTATCATCAGCCGCTGCCGACGGTGTTTTTCTACCATGGTTACACCTCGTCGAAAGAAGTGTACGCCTACTTTGCCTATGCGTTGGCCAGGGCGGGTTTTCGCGTGTTGCTGCCGGATGCCGATCTGCACGGCGAGCGCTTTGACGGTAATGAACAGCGGCGCTTGGCCAGTTTCTGGGAGATCCTCAAACGCAATATCGACGAACTGCCGGCGCTCAAAGCGCAGTTTGAGCAGCGTGGCTTGATTGCCGACGGGCGGATCGGCGTGGCCGGCGCCTCAATGGGCGGCATGACCACCTTGGGCTGTTTTGCGCGCTATCCGTGGGTTAACGCGGCTGCCAGCCTGATGGGGAGCGGTTATTACACCTCGTTGGCCCAGACGCTGTTTCCGCCGTTGGATGAACAGGGCAATCTGTTGACGGCCGCCGGTTTTGCGGCGCGCATCGCCGTTCTGGCGGATTACGGTCTGGAGTATCAGTTGGAAAAGGTTACCGATCGCCCGCTGCTGCTGTGGCACGGCGAGACGGACGATGTGGTGCCGGCGGCGGAAAGCCTGCGTCTGGCGACCGAACTGCGCCAGAGCGGCTGGGATCGTCAACTGACGTTTATTACCGAGCCGGGCGTCAAGCACCGCATCACGCCGTTGGCGTTGTCCGCGACTGCGGATTTTTTCCGCCGCGTGCTGTAAAAAAAAGCCCCCTGAAAATAGGGGGCAAGATATTAGGGTTCAGCGAGAGAGTCGCCTGTTCTCATTTTCCGCTTGTTGGCGCGGCTTCGTTCCCTGGCATTGCATTTTTCGCTTAGCGATACAGCTCGGCGCTGACGTGAATGGTGCTGTTGCTGTCCGGCTCATGCAGGGCAATGATGCGGTAGGCGGTGGCACCCCGCTGGTCGGCTATTTTGCTCACCTGGCTGGTGGCGTCATCCGGCGATACCACGTTCTGGTTTAGAGTTACGAAACCGACGCTCTGGCGCTGGTCGGCCTCATGCGAAGTGATTTCGGTGGCGGCCATGACGTTGGCGGAAAACAGTAAAGCAATGGCGGTGGCGATGGTAATGCGTTTCATATTTGCCTCTCTTAACCGTTTGCTTCAACGGCCTGACAGCGGGTGCCAGTGTAGCAAAAAGTTATTTATATACATTGAATAACTTCAAATCTTTTTCGTCGCGCTGTCTGCGGCGGATAAGTACAATTTTAGACCTTCCGGCCGGATTAAAAAGTGTGTGGTTTTGATAGCCTCTTTCAAAAAAAATGAATAAAATTTACGCGTCGATGATGATTTTATTGAAAGATTTTTGGAACTGATGGATCTGCATACATAGGTTCCGCAGAGAGCAAATCGTGCTATTTTTGAATCAGCCCCGCATTACCGATAATAAACCCCACGCTGTCCTTGAGTTTTTCAACCTCCGCAAGTATGATTACGCGTCATTTTTTCAGCCGTACACACATACACGTTCCTTGCTTCCATGGGCCACGGTTGACCCTGACAGGAGGCTGAATAATCCGTAAGGAGCAATTCGATGCGTCATTACGAAATCGTTTTTATGGTCCACCCTGACCAAAGCGAACAGGTTCCGGGCATGATCGAGCGTTACAGTGCTACCATCACTAACGCTGCCGGTCAGATTCACCGTCTGGAAGACTGGGGCCGCCGTCAACTGGCTTACCCGATCAACAAACTGCACAAAGCTCACTACGTTCTGCTGAACGTTGAAGCTCCGCAGGAAGCGATCGATGAGCTGGAAACAAACTTCCGCTTCAACGACGCCGTTATCCGCAGCATGGTTATGCGCGTTAAGCACGCGGTAACTGAAGCATCTCCGATGGTTAAAGCGAAAGACGAACGTCGTGGCGATCGCCGCGAAGACTTCGCTAACGAAACCTCAGATGATGCAGATGCTGGGGATTCTGAAGAGTAATTGCTGCTGTGACGTCTAATCGTCTGGTTTTGTCGGGCACTGTGTGCAAGGCACCGGTTCGAAAGGTGAGTCCTTCCGGGATCCCCCACTGCCAATTTGTGCTAGAGCACCGTTCGCAGCAGGTTGAAGCCGGATTCAGCAGACAAGCATGGTGCCGAATGCCCGTGGTTGTCAGTGGACAACAGTCACAAGCACTAACTCAAAGATTAACGGTCGGCAGTCAGATAACCGTGCAAGGCTTCGTAAGTTGCCATCAAGGGCGCAACGGGCTGAACAAACTGGTTCTGCATGCCGAGCAGATTGAATTGATAGATTCTGGAGACTAGCCTAATGGCACGTTATTTCCGTCGTCGCAAGTTCTGCCGTTTCACAGCGGAAGGCGTTGTTGAGATTGATTACAAAGATATCGCAACGTTGAAAAACTACATTACCGAAAGCGGTAAAATTGTCCCGAGCCGTATCACCGGTACTCGTGCAAAATACCAGCGTCAGCTGGCTCGCTGCATCAAGCGTGCTCGCTACCTGTCCCTGCTGCCATATACTGATCGTCATCAGTAATCGGCCGCTGTCTATTAACGACTTTAAGAGGATAAGGTAATGCAAGTTATTCTGCTTGATAAAGTAGCAAACCTGGGCAGCCTGGGTGATCAGGTTAACGTTAAAGCGGGCTACGCCCGTAACTTCTTGGTACCACAGGGCAAAGCTGTTCCTGCTACCAAGAAAAACGTAGAGTTCTTCGAAGCACGTCGTGCTGAACTGGAAGCCAAACTGGCTAACGTTCTGGCTGCTGCCGAAGCTCGCGCAACCAAGATCAACGAACTGGGTTCAGTAACCATCGCGTCTAAATCAGGCGACGAAGGCAAACTGTTCGGCTCTATCGGCACCCGCGACATCGCTGACGCAGTTACTGCGGCAGGCGTTGAAGTTGCCAAGAGCGAAGTTCGTCTGCCGAACGGCGTTCTGCGTACCACTGGTGAACATGAAGTTGAGTTCCAGGTACACAGCGACGTGTTCGCTAAGCTGAATGTAGTTGTGGTTGCAGAAGCTTAATCGCTCCTGCCAGCCAAGTTAAAACGCCAGCCTTGTGCTGGCGTTTTGCTTTTCTGCGCCCGGTAAAACGCGCTACCCTGCGATTACCCCTGGTGAGGAGAGGCAGTAAATGGCCGATATCAATTTACAGCGCGTGTATGACTTTACCGGTCCTGCGCCGGAGAACTGCTACCTGATTGATCGGCTGTGGCCGCGCGGGGTTAGCAAGGAACGGTTGCTGGGCGTGCAGTGGCTGAAACAGGTTGCGCCGGATAACGCACTGCGGCAGTGGTTTCATCAACACGTCGATCAGTGGGAAGAGTTTGAACGCCGCTACCGGTTGCAACTGGCGGAAAACGAAGCCTGGCAGCCGCTGGTGACGTTATTGCGGCAGGGGCAGGCCTTGACCTTGCTGTACGGCAGTAAAGACACACAGCACAACCAGGGCGTTGTACTGCGTGACTTCCTGTTGGCTCAACTGGCGGATTACCGCTCGCGGCGATAGCCGCCGTCGGCCTGACGGCGGAACAGGGCCTGGGTATTGTCTGCGGTGGTGACCGACAGCGCGGTAATCACGCCGTTGACATCACGTTCGATACGCACTTCCTGACCTACCTTCATGTTGCTGAGCGGTTTGTCGCTCCCTTCCACTTGCGCCATGGCGAAGACTTCGTTCACCGGCAGGCTGTTATCGCGAAATAGCTGCGCCAGCGTTTGGCCAGGCTGGATCTGATAGCGTTGCCAATTGCCCTCAGGTTCCGGTTCGGCCGCTTGCTGCTGGCCATTATCTTGCAGATCGGCCTGCAGCGGTATGCCGTTGCCCTGCTGGGTGACCGGGAATGGCTGCTTCTCTGACGAGTAAGGCCATAACAGCGCCAACAGCAGAATCACGCCGAAGATAAGGGTCCAGCGACGATGGAAATAGGGCAGCGGTTCCATCCAGCCGAAGCCGTCCGGCAGGTGCCAGATCTTCAGCAGTAACGCTTTTATTCCCTGTCCTTTGCCGTTTACCGGCGGTTGCTCTGAATCCGGATCTTCTGCCGCCTCTGGCGCAGGGCCAGGTTTCAGGCGCTGGCTGAAGTTCAGCCAGGTGCGCAGCAACGGCTGGTAGATACGGGTGGTTTTCCTTCTCCTGGGCGAGATTCTGCCCATGGTGACCTCTCTTCAACTGCGTAAAAATGCCACAGTACAACATGGTGTACCGCCGGCCCGATTTCCTGCTTTCAGTATAGTCCGCTAACTGTTTGAAGTGAAAGGCAGCAGCAATTCAATGGCTGTCGCGGCAGGCGATGAGCCTGGGATCGCGGGAACGGGCGTTAACAGGGGGCCATTGTTTCTTTTTCTACGACAAAAGTCATCATTCTCCACACAAGATTTTACCCGGCTTTCCGGCACTGTTATGCTGCGCCTTCGACTTTTTACAGACTAAAGGAAAACCCCATGACAACCCCTTCTTTTGACAGCGTTGAAGCGCAAGCAAGTTACGGGATTGGTTTACAGGTCGGCCAGCAGTTGCAAGAGTCCGGTCTGGAAGGTTTACAACCGGAAGCTTTGCTGGCAGGTTTGCGCGACGCGCTGGAAGGGAATGCCCCGGCGGTTCCGGTAGACGTAGTGCACCGTGCGCTGCGTGAAATCCACGAGCGTGCGGATGCCGTGCGTCGTGAGCGCCAGCAGGCGATGGCCGTTGAAGGTCAGCAGTTCCTGGAAGACAACGCCAAGCGTGACGAAGTGACGCTGACCGAATCTGGCCTGCAGTTCTCCGTGCTGGAGCAGGGCAATGGCCCAATCCCGTCCCGTCAGGATCGCGTGCGCGTGCATTACACCGGTCGTCTGATTAACGGCGACGTGTTCGACAGCTCCGTAGAGCGCGGCCAACCGGCAGAATTCCCGGTTAGCGGCGTGATCCCAGGTTGGATCGAAGCGCTGACTCTGATGCCGGTCGGCTCCAAATGGCAGCTGTATATCCCGCACGATCTGGCCTACGGCGAGCGCGGAGCCGGCGCATCCATCCCGCCATTCAGCGCGCTGGTGTTTGACGTCGAGCTGTTGGAAATTCTGTAATTCAATAACAGATTTCTCTGGGCGCCTTAATGGCGCCCTTGTTTTATGCACCGCTCAGCGCACGCGGAAACAGCAGGTTGTTCTCCAGATTGATGTGTTCCATCAGGTCGTCGATGAACTCGTCGATGCCGCCATACAGCGCCTGCCAGGTATTGCATGCCCCTTCCGGTGGCGTCACGTTATGGGTGAGGAATTTCACCACCTCAAGCTGTTCGCCCGCTTCGTCATGCTCATGCTCCATCACCGAGATCGGCCCGGCGGCCTGGCGCCCCATGCCCTGTTTGATCATCGGGAACAGGATCTGCTCTTCTTTCATCATGTGGTTTTCCAAATCCAGCCGGATCAGGTTCAGCTGTTTAGCCAGGCCGCGCGGGCAGGTGGGTTTATCTGCATGTACCCGCTCAACCTTTTCTGCCATCAGCACCAGTTCGGCCAACTGTTCACGGTGCCGTTGATGGAAGCGCGGCAGAATGTGGTCAATCACTTCGCCGAGCGGCGCAGTGCGCCAGTCGCGGGTTTGTTCCGGTTTGGCGGCGAGGGCGGCCAGCTCGGTTTCCAGCCGATCGATATCCAGCCCTCTGCGCTCGGCGGCGCGTTGCAGCGTTTGCTTGCCGCCACAGCAATAATCCAGATCGTTCAGACGAAACAGGCGGGATGCCCGGGGAATGGCGATGGCGAGTGCGCCTAGGGATTGATTGCGATAATCCATGGTCGTGCCTCTTTAAATGAAGGAATTCTATAACATGTATTTTAAATGCAATTTAAAGGGCGCGCCAGAGAGAAAAAGGGGTAGGTAGCCGAGGGACGGTATTTCCCCCCGGCCTGGGGCTTATTTACTGCTCAAATCGATCTGATAAACCGCAAAACCTATGCTGTCCGTACCCTCAGCCTTCATCGGGTACTGCGCATGCGTTTTGATAAACGCCGTGGCTTTCTCACTGGGTGACGTTTCGAAGCGGATATCCAGCGGCTGTGCACTGCTGAACGTCGCCAGGCGCCAGTTATTGTCCACCTGTGGCCGTACCGCGCCGTGTTTTTTAGTCTCGGCACCGATATACGCCGCCAATACTGAACGGTTTTCGTCCGGCGACGCGAAGGCGATGTGCTTGTCACCGGTGCCGGCAAACTTGCCGCCGTAAGCGCGGTAGTTATTGGTGGCAACTAGGAAAGTGGCGTTCGGATCGATCGGCTTGCCCTTGAACGTCAGCTGCCTGATGCGTTCCGCCTTGTCATTGATCAACTGGCATTCGCCGTCGTAGCGCGCCGGTTGGCTGACGTCGATCTGGTAATTCACACCGTCAATCACGTCGAAGTTATAGGTGCGGAAGCCGTCCCAGTTAATCAGGCCTTGTGGTTTGTTGCTGGAGACGTCGATCTGATTGAACTGCCCGGCCGAGCATTCCAACCATTCCTTCACCTCTTTGCCACTGGCTTTCACCACCACCAGCGTGTTGGGGTAGAGATAGAGATCGGAAGCGTTGCGGAAGGTGAGCTGGCCTTTTTCCACTTCCACGAAGCTGGCCGGGTCATTTTTGCGCCCGCCGACTTTAAACGGCGCTGCGGCTGACAGCACCGGCAGGTCGGCCAGATCCGGATCGCCTTGAATGTAGTGTTCAACATAGGCCTTCTGCGCATTGTTGACGATCTGCACCGTCGGATCGTCTTGCACCAGCGCCAGATAGCTGTACATGTTGTCGTCAGACTTGCCGACCGGCTGGCTGACGAAGTCTCGCGTGCCTTTATGATCTTCTGCCAGCACTTTTACCAGCGCAGCGTCTTCCGCCGCCAGCGATTTCTTGTTTTCTTTGTCGTAGATCGGCCGCGCTTCCGCTTTGGCGGAGGCCACTTTCCAACTGCCGGAGTCGTTGTTCAGTTGCAGATCTACCACGCCGAGGTGATCGCCCCATTGGCCCGGCATGACTGCCGGTATGCCATTCAGCAGACCTTTTTCAATATCTGCGCCTTTGATTGCGGCGAAGTCCTTGCTCGGGAATACCGCGTGGGCATGGCCGAACATGATGGCATCAATGCCCGGTACCTGGCTGAGGTAGTACACCGAATTCTCCGCCATGGCCTTATAGGGTTCGCTGGAAAGGCCGGAGTGCGGGATTGCCACCACCAGGTCGGCACCCTGTTTGCGCATTTCAGGCACGTAGCGTTTGGCGGTTTCGGTAATGTCATTAACCGTCACCTTGCCTTGCAGATTGGCCTTATCCCACACCAGAATTTGCGGGGGGACGAAGCCGATATAGCCGATGCGTAAAGTATGTTCCTTGCCGTCACGGTCTTTTACCGGCGTATCGACGATAATATAAGGCGTGAATAGCGGTTTTTGAGTTTTAGCGTCGATCACGTTGGCGTTGATATACGGGAATTTGGCGCCGGCAATGGCGTTTTTCAGGTAGTCCAGCCCGTAGTTGAATTCATGGTTGCCGATATTGCCGACCACGTAATTCAGCGTATTCATCGCCTTGTAGACCGGGTGTACGTCGCCCGGTTTGAGCCCCTTGGCCGCCATATAGTCGCCCAGCGGGCTGCCCTGAATAATATCGCCGTTGTCCACCAGCACCGCATTGGTGGCCTGCTGACGCGCCTGCTCGATCAGGCTTGCGGTGCGCACCAGACCGAATTTATCGGTCGGTTTATCCTTGTAGTAATCGAAGTCCATCATGTTGCTGTGCAGGTCGGTGGTTTCCAGTACGCGCAGATCGACCGTTGCCGCCTGCGTTGAGGCGCAAACCAGCATAGCGAGGGCGGACAACGTCAGCGGACGCTTCATCATTTTTGGCTTTCTCCATTCCATTTTTCGAGTTTTATCGCAGAGGGACATGTAATTAACATTGGTTGTCTCACCAAACTGTGAAGTGTGGCAGAAAATTGGCCGAGGTTACGCAGGAAATGTCACAGTTGTGACGGCAAAGACTTGAATAAATACCGATGGTTAAACCGTTGTGATGGATATTCCATGCAAAAAAAACTAGGCTGCTAGCAATGAGGAAGGGGAAATGACCCACGGAACTGCATATCTGAGGTGAATGATGTTAGAGCAAATTTGCCAACTGTCCCGCGAGGCGGGGGCGGCAATCATGGCGGTGTATGACGGTGAACAACCGCTTGATGTCGCGCAGAAAAAAGATGATTCACCGGTGACGGCGGCCGATCTGGCGGCGCATGATATTATCAAACGCGGGCTGGCGGCGTTAACGCCGGACGTGCCGCTGCTGTCGGAGGAAGATCCGCCAGCCTGGGAGGTGCGTCGGAACTGGACGCGTTATTGGCTGGTCGATCCGCTGGACGGCACCAAGGAATTCCTCAACCGCAACGGTGAGTTTACGGTCAACATCGCGCTGATTGAAGACGGCCAGGCGGTAATGGGCGTGGTTTACGCTCCGGCGATCGACGTGCTGTACCTGGCCGAGCGCGGTAAAGCCTGGAAAGAAGAGAAAGGGCAACGCCAGGCGATCCGCGTCAGCAATGCTCATCCGCCGCTGGTGGTGGTAAGCCGCTCCCATAGCGACGAAGAATTGAAGGATTACCTGAACCAACTGGGTGAACATCAGACTGTTTCTGTCGGATCTTCGTTGAAGTTCTGCCTGGTGGCGGAAGGAAAGGCACAGCTCTATCCGCGTTTTGGGCCGACCAATATCTGGGATACCGCCGCCGGCCATGCCGTCGCGGTGGCCGCCGGGGCGCAGATCCACGACTGGCAGGGGCAGCCTTTGCTTTATGCCCCGCGTGAATCTTTCCTCAACCCCGGCTTCCGGGTTTCGCTGTTCTGATTCAGTTCAGGAGTTGGTGCAGTTGGGTCATGACCTGCTGCACCTCTTCCGGCGTCAGCGCGCCGTCTTTGGCGAATTGGATCTTGCCCTGTTTATCCAGCACCACAATGGCCGATCCTTTCGGCTGTAGATCCCAGGCTTTGCGAACGTTACCGTTGCTGTCGACCACAAACTGCGACCACGGAAACTCCTTCTTGCTGTCCTCAATGCTGTTGCGAACAAACATCGCGGTGCCGAGCAGGGCGTCGTCGGTATTGACTATTGTCGTCGTTTGGTAACGTTCGTGCGGTAGCTTAGCTTTTTTAATCGCTTCTATCAGTGGGTCGTTCATGTCCTTGGCGGAGCTGCGGCCGGCAATATGCTGGATCACTCGCACTTTCCCACTGAGCTGCGCGCTATTCCAGTTTTTATAGCTAAACTTATCATTAGCGTAATTTAACTCTCCCTTATCGCTGACGCCGACCGGCGCGACGCGTTGCTGGAGCTGGAAGTTGTGCGCAGAGGCCAAAAGGGGAGCAAACAGCAGGGATACAATGAGCATGCTACTTTTTTTCATGCCTTCTCCTTGGAAGGGGACGGTGCCGACAGCACCCAACAGCCTAAAGCATAGGTGGTGATCGGAGGTCTGTCCTGTTAGCCGGATCGCAGTTTTTCCTTCTGGGGGGGAATACCTTTATTTTGAAGGGATATACTGAGAAAGTTATATATTATCATATACAATTCTGTCAAAAAGTGTAAATCCAGTGAAGATGACCGAGCGGAAGTGAACGATATGGTCTTTACTAGGTCTACTACATGGCAATCAAGTTGCGTTCTTACTTTAGAGGCTGCCACCTTGGCGGCTCGCTGAGCGCATGGACCAAACGGAGGAGAGTAAAAGAATGAGAATCTTCCAGCGTTATAACCCATTGAAAGTGGCGAAGTACGTAAAGACCCTGTTTCGTGGCCGGCTGTATATCAAAGATGTAGGCGCGTTCGAGTTCGACGAAGGGAAAATCCTGATACCGAAAATTCGTGACAGACGCCACTTCAGTGTGATGTCAGAGGTGAACCGGCAGGTGTTGTTGCTGCAATCTGAGATGGGTTAATGCGCTATACCCGTCGTGTTTCAAGCGGCAGCGTTGTTTTCTGCAATTTGAAATTCATAGGGTAAATTTTGTGTACCTGCAAAAGCCCCAATTATCGCGGCCCCGATGGGGCCGCTGACGTTTTTGCCGGCAGGGGTCAGGCTGGGGAGTTGTCCCCCGGCGCTTTTGGCAGCACCGCGGCAGGTTTGTCGCTCAAGCGGGTCACCAGCAGCTGATCAATCTTGTAGCTGTCGATGTCCACCACCTCAAATTTATAACCGGCGTACTTAACGAAGTCAGTGCGTTTCGGGATCTTGCGCAGCATGTACATCATAAAGCCGCCAATGGTTTCGTAGTTGCCCGCCTGCGGGAACTCGTCAATGTGCAGCACGCGCATCACATCTTCGATCGGCGTGCCGCCCTCAATCAGCCATGAACTTTCGTCACGCGCCACGATCTGCTCTTCCTGGCCCTGGCCCACCAGATCGCCCATCAGCGTGGTCATTACGTCATTCAGCGTAATGATGCCCACCACCAACGCATACTCATTAAGAATAACGGCAAAGTCCTCGCCGGCAGTTTTAAAGCTTTCCAGCGCTTCAGACAGCGTCAGGGTGTCGGGTACGATCAGCGCCGCGCGGATCTGTACGCCGCTGCTCAGTACCAGGCTCTGGTTGCCCAGCACGCGGTTCAGCAGGTCTTTGGAGTCGACGTAGCCAACCACCTGATCGATGTTGCCATCGCACACCAGAAACTTGGAGTGCGGGTGGGTCGAGACCTTCTGAATGATGCTTTCTTCGCTTTCGCGCAGATCGAAGTAAACCACGCTTTCACGCGAGGTCATCGAAGAGGGAACGGTACGCGATTCCAGCTCGAACACGTTCTCGATCAACTCATGTTCCTGTTTACGCAGCACGCCCGCCAGGGCGCCGGCTTCCACCACCGCATAAATGTCGTCGGAGGTGATGTCGTCTTTACGTACCATCGGCAGCTTGAACAGGCGGAAGATCAGGTTTGCCATGCCGTTGAAGAACCACACCAGCGGCCGGAAAAGCATGATTGAGAAACGCATCGGGTTGATGATCCGGACGGCGAACGTCTCTGGTGCAATCATACCGATGCGCTTCGGGGTCAAATCTGCGAACAGGATAAACAGGCTGGTCACCAACACGAACGAACAGATAAAGCTAACCTGCTCCGCCAGTTCCGGTGACAGAAAGCGATCGAACAGCAGTTTGAACGTCGGAGAAAAAGCCGCATCGCCCACGATACCGCCGAGGATGGCCACGGCGTTCAGGCCAATTTGCACTACGGTAAAATACAGGCCCGGCGTTTCCTGCAGTTTGAGCACCTTGGCGGCGTTGACGTTACCTTCGTCAGCCATCATTTTCAGTTTAATCTTGCGTGATGCAGCCAGAGATATTTCCGACAGTGAGAAAAACGCACTCACGGCGATCAGAAAAAGAATCAGTAAAATACTGTTTAACATATTCTATCCATACGTGCCGACGGGATGACGGCGCTCTTGAGGAAGGGTCGTACCTTGTAAAAAAAGAATTGTAGGGGGCCGCATATCGCGCCCGCCAGAGCTTTATCAAAAAGCAGGGCCGCAAATGCGACCCAGCACAGTATAGCAGCAGCCCCACAGGGGCCGCCAGCGGTTAAAAAATAGTAGGTTAGCCCTGTGGCGGCAGACAAACGCCGATCCCGCCCAGGCCGCAATAGCCCTCAGGATTTTTATACAGATATTGCTGATGGTCGTCTTCGGCATAGTAGAACGGCAGCGCCGGCGTCACTTCGGTGGTGATGGCGCGCTTGTCGCCGGCTTCGTCCATCGCCTGCTGGAAACGTTGCCGGCTGCTTTCGGCTTCAAGCTGCTGTTCCGGCGTCAGCGTGTAAATCGCCGAGCGGTACTGGGTACCGACGTCGCCGCCCTGACGCATGCCCTGCGCCGGGTCGTGGTTCTCCCAGAACACCTGCAGCAGTTGCTTATAGCTGACGATTTTCGGGTCAAACACCACGCGCACCACTTCGGTATGGCCGGTCTGGCCGCTGCACACTTCGCGGTAGGTCGGGTTTGGCGTGTAGCCGCCGCTGTAGCCTGCGGCGGTGCTGTAGACGCCCTGTTGTTGCCAGAACAGGCGCTCGACGCCCCAGAAGCACCCCATGGCGAAGATTGCCACTTCCATGCCATCCGGGACGTGAGTCATCGAATGATCGGTAACCACGTTGAGCGTCGCAACAGGCATCGGCGTCGTGCGGCCAGGCAGGGCGTTCGCCTTGTCGACGGTTTGGGTTTTATCAAAAAATGGCACCACGGTTGACTCCTGTTGTCACAGTAAGAATTGGCCCAAGACGCAGCGGTTCGGTTGTATCTAACCGCAACTTTGCTCACAATAAGCTGCCTATTGAGATATAAGTGTAAGCTTAACGCAGTATTTTGAGCGCCAAAAGAGAAGAATGCGCTTGTTTACGGCGACAGTAAAACGGTAACACGCGGCGTCTGGAATAACGCTGAAGAGGGCTGCCGTCTTGATAGCGCGGAGTCTGCCCTGGCACCAGAGAGCGTTGTTATACAGGAAAGTAAAATAAATAAGGAGAACGCGTGCCACGATACCGTGCCCTGTGCTTTTTTTGTGCGCTGCTCGCGACGCCCGCGGCGTTTTCGGCGAATGTGCGGCTGCAGGTAGAAGGACTCAGCGGAGAATTGGAGAAAAACGTCCGGGTACGGCTGTCTTCCATTACGCCGGAAGAAGTCGGCACCGATGGACGGTTCCGCGCGCGCGTGGATGAAGCTGTCCGTCAGGGGCTGCGTGCGCTGGGCTATTATCAGCCCACCATCGATTTTACGTTGGATGACCGCCCAGGGCTGGCGCGCCCCGTGCTGTATGCCAAGGTGAACCCGGGCGAGCCGGTACGGATTGCCGGTGCCGATATCCAGTTGGAAGGCGGCGCGAAAACCGACGAAGACTATCTGCAATTGGTCAAAAAGGGCCGGCCGACGATAGGGGAGATCCTTAATCACGGCAAATACGACGACTTCAAAGGTTCTCTGACCGGCATGGCGCTGCGCAAAGGCTATTTCGATGCCGATATGACCAAGAGTCAATTGGGCGTGGCGGAGGACCTGCATAAGGCTTATTGGGACATCGACTTCAACAGCGGGCAGCGCTACCGCTTCGGCAAGGTGAAGTTCCAAGGTTCGCAAATCCGCGAAGACTACCTGCAAAATCTGGTGCCCTTTCATCAGGGGGATTATTACAGTTCGGAAGAGTTGGCCGAGCTGAACCGTCGTTTGTCCGCCACCAACTGGTTTAACTCGGTGGTGGTGTCCCCTGATTTCCAAGATTCCAAAGAGAACAAGATTTTGCCGTTAGATGCGCTGGTTACGCCGCGCACCCGCAATACCATCGAAACCGGGGTCGGTTATTCCACCGACGTCGGCCCGCGGATAAAAGGTACCTGGAAAAAACCGTGGCTCAACGATCGCGGACATAGCCTGGAAACCAGCGCCAGCATTTCTGCGCCGGAACAGCAGCTTGATCTGACCTATAAAATCCCACTGCTGAAGAACCCGTTGGAGCAGTATTACCTACTGCAGGGCGGCTTCAAGAACGTCGATCTCAACGATACCAAGTCCGTTACGTCAAAAGCGGTGGTTTCCCGCAACTGGGATCTCTCCAGCGGCTGGCAACGGGCGCTGAACCTGACCTGGCGTCTGGACCACTTTACCCAGGGTACCGTCACCGACACCACCATGCTGCTGTATCCCGGCGTCAGCGTTAACCGTACCCGCTCGCGCGGCGGTTTGATGCCGACCTGGGGCGACAGCCAGCGTTATTCTCTCGACGTGTCCGATACCACCTGGGGTTCCGGCGTCGACTTTGCGCTGATACAGGCGCAGAACGTCTGGATCCGCACCTTGGCCGACAAACACCGGTTTGTCGCACGCGGGCAGGTTGGCTGGATCGAAACCAATAACTTTGAAAAAGTGCCGCCGGATCTGCGTTTCTTCGCCGGTGGCGATCGCAGCATTCGCGGCTACAAATACAAAGGCATTTCACCCCGTGACGATGACGGCAAGCTGACAGGCGCTTCCAAAATGCTGACCGGCTCGCTGGAATACCAATACAACGTGACCGGCAAATGGTGGGGCGCGTTGTTCGTGGATTCCGGCGAAGCGGTGAACGATATCAAGCAAAGCAACGTCAAGACCGGCGCCGGTTTCGGCGTGCGCTGGCAGTCGCCGGTCGGCCCGGTGAAGCTGGATATCGCCGCTCCGGTTGGGGATAAAGAGACCCACGGGGTGCAGTTCTATATTGGTTTGGGGCCTGAATTATGAGCCTGATTAAAAAGATTTGTCTGGGATTTCTGATCGTCTTGTTGCTGCTGATTGGCGGGTTGGCTTATTTGCTCGGCACCACCAGCGGCCTGCATACGGTTATCAACGGCGCTGCGCGTTGGGTTCCGGGGCTGGATATTGCCGGCGTCAGCGGCGGTTGGCGCGATTTGACGTTAAAGGGCGTGAAATACCAGATGCCGGGCGTGACGGTGAATGCCGGGCAGTTCCATCTTTCGCTGGATTTGTCGTGCTTTAAACGCAGTTCGCTGTGCGTTAACGCCCTGACTGCGCAGGACGTGGACGTGGTGGTGAAAACCAAAGAAATGACGCCGTCGGCACCGGTGGAAGAGACCGGCGAGCCGACCACGAATCTGAGCACGCCGTACCCGATTACCTTGCGCATGCTGGCGCTGAACAACGTCAAGGTCAGCGTCGACGACACGGCGATTTCACTGGGCGAGTTCCGCACCGGTGCACAGTGGCAAGAGCGCGCGCTGACCCTGTTGCCGACTAAAATCAGCTCGCTGCTGATCGCTCTGCCGAAAACGCCGCAAAACCCATTGCCGGAAGCCGTGCAGCCGGTCGTTGAGGTGGCGAAAAAGGTCGGCGAAAAAGTCGAAGAGGCTGCCAAGCCTGCGCGACAGCCAGAAGAGAAGCCACTGGGCGAAACGCTGAAAGAACTGTTCGCCAAACCGCTATTGCCGGATCTGCCGGACATTCGTCTGCCGCTGGATATCACCGTCAAGGAAATCAGCGGTGAACAGCTGCGGCTGACGGGCGACACCGAGGTATTGATCACCAGCCTGCTGCTGCAGGCCAGCACCAAAGACCAGCATATCCAACTGGACAACTTTGATGTGAAATCGCCGCAAGGCACGCTGTCCGCCCAAGGGCAGGCGACGCTGACCGGCAACTGGCCGGTGGAGATGGTGGCGAACGGCACGCTGAATATTGAGCCGCTGAAGGGCGAGAAGGTCAAACTGAACCTCGGCGGTGGGCTGCGTGAAGAGCTGAAAGTGGCGCTCAACCTGTCCGGGCCGGTCGGCGCGCAGTTGGATGTGCAAACTCAACTGGCCGAGGCCGGTTTGCCGTTGGCACTGACGCTGCAAAGCAAACAGCTGAAATGGCCGCTGAGCGGCGAGGCGCAATACCAAATCAACGATTTCCGCCTGCGCTTCAACGGCAAGGCGACCGACTATGCGCTGTCGACGCGCGCTAACATCAAAGGCCAGGATCTGCCGCCGGCGGTGCTGACGCTGGATGGCAAAGGCAACGTCGAACAGTTCAAACTGGATCGCTTGCGGCTGGCTGCCTTGCAGGGCAATGCCGATTTGAGCGCGCTGGTGGACTGGAGCAAGGCCATCAGCTGGAATTCACAGCTGATGTTAAGCGGCATTAACACCGCCAAACAGTGGCCGGAATGGCCGGCGAAGCTGGATGGGAAGATCACCACTCGCGGTAGCCTGCACGGCGGCAGCTGGCAATTGCAGGTGCCGGTGCTGCAGCTCGACGGCAACGTGAAGCAAAATAAGGTCACCGCGCGCGGCTCGCTCAGCGGCAACGCTGCCGGGCAGTGGAAAATCCCCGGTATCGATCTGACGCTGGGGCGTAACCAACTGAACGTCAAAGGCCAACTGGACGAGAAAAGTTGGAATCTGGATGCGAACATCGACGCACCGCGCCTGGATGGCGCGCTGCCGGGGCTGGGCGGTACGGCGAAAGGCCTGCTTAAACTGCGCGGCAACCTGCAGGCGCCTCAGTTGCTGGCCGATCTGACCGCTTCCGGCCTGCAGTGGCAGGCGCTGCGCATCAATCGGGTTAAAATTGACGGCGACGTGCGCTCCAGCGATCAGATTCAGGGGCAACTGGCGGTACGGGTTGAACAACTGAAGCAGGATGCTCTGGAGATCAGCCTGCTGACGCTGGATGCCAAAGGCAGCGAAAAACAGCATCAGCTGCAACTGAAGATCAACGGCAAGCCGGTATCCGGCCAACTGGCGCTGCAGGGCAGTTTCGATCGCCAGCAGCAGCGCTGGCGCGGCAACCTGAACAATACCCGTTTCGATACCCCGGTGGGCGAATGGCGGTTAACGCGCGCCATTACGCTGGACTACCTGAATACCGCACAGAAAATCAGTATCGGGCCGCATTGCTGGCAGAATCCGAACGCTGAACTGTGCGTGCCGAAAACCATTGAAGCCGGCCCGAGCGGCCAGGCCAGCGTAGTGCTGAACCGCTTTGATCTGGCGATGGTGAAACCTTTCCTGGGGCCGGAAACGGCCCTGAGCGGCGTATTCTCCGGCCGGGCGGATGTTAGCTGGAAACCGGGCGGCGCACTGCCTGATGCGAAAGTCGCGCTGGTGGGCAACGGGGTGAAAGTGGTGCAGCAGGTACAGGGCAATGCACTGCCGATCGCCTTCGATACGCTGAATCTCAACGCCGGGTTGACCAATGGCCGCGCTCAGGCGGACTGGTTGATCAAGCTGAACAAGAATGGCCAGTTTAACGGCAACATTCAGGTCACCGACCCGCAGGTGCGCCGCAATATCAGCGGTAATGTCAATATCACCAATATCTCGCTGGCGATGATCAACCCGGCGCTGATGGATGGGGAAAAAGCGGCGGGCATGTTGAACGCCAACCTGCGTTTGGGCGGCAGCGCGCAGAAACCGCTGGTTTACGGCCGGTTAGCGCTGGATAAGGTGGATATCGATGGCCACTGGATGCCGTTTGACATGACTGACGGCCGGTTGGTGGTGAACTTCGATGGCATGACCTCGACGCTGGAGGGGCTGATCGGGACGACCCGCGGGCAACTGAATCTGTCCGGTGACGCCGACTGGCGTGACATCAATGCCTGGCGCGCCCGTATCGCCGCCAAGGGCGACAAGCTGCGGGTGACGGTGCCGCCGATGATCCGCATCGACGTTTCTCCGGATCTGGTCTTTGAGGCGACGCCGCAACTGTTCTCGCTCAACGGCTCAGTCAATATTCCGTGGGCGCGCATAACGGTGCAGGAGCTGCCGGAAAGTGCGGTAGGCGTCTCTTCCGATGAAGTGATGCTGGATGATCAACTGAAACCGATCCAGCCAAAAACCGCTGCGATCCCGATCAACAGCAACCTGATGATCCACGTCGGCAACGATGTACGCCTGGATGCTTTTGGCCTGAAAGCCAAACTGAAGGGCGACTTGAAAGTGGTGCAGGACAAGAACGGCCTGGGCCTGAATGGCCAGATTGACATCCCGTCCGGTCGCTTCCATGCTTATGGTCAGGATCTGATTGTCCGCAAGGGCCAACTGCTCTTCTCTGGGCCGCCGGATCAGCCGTTACTCAACATCGAGGCGATCCGTAATCCGGACTCGACCGAAGACGGCGTCACCGCCGGGGTTCGCGTCACCGGGTTGGCGGATGCACCTAAGCTGGAAGTGTTCTCAGACCCGACTAAATCGCAGCAGGAAGCCTTGTCTTATCTGCTGCGCGGGCAGGGTTTGGGCAGTTCCGGCGCCGACGGCAACGCCATGACCTCAATGTTAATTGGGATGGGGGTTGCACAAAGTGGTCAACTTGTGGGTAAAATCGGCGAGGCGTTTGGCGTAAGTAATTTGGCCCTGGACACTCAGGGGGTTGGCGACAGCTCTCAGGTTGTCGTGAGCGGCTATGTTCTCCCTGGCTTACAAGTAAAATATGGGGTGGGCATTTTCGACTCGCTGGCCACGCTGACGTTGCGTTACCGCCTGATGCCTAAGTTGTATCTTGAAGCGGTGTCTGGTATCGACCAGGCATTAGATTTGCTCTATCAGTTTGAGTTTTAGCGATGCGAATAATTGTCTACGGCAGTTTACGACGCAAACAGGGAAACAGCCATTGGATGACCAACGCCCAATGGCTCGGCGAGCATGAGCTCGAGGGCTATCAGATTTATAATCTGGGCCATTACCCGGCGGCGATCCCTGGAGAGGGCTCGGTACATTGTGAGGTGTACCGTATTAACTCATCGATTCTGGCAGAGCTGGACGAACTGAAAAGCAACACCAAGGACTATAAGCGCGAGCTGATTCAGACGCCTTATGGGAGTGCGTGGATCTACCTGTATAAACACAGTGTGGACGGTTACCCGCGGATTAACAGCGGCGACTGGTTGAAGCGTCTCGACGAAAAGTAATAAAAAAACACCGCTCATTGAGCGGTGTTTTTTCATCGGACGGCGGCAAGAATTACTTCTTGGCAGCGCGTTCGAAAGAGGCAACGATTTCAGCTTTGGCAGCGGCAGCGTCTGCCCAGCCTTCCACTTTCACCCATTTGCCTTTTTCCAGATCTTTATAATGCTCGAAGAAATGGGCGATCTGGGCACGCAGCAGTTCTGGCAGGTCGTTCACATCTTTGATGTGATCGTACTCTTTGGTCAGCTTGCTGTGCGGAACGGCAACCAGTTTTGCATCTTCACCGGCTTCGTCGGACATCTTCAGCACGCCTACCGGACGGCAGCGGATCACAGAACCCGGCTGCAGCGGATACGGGGTCGGTACCAGCACGTCAACCGGGTCACCGTCCAGAGACAGGGTGTGGTTGATGTAACCGTAGTTGCACGGATAGAACATCGCGGTGGACATGAAACGGTCAACGAACAGCGCGCCGGTGTCCTTGTCGATTTCATATTTGATCGGATCGGCGTTAGCCGGGATTTCGATAACAACGTAGATGTCTTCCGGCAGGTCTTTGCCAGCTGGGACCAGATTCAAGCTCATGTCGGTTTCCTTTAATCAAACCAGAAATGGAGTGGCGGCTATTATAGCGGACTCTTTTGCGATTTCCTGCCCTTTTCATCACCGACTCCCCCGAGGGGAGCCATCCGCCCCATTTCCAGATTAATCCTCCAACAAGGTTAAGTTTCTCCCGCGGTTGCCGATAACTTCATCAAATAATAATGAGCCGGCGAAGTCTGGCTCTGCGTTTTACCTCCCCTACGTTTGATCTCACAATTTCTGAAGCCGGGAAGAACTCATGCTAAAAAAGATTACGGTGAAGGCCGGGCTGATTGCCTTGCTGAGCCTGACGACGCTGTTGCTGATTATGGTCAGCACGATCGGCGTCAACGCGATTAATGAAGGGTCGCGCTCGCTACATACACTGAACCAGATCCTGGGGGAGGAACTGGGATCGCTGGCCAGCAGTTCCAACCTGACGCTGCGCGCCAGAACCGCCGCTTCGCTGGCGGTGCGTCAGCGGGAAATCGGCCAGATTGAGGTCTCCGACGCTACGGTAGGCCGTATCTATGATTACCTCGAGCAGTCGAAGCACGAAATGGAGCGCTTCGTCAGCGTCGGCACCGTCACGGAACGCGGGCGTGAACTGTCTAGCCGTTTGCAAAACAGCTACCGGGCCTATCTGGAACAGGGGGTCAGGCCGATGGCTGACGCCATCAAGGCCGGCAAGGTCGATGACTATTACGAGATTCAGGAAACCCGTATTTCGGCCCTGAGTATCGCCTTCGAAAAAGACCTCAGCGATTTCCGCAGCTTTGCCATGAAGGTGGGGCAGCAGCGGGTGGATGAGGCGGAAAATAATGCCAGCACCAAAATCACCCTGATCGTGGTCGCCGGTTTACTCAGCGTGCTGTTGGCGATACTGGCCTGGTTTGCTTTGCGGGTGATTATCCTGCGCCCCCTCGATGAATCTATCGACCAACTGGAATATATCGCCGGCGGTGACCTGACGCACCGAATTACCGGCGAAGGGGATACCGAGATGGGCCGTCTGGTGCGCGCCATGCAACGCATGCAACAGGCGTTGGTCGGTTCGGTCAGCAAGGTACGCGATGCCAGCAGCCAGATTGATACCGGCTCACGTGAGCTGGCTGCCGGTAACCTGCATCTGGCGCAGCGTACCGAAGAGTCCGCAGCCTCGCTGGAGGAAACGGCGGCCAGCATGGAACAGCTGACCTCGACGGTGAAGATGAACGCCGAGAATTGCGAGCAGGCAAACCAACTGGCGCTGAGCGTATCCGATATCGCCAACCAAGGCAGTGAGGTGGTCAGCCAGGTGATGGACAAGATGCAGGCGATTACCGACAGCTCGCGGCGCATCGCCGATATCATCAGCGTGATGGACGGCATTGCCTTCCAGACCAATATTCTGGCGTTGAATGCGGCGGTCGAAGCGGCCCGCGCCGGTGAACAGGGGCGCGGTTTCGCGGTGGTGGCCGGCGAGGTACGCAGCCTGGCACAGCGCAGTGCGCAGTCGGCGAAAGAGATCAAAGGGTTGATTGAAGCGTCACAGAATCGGGTGCAGGAAGGTGAGCAAATGGCGGAGTCTGCGGCGAAAACCATGAACGGCATTACCGGTGAAGTGGGCCGCGTGACGGCGCTGATGCGGGAAATTTCGGCGGCTACCCGGGAACAAAGCAGCGGTATTGAGCAGGTGAATCTGGCGGTGGCGCAGATGGATCAGGTCGCGCAACAAAACGCTGCATTGGTCGAAGAGTCTGCGGCGGCGACGCGTTCGCTGGAGGAGCAGGCTCAATTGCTGGCGCAGAGCATGGCGGCGTTCAAATTATGATGGCGTGACAGGGGGCGGCATGCCGCCCCCTGAAGAGAGGCTTTACTCGTCCGGGTTTTCGGCGATAAAGCGCTCGGCGTCTTCAACCATGGATTTGGTGCCGACGAAGAACGGCGCACGCTGGTGCAGTTTCACCGGGGTAATGTCCAGAATACGGTTTTTACCGTCGCTGGCTTTACCGCCGGCCTGTTCCGCCAGGAACGCCATCGGGTTGCATTCATACAGCAGGCGCAGCTTGCCTTGCGGGTGGCTGGCGGTGCTTGGATAAATGTAGATGCCGCCTTTCAGCAGGTTGCGGTGGAAGTCGGCAACCAGTGAACCAATGTAGCGTGAGGTGTAAGGGCGTTGTGTCGCTTCGTCCTGCTCCTGGCAATACTTGATGTATTTCTTCACGCCGCGAGGGAACTTGATGTAGTTGCCTTCGTTGATCGAATACATATTGCCGGTGGCAGGATAACGCACTTTCTCATGGGAGAGACAGAACACGCCCAGAGACGGATCGTAAGTAAAGGCATGCACGCCATAACCGGTGGTGTACACCAGCATGGTGGATGAACCATAAACCACGTAGCCGGCTGCAACCTGGGCGCTGCCTGGCTGCAGGAAATCTTCTTCGGTCACGGGAGTGCCGACCGGGGTGATGCGACGATAGATAGAGAAAATAGTACCGACCGAGACATTGACATCAATGTTGGACGAACCGTCCAACGGATCCATCAACACCACATACTTGCCATTTTCAGCCCGCTCGCCATCGAAAATCACGATTTCATCTTCTTCTTCAGAAGCGATACCCGCAACTTCACCGCGCGCTTTCAACGCAGCTTTCAGCTTTTCGTTGGCGAACAGGTCCAGTTTCATCTGGACTTCACCCTGTACGTTGGAAATGCCGCTGGTACCGAGGATATCAACCAGACCCGCTTTGTTGATGTCGCGGTGGATGATTTTGGCGCCCAGTTTAATTGCAGAAAGTAACGCTGTCAGCTCGCCGGTGGCGTGAGAGAAGTCGTGCTGTTTCTCGACGATAAATTCGCCTAACGTTTTCATGACACAATCCCTGAATCTACGGATGGGTAGCGGTTTGTTAACAAACCGCCAACGTATTCGCGAGCAGTGTAGCCCAAAGATGAGCGCTATTCATAGGCAAATCCATTTCTTCTGGACGATTCTGAGCGGTAGAATAAGGTAACATTCGACGTACTCAATTGAGAAAACTATGCGCATTCACATTCTTGGGATCTGTGGCACCTTTATGGGCGGGCTGGCGGTACTGGCTCGTTCGTTGGGACATGAGGTGACCGGCTCTGACGCTAATGTCTATCCGCCGATGAGCACGCTGCTGGAGAAAGAGGGGATCGACCTGATCCAGGGTTACGATCCGGCTCAGTTGGATCCCGTGCCGGATCTGGTGATCATCGGCAACGCCATGACGCGCGGCAACCCGTGCGTGGAAGCGGTGCTGGAGCAAGGCATCCCATACGTTTCCGGCCCGCAGTGGCTGCATGACTATGTACTGCGCGATCGCTGGGTGTTAGCGGTTGCCGGGACCCACGGCAAGACCACCACCGCCGGCATGGCAACCTGGATCCTGGAAGCCTGTGGTTATCAGCCCGGTTTTGTCATCGGTGGCGTGCCGGGGAACTTCGACGTTTCCGCACGCTTGGGCGGCAGCCCGTTCTTTGTGATCGAGGCCGATGAGTACGACTGTGCGTTCTTCGACAAACGCTCCAAGTTTGTTCATTACAGCCCGCGTACGCTGATCATGAACAATCTGGAGTTTGATCATGCTGATATTTTCGACGATCTGAAAGCGATCCAGAAGCAGTTCCATCATCTGGTGCGTCTGGTGCCGGGCAAGGGCAAGATCATTTTGCCTGATAACGACAACCACCTGAAACAGGTGATGGCGATGGGCTGTTGGAGCGAGCAGGAGTTGGTCGGGGAAGAAGGCGCATGGCGGGCGCACAAGCTGACGCCGGACGCCAGCCACTATGAAGTGTTCCTCGATGGCGAAAAAGCGGGCGAGGTGAAATGGGCGCTGGTGGGCGAACACAATATGCATAATGGCCTGATGGCGATTGCTGCCGCACGTCACGTTGGCGTGCAGCCTGCGGACGCCTGCGCCGTGCTCGGCGATTTCATCAATGCCCGTCGCCGCCTGGAGTTGCGCGGTGAAGCCAATGGCGTCACGGTGTATGACGATTTTGCGCATCACCCAACGGCGATCCTGGCGACCCTGGCCGCTCTGCGCGGTAAAGTGGGCGGCACCGCCCGTATTCTGGCGGTGCTTGAACCACGCTCCAATACCATGAAAATGGGTATCAGCAAGAACGATTTGGCGCCATCGCTTGGCCGTGCCGATGAGGTATTCCTGTTCCAGCCGCACCATATTCCCTGGCAGGTGGCGGAAGTGGCGGAAGCCTGCGTGCAGCCGGCCCACTGGAGTGCCGATCTCGGCACCTTGGTGGACATGATTGTGAGAACCGCCCAGCCGGGTGACCATATCCTGGTGATGAGCAACGGTGGGTTCGGCGGGATCCACGATCGGCTGCTGGAGGCACTGGCCAACAAGCCAGAGCCGAAAGTCACCTACTGATCGACAGGGTTGATTCGAGAAAGGGCCGTTTGCGGCCCTTTTTTTCGCCTATAAAAAAGCCCTCGCGAGCGAGGGCAACGGGGTTCGTCGGATAGGACGACGATAAACTTCAGAGAATTCGCGTTTACGACAGAACTCGGCAGTGGCAGTGACGAGGGTAATCAGTTCGGCAATCGCGTTCTCTGAATTGTTATTTGTAGATTTCGGCAGTCGCGTGCCAGTTGCCGTTTTCGTAGGCTTCGATCACGCGGTACGCTTTAGCGCCTTGTTTATCGGCTTTGTCGGACAGCGCCTGACGAATATCCGAAGGTGCACCTGTGACGCCACTGGCGGTAATGGTGCCGACAGACTGAAGATCCGCGGCCTGGTCATTGGTGATCAACGTAGCGGCTGAAGCGCCGAACGAAAGGGCTGACATCAGGCTAATTGCCGCGAGGGTAGCTTTCATGTTCATGGTCGTGTGTCCTGTAGCGATAACAGCCAGGAAGGGCTTTACAGCGTTTATTATTCTTGAAAGCTGTTATCGGCAATGCTGGTTTCCAGAGAGATATTGCCCGTTGCCGGGTAATGCCGGGGTCTTATTTATAAATTTCAGCCGTGGCGTGGTAGTTGCCTTCATTGCGCGCTTCGATCACACGGTAAGCGGTCGCGCCACGGGCATCGGCTTTTTCAGACAGCGCCTGACGGATATCTGAAGGGGCGCCGGCTACGCCGCTGACGGTAATGGTGCCTGCGGACTGCAGTTTGGCTGCTTGATCTGCATCAACGGATTGTGCTGCAAATGCGCCAAAGGAAAGCACAGACAGGATGCTGAGAGTTGCAACTGTAGCTTTAATCTTCATGATTTCACCTTATCGTATTCTTTTATCAGTTCCAATGAACTGTGATTTACGTCACGGAAATGAGTATACATCTAGTAACTCTAAAAATTAATAGCTAGCTAACAGTTTCTAGTGAAACTTTATTATGGCGTCTCTTATTTTTAATAACCATATGGAATAAAAAACGCTCATAAAACGTTCTTTTGATGTTAAATTTATGTAATTTCAATAAGGTAAGTGTTTTTGACCAAATGTGCGGAAAAGGGCAGCAGCTATCGCTGGCTTTATATAAATGTCATTGGAATGTGCCGTAACAAGGCGGAAATCAGGTTTTAAACGTGGTAGGGCGCGGGGGAAAGGTAAAGACAGAGTTAAAGAAGCGCTAACAAAACGCGACCGTCAGCCGCATTTTGTTAGCGTTGAGTATCATAACTCTTGTTCGAACAGCGACAGAATGGCTTCGTACAGCTGGCGAGCGGTAAAGCTGCTGGCCGGGGTAACGAAAATGGTGTCGTCACCGGCGATGGTGCCGAGTATGCCTTCGGATTTACCCAGGGAATCCAGCAGGCGGGCGATCAACTGTGCGGCGCCGGGGCTGGTATGAATGACCACTACGGCATCGTTGTGATCGACATCCAGCACCAAATTTTTCAGTGGGCTGGTGGTGGTCGGCACGCCGAGCTCGGCTGGAAGGCAATACACCATTTCCATTTTTGCATTGCGGGTACGCACCGCGCCGAACTTGGTCAGCATGCGCGATACTTTGGATTGGTTGATGTTTTCGAAGCCTTCTTCTTGCAGCGCCAAAACGATCTCGCCTTGAGAACTGAATTTTTCTTCTTTCAATAACGCTTTAAACGCCTTGATCAGATCTTCCTGCTTTGCGGGATTACGCATTTTGCACCGTGGAATGTTGACAATAGAAGTGATTATTATGCATATAAATGAATTTTTATGCAATAAGAGGACGTCCGAAGAAAACAATGCTGCCCGGACAATGAGGAAAGGGCGGGATTTTAACAAAATCCGTACCCCATGAATATGCCCTTTCAGCGACCGAAAAAGCGGCCCGTGGCGGTAAAGAAAATGTTATTAAAATGATGTTGTTCTGATGTTGTGTAAGGGTGTAATGTAACCGCCGGTTAACTTGCTTGTGAATAACCTCGCACTATTTTTGATTAATGTGCGCTATGCCCTTAATGTGTAAGCCATTTAATTTAAAATGAGCGCGACATCGGCTGTTTTATTGCGCCAGTTCTCAAACAGACTGTTAAGAGATTGTTTTTAAAGGTGTAATAATTTAAGGTCCGTAACCAACATATTCACGGCGCTTTATATATTTAAGATAATAAAGGAGTATAGGATGAAAGTTGCAGTTCTCGGTGCTGCTGGCGGTATCGGCCAGGCCCTCGCCCTTCTACTCAAAACCCAGCTTCCTTCAGGTTCTGAACTCTCTCTCTACGACATTGCCCCCGTTACCCCAGGCGTTGCCGTCGACTTAAGCCACATCCCTACCGCAGTTAAAATCAAAGGCTTCAGCGGCGAAGATGCTACTCCGGCTCTGCATGGTGCAGACGTAGTGCTGATTTCTGCCGGCGTTGCGCGTAAACCTGGTATGGATCGTTCAGATCTGTTCAATGTCAACGCAGGCATCGTGCGTAATCTGATCCAGCAAGTGGCAACAACCTGCCCGAAAGCCTGTATCGGCATTATCACCAACCCGGTAAACACCACCGTGGCAATCGCGGCAGAAGTGCTGAAGAAAGCCGGTGTTTACGACAAAAACAAACTGTTTGGCGTGACCTCGCTGGATATCATCCGTTCCAACACCTTCGTGGCTGAGCTGAAAGGCAAACAGCCGGAAGAGCTGAACGTGCCGGTTATCGGCGGGCATTCTGGCGTGACCATTCTGCCACTGTTGTCACAGATTCCGGGCGTGAGCTTTACCGAGCAGGAAGTGGCGGATCTGACCAAGCGTATCCAGAATGCGGGTACTGAAGTGGTTGAAGCCAAAGCCGGCGGCGGGTCCGCAACTCTGTCAATGGGTCAGGCGGCGGCGCGTTTCGGCCTGTCTCTGGTTCGTGCGCTGCAAGGCGAAGCGGGCGTGGTGGAATGCGCTTATGTGGAAGGTGACGGCAAATATGCCCGCTTCTTCGCACAGCCACTGCTGCTGGGCAAAAATGGCGTAGAAGAACGTAAAGACATCGGTACTCTGAGCGCGTTCGAGCAGAAAGCGTTGGAAGAGATGCTGGATGTTCTGCATAAAGATATCGAACTGGGCGAAAAGTTTATCAATAACTGATCAACCCAGGACGCATGAGTATGCACAAGCCGCCGGACATCGCACCGGCGGTTTTTTTATGCCCGAATCATGACCTGATACGGGCTTTTCGATTCAGCAGGTCGTTGGTGTGCGGGTCGAAATAGCGGCTTGGCCAGATCTCGGCAGGATGGATGTCCAGCGCTTCGGCAATCAGCCATTCCCCTTTTGGCCAGGGCCGAGATAGCGCGTTTGCCAGTGTTGATGAACTAAGCCCCGCTTTGCGGGATACCGCCGCCAGTGTCGTTCCCTTCTTACGTAAAGCTGCAATGATATCCGCCGGGTGCCAGTCCTTGTTCCTTGAATTCATGTTTGCATTCCCTTTTTTGATTAGCGAAAGTTCTGTTAGTGGTATAACTAACAGGTCAAGATTAATCGTTTGAACAACATGAAACGCTTATACGGAAACTAGAATACCACTAAATTTCCAAAAAAATATCTCATTAATTTCTAAAAAATATCTTTGCACATTTTCCTCAGAGATCATGGCTATGAAAAAAGAGTGGTTTGCCGCCAAGGAACTTACAGGCATTGCAGGATTACCCTCTTCACCACAGGGAATAAATTTGATGGCGCGTCGTGATGGCTGGATCAGCCGCCGGCGTAAAGGCGTGCAGGGAAAGGCGCTGGAATATCATATTGACAGCTTACCGTCAGGTACGCGCAACTTACTGATGATGAAAGAAGATCCGGCTATTTATGACATCGAGCGAAAGGATCCGTTGGCAGTATGGATTGAATATTACTATCACCTGACGGAAACCGAGCGTGACAAAGTATTGGCGTTCCTGATGCGTGAAGGCATAGGTAGCCTGCTGGCGCGTATTACGGAGGGGAAGTGAAACAGACCCGCGCCGCGGGTCTGTAGAAACTGCTTAAGTTTTTTGTTTCTCAAAAATCTCGCTGAACCGCAAGGTGCGCTAATCCTTCCAATGCGGAGCGATGAGGGGATTCCGGCAGAACCTGCAGCGCGGCAATCGCCTTATCTGCTTCTTCTTCGGCGCGTTGGCGGGTATATTCAAGCGAACCGCACTGTTGCATGGCCTGTAAAACAGGTTCCAGCAGATGACGGCCGCTGCCTTGCTCAATGGCTTCGCGGATCATGGCCGTTTGCGCGCTGTTGCCGTTACGCATGGCGTGCAGCAAGGGCAGTGTGGGCTTCCCTTCGTTCAGATCGTCGCCGGTATTTTTACCCAGGGTGCTGCCGTCGGCGCTGTAATCGAGCAGATCGTCGATCAACTGGAAAGCGGTGCCGAGATAACGGCCGTAATCCTGCAGCGCTTTTTCTTCTGCTTCGCTGGCGTCTGAAAGGATCGCCGACGATTGCGCCGCCGCTTCAAACAGACGAGCGGTTTTGCTGTAGATTACCCGCATATAGCTTTCTTCGGTGATGTCCGGATCGTTCACGTTCATTAACTGCAGCACTTCACCTTCAGCAATGACGTTGACCGCTTCGGACATCAGCGCCAGCACGCGGAGTGACTCCAGGCTGGTCATCATCTGGAAAGCGCGGGTATAAATGAAGTCGCCCACCAGCACGCTGGCAGCATTGCCGAACGCGGCATTGGCGGTAGCCTTGCCGCGTCGCATGTCGGATTCATCCACCACGTCATCATGCAGCAGAGTCGCGGTATGAATGAATTCGATCAGCGCAGCGACGGTAATGTGCTTATCACCTTGATAATGCAATGCCCGCGCCGCCAGAACGGCGATCATCGGGCGGATGCGTTTACCGCCACCGCTGATAATGTAATAGCCAAGCTGATTGATGAGTGTGACATCGGAATTCAGCTGTTCGAGAATTGTTGCGTTCACGGCCGCCATATCTTGCGCGGTTAACTCGGTAATTTGCTCTAGGTTCATTGTATTTTTTTCAGCTGTGTTTCTCTTCACCGCGTTGAGATCGCTGCTCACATCGGTACATGGCGGTAACTGTCCTCCTGATTGTACTTGAAAAACGGCTCAGATAAACGCCATGAAAGAAACTGTGCTTTTTTTCTTCTTTTTTCTGCTTCTGGTCTTATTCTGCTCTTGTCATATGCGGGATTATTGCGTAGAATTCGCGCCCTATTGTGAATATTTATAGCGCGCTCTGTACTAAACAGTTGGGCACGCGGAAAGCGGAGTTTTATATGTACGCGGTTTTCCAAAGTGGTGGTAAACAACACCGAGTAAGCGAAGGTCAGACCGTTCGCTTGGAAAAGCTGGACATCGCAACTGGTGAAGCGGTTGAGTTTGACCAGATTCTGATGATCGCTAATGGCGAAGATATCAAAATCGGCGTTCCTTTCGTCGATGGCGGTAAGATCAAAGCTGAAGTCGTTGCTCACGGTCGTGGCGAGAAAATTAAGATTGTTAAGTTTCGTCGTCGTAAGCACCACCGTAAGCAGCAGGGCCACCGTCAGTGGTTCACTGACGTTAAAATCACCGGCATCAGCGCTTAAGTTAGGAGAGCGGATTAATGGCACACAAAAAGGCTGGCGGCTCGACTCGTAACGGTCGCGATTCAGAAGCTAAACGTCTGGGCGTAAAACGCTTTGGCGGCGAAGCAGTACTGGCAGGCAGCATCATCGTTCGTCAGCGCGGCACCAAATTCCACGCTGGTACCAACGTGGGTTGCGGCAAAGACCACACTCTGTTTGCTTTGAAAGACGGTAAAGTCAAGTTCGAAGTTAAAGGCCCGAGCAATCGTAAATTCATCAGCATCGAAGCTGAATAATTTTCCGAGCCTTACTAAATAGATGTAAGCCCCGCAACTCGTTGCGGGGCTTTTTACATTTATGGGCTGCTTATGTACCGGCCCGTCAGCGTTGGCAAAGGTAAGATGGAAACGAAACAGCAGGTCGGAATTGGCATTTCTCTGGCGGTGACTACGGCGATTTGCTGGGGTGCGTTGCCGATTGCGATGAAAGAAGTGCTGGTAGTGATGGATCCATTTACCATCGTTTGGTATCGATTTACCCTTGCTGCACTCGGCCTGGGGGCCATTCTGGCGATACGCGGCAGGCTGCCCCCGGTAAAAATGTTCCGTCAGCCGCGCTGGCTGTTAATACTGGCTGTCGCCACTGCGGGCCTGTTGGGGAATTTTATCTTCTTCAGTTCTTCGCTGCAGTATCTCAGCCCGACGGCATCGCAGGTGATCGGCCAGCTGTCGCCGGTGGGTATGATGTTCGCCAGCGTGTTGATTTTAAAAGAACGCATGCGTATCACCCAAGTGATTGGCGCGCTAATGTTGATCTGTGGACTGATGCTGTTTTTCAATGTCAGCCTGATTGAGATTTTCACCCGCCTGACGGATTACACCCTTGGGGTGCTGTTGGGCGTCTGTGCGGCGATGGTTTGGGTTACTTATGGCGTTGCGCAGAAAGTATTGCTGCGCCGATTGGCCTCGCCGCAGATCCTGGTAATGTTGTACACTTTATGTGCAGTGGCGCTGTTCCCTCTGGCCCGGCCAGAGCTGATTTCCCAGCTCAGCGGTTGGCAATTGGCCTGCCTGCTGTTTTGTGGCGCCAACACGTTGATTGGCTATGGCGCACTGGCGGAAGCCATGGCGCGCTGGCAGGCGGCGCAGGTGAGTGCGTTAATCACGCTGACGCCGCTGTTTACCCTGCTGTTTTCAGATTTATTGGCGCTGGCCTGGCCACACGTATTCGCCGCCCCGGCATTGAATGTCGTCGGCTATATCGGTGCTTTCGTGGTGGTAGCGGGCGCCATGTTTTCCGCAATTGGTCACCGGTGGTGGCCGCGACGGGCAGAAACCAACCTGGTTGCTCCTTTAAAGCAGCCCGGTGAATGATTTACGGAGACGGTAAATGAAGTTTGTAGATGAAGCAGCGATTTTGGTCGTTGCAGGTGACGGTGGTAATGGTTGTGTCAGCTTCCGCCGCGAAAAGTATATCCCGAACGGTGGGCCGGATGGCGGCGATGGCGGTGACGGCGGTGACGTCTATCTGCTGGCGGACGAAAACCTCAATACGTTGATCGACTACCGCTTTGAGAAATCTTTCCGTGCCGAACGCGGTCAGAATGGCCAGAGCCGTGACTGTACCGGTAAGCGTGGCAAAGACATTACCGTCAAGGTGCCGGTCGGTACTCGCGTGCAGGATCAGGGCACTGGCGAGATCCTCGGTGACATGACCCGCCACGGCCAACAACTGATGGTCGCTAAAGGCGGTTGGCACGGTTTGGGCAACACCCGTTTCAAATCCTCGGTTAACCGTGCACCGCGTCAGAAGACGCTGGGCACTGCCGGTGAAGCCCGCGACATCTTGCTGGAGCTGCTGCTGCTGGCCGATGTCGGCATGCTTGGTCTGCCGAATGCCGGCAAGTCGACCTTTATCCGCGCGGTTTCCGCCGCCAAGCCAAAGGTTGCCGATTATCCGTTTACCACTCTGGTGCCAAGCCTCGGCGTGGTGCGTATGGATCACGAGCAGAGCTTTGTGGTTGCCGATATTCCGGGGCTGATTGAAGGTGCATCCGACGGTGCCGGCCTGGGTATCCGTTTCCTGAAGCATCTGGAGCGTTGCCGCGTGCTGTTGCACCTGGTGGATATCGCCCCGATCGACGAATCCAACCCGGTAGAAAATGCCAAAGTCATCATCAATGAGCTGAACCAATACAGCGAAAATCTGGCGCAGAAGCCACGCTGGCTGGTGTTCAACAAAGTTGACCTGGTAGGTGCGGAAGAAGCGGCCGAACGTGCCAAGGCTATCGCAGAGGACATGGGTTGGGAAGGTAAGTACTACATGATCTCCGCCGCCAACCGCGAAGGTGTCAATGCGCTGTGCTGGGACGTGATGAACTTTATCAACAGCCAACCGAAAGCTATGGCGATCGAAGAAAGCGCACCTGAGAAAGTCGAGTTCATGTGGGACGATTACCACCGTGAACAGCTCGCGGAAGTGGAAGCCGAAGCGGATGACGATTGGGATGACGACTGGGACGAAGATGACGACGAAGGCGTCGAGATCGTTTACCAGAAATAATCTTGCGAAGAGAAGGGCCCAGTTCACAATACTGGGCCTTTTTTTATCGACGTTATTTGTTCAGCACGTTTTTGGGTAGCCAGCATTGGGCATTCAGCCCACTGGCATCCTGCCGATTTTCCAGCGTCAGGTGCCCCTGATGCAACTGCACGATACGGGTTACGATGTTCAGTCCTAGCCCACTGCCGCCATAACGCTGATCCATACGGCGGAACGCCTGGGTGAGTTCACCCGCCATCTTTTCTTTAACGCCTGGGCCTTCATCGATCACCTGCAGCAGGTGGCCGCGATCCTGCGGTATAAGCTTAACCTGAATGAGGCTGCCTTCGGGGCTGTAGCGGTGCGCATTCTCCACCAGGTTGCGCAGCAAGAGGCGCAACAGCACCGGATCGCCATGGATTTGCGCCTCCGCAGGGAGTCGCCAAAGCAACTTTTGTTCGCGTTGAGCGGCCAGCTCCTCAAGCTCATCCTTTAGTGGCTGGATCACATCTTTCACCCAGTCAAAACGTTGATAGTGCCCGCTGGCAAAATCCTGCCCGGCGCGCGACAGCATCAGCAGCTGTTCGACGGTGTGCATCAGTTGGTCAATGCGGGTAATCAGCGGTTTGCTTTGTGTAATACCCTGTTTTTCCATCAGTTCCAGGTGCAGTCTGATCCCTGCCAACGGCGTGCGCAGTTCATGTGCCGCGTCGGCGGTGAACAGCCGCTCTTGCTGGATGGTGTTGTCCAGGCGTGAGAAAAGCTGATTGAGTGCCGTGGTGACCGCTTTCATTTCCAGGCTGTCGCTGTTGAGCGGCAGTGGGGTCAGATTATCGGCGGAGCGTTTTTCCAGCCGTTGTTGCAGCTGATTGAGTGGGCGGATAATCCAGCTAATGGCCCAGAATGAGGCGAGCAGCGTGACGATCATCATGATCAGGGAAGGAGCGAGCAGCGAAGCTATCGCTTCGGCGATTTCGGTGTCGACGCGCTCGGTACGGATCTTGGCCGACAGCGTTTCATCCACCAGGAAGCTGATTTGTTCCTGGCTTTCATGCCACAACCAAAAGGCGCTGATAAGCTGGGTGACCAGGAGGATCAGCGCCAGCATCAACAACAGACGACGGCGCATGCTGATCATGATGAGGATTCCAGGCGATAACCGATACCGCGGACGGTACGGATGCGATCCTTGCCCAATTTGCGGCGCAGGTTATGGATATGCACTTCCAGCGTGTTGGAACCTAAATCATCCTGCCAGGTGTAAAGGTCCTGCTGCAGCAGTTCACGATTGACCGTTTGCCCGGCGCGCATCATAAGGCGAGACAGGATGGCGAACTCTTTTGGCGTGACTTCAACCGGCTGTTGTTGAACGTAAACCTGCTGGCTGGAAAGATTGAGCTGGAGATCGTCCAGTTGCATGAGGTTGTCGCTGTGGCCCTGATAGCGGCGGATTAAGGCGCGTACCCGCGCCTGCAGCTCAACCAGCGCGAAGGGCTTCACCAGGTAATCGTCAGCACCGGCGTCCAGCCCGTCGACACGGTCTTCCAGTGCGTCGCGGGCGGTGAGGATCAGCACCGGCAAGTCGACTTGCTGACGGCGCCACTGCCGCAGCAGGCTGGCGCCGTCCTGGTCGGGCAGACCGAGATCGAGGATGATCATGCTGTATTGGCTGGTAATGAGCAGCGCATTGGCTTGCGCCGCCGTAGCGGCGCAGTCGCAGGCATAACCCTCGTTGGCCAATGCCAGCGCCAGCCCTTGCTGCAACAGCTCATCGTCTTCAACAATCAGCAGTTTCATCCTGACCCTCAGTTATTCTGATAAATATCCCGGTACAAGCGGCTTTCGAAACGCACCAGAGGAGCGCGACGCTGTTTCTGATCTTCCGGCGGCACGGCATAACCCGACAGGTATTGCACGAAAGCAAAACGTTGGCCGCTGGCGGTGGTGATAAAGCCCGCCAGGTTATACACGCCCTGCAGTGCGCCGGTTTTGGCGGAAACCTTGCCATCGACACCGGCTTCGTGCAGCCCGCCACGGTAGCGCAGCGTGCCGTCGTAGCCGGACAGCGGCAGCATCGAAATAAAATTCAGTTCGCTGTCATGCTGCGCGATGTATTGCAACGCTTGCATCATGGTCGCCGGGGCCAGCAGGTTATGACGCGAGAGGCCAGAGCCGTCCACCACAATGCTGTTGCCCAGATCGACCCCGGCTTTTTGACGCAGCACCTGACGTACGGCGTCCGCGCCGGCGCGCCAGGTACCCGGAACGCCGAAACGTTCATGGCCGATAGTGCGGAACACGGTATCGGCGATCATGTTGTCCGATTTCTTCAACATGATTTTCAGCAATTCGTGCAACGGTGCCGATTGCGTCTGCGCAATCACCGTGCCGGCCAGGCCAGGTTGAGTCTGGCGTTTCAGGTGGCCATCTATCTGGATGCCGGCTTGCGTCAGCTCATCTTTCAGGATAGCCCCGGCATAGCTGGCTCCATCCTGAATGGCGAACGCCAGCGGCAGCGGATCGCTGCGTTGGGTCAGGCAGCCGGTCAGGGTAAAGCGGTTCAGTTCGCCCGGCACCACGTCCAGCTCACAGTATTGGGCGTCCGCAGAGCCTCTCGCCAATGTTCGCACCTGGCTGAACATGTTGACCGGGTAATAAGAGGCTACGCGTATAAAGGCCATATCGCCTGGGTTTGGCGCACTGTACAGCGATACCGAGAAGCAGTTGCGATCGACGATCGCCGCTGCCGGCGGTGCACTAAAGCACTGCGTCAGATCGTTCCACGGCCAACCTGGGGCCTTGTCGTGGCTGGCGAATACCGACGTGTCGACCAGCACGTCGCCGGTAATCTGGCGCACGCCCTGTTTTTTCAGGATCGCCACCATATTACGCAGGCTTTGGCGTTTAAAGGTCGGGTCGCCGCTGAAGCGGGCGATCAGATTGCCGCGCAGCACACCGTCACTGATGTCGCCCTGGCTTTCCAGCGTGGTGGTGAAGCGATAGTCGGGGCCGAGCTGCAACAAGGCAGCCAGCGCCGTCAGCACCTTTTGGGTACTGGCCGGTAACGCCATTTGCTGTGAATGATAATCGATGGTCGGCGCATCGGCGCCGATCTTCTGAACTACCAGGGCAAGGTTGGCCCCATCAGGCAAATATTGTGTGTAATCTTCCACCGGGGCCGCATTTGCATTCAGAACAAATGCGCAAGCCAATGCACTGACAATTCGTGAAAAACGCATAATCTCGGGATAACAGCTGGATAACGTGCCGTCATACTACGGTGCATTCAGGGAGAAAGTAAACGATGACCCTCAAGGAACTCTACGCTAAAATGCGTATCAAAATGCAAAATCGATCCTGACTTGGGCGAATGTCCCGAGTCAGGCTTCTTTTGTTTGTCGCCTGGAGGCGGGGGGCATACACCCACCGTTTTTTCATTCGAACACGTCAGGACGACGGCTATTTGAACAGGAAGATTTAGAGGTATTTACTATATGAAACAGATCCCGATGACTTTGTTTGGCGCTGAAAAACTGCGCGAAGAGCTTGAATATCTGAAGGGTGTGCGCCGTCCTAAAATCATTGCGGACATCGCGACTGCCCGTGAACACGGCGATTTGAAAGAAAACGCAGAGTACCATGCGGCTCGTGAGCAGCAAGGTTTTTGCGAAGGGCGTATTCAGGAAATTGAAGCCAAACTGTCGAACGCGCAAGTGATCGACATCACCAAGATGCCAAACAATGGCCGCGTGATTTTTGGCTCCACCGTTTCGGTGATGAATCTGGATAGCGAAGAAGAAGTGACTTACCGAATCGTGGGTGACGATGAGGCCGACTTCAAGAAAAATCTGATTTCGGTAAATTCACCTATGGCACGCGGTTTGATCGGTAAAGAGCAGGACGATGTGGTCGTCATTAAAACCCCGGGCGGCGATGTAGATTATGAGATCTTGAAGGTTGAATATCTCTGATATACGCCCAATCGCTCAGAAAATCGCCAGGGTTTTGTAAAGAAAGGAAAAAGGCCGCATGCGGCCTTTTATCTGAATCAGGTGCATGGCACCTTTTCGTTAACCCAATGCTTATTAACGCGGTAGACTGATCTTGCGCTCTTTCGATGGGCGGTAAAGAATAAGCGTACTGCCGATGACTTGTACGTTGCAGGCACCCGTTTCACGCACGATAGCGTCGGCGATCAGGGTTTTGGTTTCGCGATCTTCAGCAGCGATTTTTACCTTGATCAGCTCATGATGTTCCAGAGCCTGTTCAATTTCAGCCAGCACCCCTTCGGTGAGACCGTTATTACCCAGCATGACAACCGGTTTTAACGGATGCGCCAAGCCTTTCAGGTGCTGTTTTTGTTTATTATTCAGATTCATTGTCTTTTTTGCTTAAGTTGGGATTGAAAACGGTACATTCTACCGCCATCTCATGTATATCACCAAATCGGTCTTCACCGGTGTGAGTCTACGTGAGCAGCGAACCTGACATAAGACTCTTTTTATGATAGTTGGAAAACGAGATGGCTAATAAAAAGCGTTCTGCTAGCTCCAGTCGCTGGTTACAAGAACACTTTAGCGATAAATATGTGCAACAGGCGCAGAAAAAAGGGCTGCGTTCGCGCGCCTGGTTTAAACTTGATGAAATACAGCAAAGTGACAAGCTATTTAAACCCGGCATGACCGTAGTGGATTTAGGCGCAGCGCCGGGCGGTTGGTCGCAGTATGTAGTAACGCAGATCGGCGGTAACGGTCGTATCATCGCCTGTGATATTTTGCCAATGGATCCTATCGTTGGTGTCGATTTCCTTCAGGGCGATTTTCGTGATGAACTGGTCCTTAAAGCTCTGTTGGAACGTGTAGGTGAAAGTAAGGTTCAGGTGGTTATGTCTGACATGGCCCCGAATATGAGTGGCACTCCGGCCGTCGATATTCCAAGATCGATGTATCTGGTGGAATTAGCACTGGGAATGTGTCGTGATGTCCTCGCGCCAGGCGGAAGTTTCCTGGTGAAGGTGTTCCAGGGAGATGGCTTTGACGAGTACCTACGGGAAATTCGCTCCCTGTTTACGAAGGTTAAGATTCGTAAGCCAGACGCTTCCCGCGCACGTTCGCGCGAAGTGTACATTGTAGCGACAGGGCGCAAGCTGTAGTACCCTAACGCTGTTTGTTAACACAGTTGTAATATGAGGTTAATCCCTTGAGTGACATGGCGAAAAACCTAATTCTCTGGTTAGTCATCGCGGTAGTGTTGATGTCTGTATTCCAGAGCTTTGGGCCCAGCGAGTCGAATGGCCGTAGGGTGGATTACTCTACCTTCATGTCCGAGCTGACCCAGGACCAGGTTCGCGAAGCGCGAATCAACGGACGTGAAATTAACGTTACCAAGAAAGACAGTAACAAATACACGACCTACATCCCTGTCAACGATCCTAAGTTGCTTGATACGTTGTTGACGAAAAATGTGAAAGTTGTTGGTGAACCGCCTGAAGAGCCGAGCTTGCTGGCTTCTATCTTCATTTCATGGTTCCCGATGCTGTTGCTGATTGGGGTTTGGATCTTCTTCATGCGGCAGATGCAGGGCGGCGGCGGCAAGGGCGCGATGTCCTTCGGCAAGAGCAAGGCCCGTATGCTGACGGAAGACCAGATCAAAACCACTTTTGCCGACGTTGCCGGTTGCGATGAAGCAAAAGAAGAAGTGAGCGAACTGGTGGAATACCTGCGCGAGCCGAGCCGCTTCCAGAAGTTGGGCGGCAAGATCCCGAAAGGCGTGCTGATGGTTGGCCCGCCGGGGACCGGTAAAACCCTGCTGGCGAAAGCCATCGCGGGTGAAGCAAAAGTGCCGTTCTTCACCATTTCCGGCTCCGACTTCGTGGAAATGTTTGTCGGTGTGGGTGCTTCCCGTGTGCGCGATATGTTCGAGCAAGCGAAGAAAGCGGCACCGTGCATCATCTTCATCGATGAAATCGACGCCGTCGGTCGTCAGCGTGGCGCCGGTCTGGGTGGCGGTCATGATGAACGTGAACAGACGCTGAACCAGATGCTGGTTGAGATGGACGGCTTTGAAGGCAACGAAGGCATTATCGTCATCGCTGCGACCAACCGTCCGGACGTGCTTGACCCGGCGTTGCTGCGTCCAGGCCGTTTCGACCGTCAGGTCGTGGTGGGTCTGCCGGACGTGCGTGGCCGTGAACAAATCCTGAAGGTGCATTCACGTCGCGTGCCGTTGGCGCCAGACGTTGATGCTTCTGTGCTTGCACGTGGTACCCCGGGCTTCTCCGGTGCGGACCTGGCTAACCTGGTCAACGAAGCGGCTCTGTTTGCCGCCCGCGGCAACAAACGCGTAGTGTCGATGGTTGAGTTCGAAAAAGCCAAAGACAAAATCATGATGGGCGCGGAACGTCGCTCCATGGTGATGACCGAAGCGCAGAAAGAGTCGACCGCGTATCACGAAGCAGGCCACGCCATTATCGGCCGTCTGGTTCCTGAGCACGATCCGGTGCACAAGGTCACTATTATTCCGCGTGGCCGTGCGTTGGGTGTTACCTTCTTCCTGCCGGAAGGCGATGCAATCAGCGCCAGCCGTCAGAAGCTGGAGAGCCAAATCTCTACGCTGTACGGCGGTCGTCTGGCTGAAGAGATCATTTACGGGCCAGAGAAAGTCTCTACCGGTGCGTCGAACGACATTAAAGTGGCGACCTCGATTGCCCGCAACATGGTGACCCAATGGGGCTTCTCCGAGAAGCTGGGGCCGCTGCTGTATGCGGAAGAAGAGGGCGAAGTGTTCCTGGGCCGTTCCGTGGCCAAAGCGAAACACATGTCGGACGAAACTGCGCGCATCATCGACCAGGAAGTGAAATCCCTGATCGAACGCAACTATATCCGTGCGCGTGCGTTGTTGATGGAAAACATGGACATCCTGCATTCAATGAAGGATGCCTTGATGAAGTATGAAACCATCGATGCGCCACAGATTGACGATCTGATGAACCGTAAAGACGTGCGTCCGCCAGCGGGTTGGGACGATGTGAACAAGGGCAGCAATTCCGACAACGGCGGCACCCCAAAAGCCCCGACGCCGGTAGATGAGCCGCGCACGCCAAACCCAGGCAATACCCTGTCTGAACAGCTAGACAAGTAACTTCGGCTGTGTAATAACATCGAACCCCGGCATGCCGGGGTTTTTTATTGCCCGGCGGGCAGTGATCCAGGCGACAGTAAGGTGAATTAGCGATGCAGTTAACCGTGCGAGACATGACTCTCGATCTCTCCCATCCACGGGTGATGGGGATCCTCAATGTAACCCCGGATTCTTTCTCTGACGGCGGCCGTCACAACACCTTGAATCAGGCGTTGTTGCATGCGCATGCGCTGATTTCAGCCGGTGCGACCATGATTGACGTGGGCGGAGAGTCGACCAGGCCGGGAGCCGCGGAGGTCAGCGAAGAGGAGGAGATCGCACGCGTGGTGCCTGTGGTGGAAGCAATTGCCCGGCGTTTTGAAGTCTTTATCTCGGTGGATACTTCGAAAGCGGGGGTGATTCGCGAGTCGGCTAAAGCGGGTGCGCATCTGATCAATGACGTTCGCTCGCTGCAGGAGCCGGGGGCGCTGGAGGCTGCCGTGGCAAGCGGGCTGCCGGTGTGCCTGATGCACATGCAGGGCGAACCGCGCACCATGCAGCAGGCGCCGCATTATGACGACCTGATCGCCGATGTGAATACATTTTTCCAGCGGCATATCGAACGTTGCAATGCCGCCGGCATTACAAATCAGAAATTGCTGCTCGACCCGGGATTCGGTTTCGGTAAGAATTTGGCTCACAATTATCAACTGCTGGCCAGATTGTCAGAGTTTCATCACTTTGGCCTGCCGCTGTTGGTAGGGATGTCGCGTAAGTCGATGATTGGACAGCTGCTGAATGTCCCCCCTGAACAGCGGGTTATCGGCAGCGTGGCCTGTGCGGTGATCGCCGCTATGCAGGGCGCACAGATTGTCAGAGTGCATGACGTTAAAGAAACCGTCGAGGCGATGCGTGTCGTCGAGGCAACACTTTCAGCTAAGGGATGACAGAGACATGAGCGAGCGCAAATATTTTGGTACCGACGGCATTCGTGGCAAAGTCGGCGATAGCCCTATTACCCCGGATTTCGTGCTGAAACTTGGCTGGGCTGCGGGTAAGGTACTGGCACGTCACGGCTCCCGCAAAATCATTATCGGTAAAGATACCCGCATTTCCGGCTACATGCTGGAGTCGGCGCTGGAGGCCGGCCTGGCCGCTGCGGGGTTATCCGCTTCTTTCACCGGTCCGATGCCGACGCCGGCGGTGGCTTATCTGACGCGTACCTTCCGTGCCGAAGCCGGTATCGTGATCTCTGCATCACATAACCCATTCTACGACAACGGTATTAAATTCTTCTCCATTGATGGGGCCAAGCTGCCGGATCATGTCGAAGAGGCCATTGAAGCCGAAATGGAAAAACCGCTGACCTGCGTGGAGTCTGCCGAGTTGGGTAAGGCGAGCCGGATTATCGATGCCGCCGGCCGTTACATCGAATTCTGCAAAGGCACCTTCCCGAGCGAACTGAGCCTGAAGGGCCTGAAAATCGTGGTGGACTGCGCCAACGGCGCGACCTACCACATCGCACCGAGCGTGTTGCGAGAGCTGGGCGCTACGGTGATTGCTATCGGCGTTGAGCCGGATGGCATGAACATCAATGAGAAATGCGGCGCGACCGACGTTCGCCAACTGCAAGAACGCGTACTGCTGGAAAAAGCGCACGTCGGTCTGGCGTTTGACGGTGACGGCGACCGCGTGATGATGGTTGATCACCTTGGCAACAAAGTGGATGGCGACCAGATCCTGTACATCATCGCCCGTGAGGGGTTGCGTCAGGGCCAGTTGCGCGGTGGCGCAGTCGGTACGCTGATGAGCAACATGGGCCTGGAACTGGCGCTCAAGCAGCTTGGTATCCCGTTTGCCCGCGCAAAAGTGGGTGACCGCTACGTACTGGAGAAGCTACAGGAACTGGGCTGGCGCATTGGCGCAGAAAACTCCGGCCACGTGATCCTGCTGGATAAAACCACAACGGGTGACGGCATCATCGCCGGCCTGCAGGTGCTGACCGCGATAGTGCGTAACAGCATGAGTTTGCACGACCTGTGCAGTGGCATGAAACTGTTGCCGCAGATCCTGGTTAACGTGCGTTTTGTCGGCGAGCACAACCCGTTGGAGTCTGACGATGTGCGTAAAGTCACCGAGCAGGTTGAAACCGAGTTGGCTGGCCGTGGCCGCGTTCTTTTGCGTAAATCAGGTACCGAACCCTTGATCCGCGTGATGGTGGAAGGTGAGGATGAACAGCAGGTTACCGCGCTGGCGCATCGTATTGCCGATGCTGTAAAGGCGGCCGGTTAACGGATTGCCGAGAGCCGGGGGCTGTTTGGGGCCCCCGGAAAACACAGCCTGCGAATTTTATTGGCGTTTTTTTCCGCAAACACGCCGGCTGCTGCAAATTGCCCTTGCGCGGGTTAGCGGCTTTGGTTAGTATTCACACCCGCTTCAGTGGGCAGTTTGATACAACGCCTGCGACTTCTTAATAGAAAAGAAGCCTTTGGGGTGTGAAGCATTTGGCACGCGGTGAAGCCGCAAGGATACGGGTACAACTATGTACGAAGCTCTTCTGGTAATTTTCCTGCTGATCTCAATCGGGCTTGTTGCTCTGATTATGCTGCAGCAAGGTAAAGGCGCTGATATGGGAGCCTCATTCGGAGCAGGTGCGTCTGGCACATTGTTCGGTTCGAGTGGTTCCGGTAACTTCATGACCCGCATGACGGCTATTCTGGCGGCATTGTTCTTCGTCATCAGTTTGATCCTGGGCAACCTGAGCACCAACCAGAGCAAGAAAGGCAGCGAGTGGGAAAACCTGGGTCAGCCAGTGAAATCTGAGCAGACTACCGCACCGGCGGCACCAACCAAGCCGAGCAGCGATATCCCACAGTAAGCGGCAAGCAGTCACAGAGTTTGAAAACGGTTGTTGTTACCTCAATAAAATAACAGCCGTTAGCAGCAAGAATCAGTACCGAGGTGGTGGAATTGGTAGACACGCTACCTTGAGGTGGTAGTGCCCTAACGGGCTTGTGGGTTCGAGTCCCATCCTCGGTACCAAATCCCAGAGATAACTTGCAATTTTGCAATTATCGGCGTAATATTTGCCACGTTTTCGGACGCGGGGTGGAGCAGCCTGGTAGCTCGTCGGGCTCATAACCCGAAGGTCGTCGGTTCAAATCCGGCCCCCGCAACCACTTTCCTTTAAGTGTTTATTTTCAAATACACTTTTCGATTGAATTCCGCTTTTCTCGAACAACATTTGAAAATGACACTTGTTAGAAAGTTGCACCGAAGCCGCTTTGCGGCAAACAGGGTCCAGTTGCATAAAGCCCCGAATTTTCGGGGTTTTTTGTTATTTGGCAACAGAATCACTGGGCTATTAGGCCCTTTTTTTATGTCTTGGGGGTGGGCTTGTCCACATTAGAGCAAAAATTAACAGAGATGCTTTCGGCACCGGTAGAAGCGTTGGGCTTTGAGCTTGTAGGCATCGAATTTATTCGTGCGCGCCAATCGACGCTCCGTATCTATATTGATAGTGAAAACGGCATCAATGTTGACGATTGTGCTGATGTCAGCCACCAGGTCAGCGCTGTATTGGACGTCGAAGAGCCAATCACAGTCGCTTACAACTTGGAAGTCTCCTCTCCTGGCCTTGATCGCCCGATGTTCACCGCTGAGCACTATACTCGTTTCCTCGGTGAAGAAGTCAGCTTGGTCCTGCGCATGGCCGTACAGAACCGTCGCAAATGGCAGGGCATTATCAAGTCTGTCGATGGCGAAATGATCACGGTTACTGTGGAAGGGAAAGATGAAGTGTTCGCGCTGAGCAACATCCAGAAAGCGAACCTGGTACCCCACTTTTAAAGTTTGGATGAGGCAACTAGGATGAATAAAGAGATTCTGGCTGTTGTTGAAGCTGTTTCCAACGAAAAATCCCTTCCGCGTGAGAAGATTTTCGAAGCGTTGGAAACCGCATTAGCCACCGCAACCAAGAAAAAATACGAGCAGGAAATTGAGGTTCGCGTCAGCATTGACCGCAAAACCGGCGATTTCGATACCTTCCGTCGTTGGGTCGCCGTAGATGAAGTGACCCAGCCAACGCGTGAAATCACGCTGGAAGCCGCTCAGTATGAAGAGCCGGGTATCGAGTTGGGCGGGTACATTGAAGATCAGATCGAATCTGTGACCTTTGACCGCATCACCACCCAAACCGCGAAACAGGTTATCGTACAGAAAGTACGTGAAGCCGAACGCGCCATGGTCGTCGACGCTTTCCGTCAGCACGAAGGTGAAATCGTCACCGGCGTGGTGAAGAAAGTTAACCGTGACAGCATTGCGCTGGACCTGGGCAGCAACGCAGAAGCGGTCATTGGCCGTGAAGACATGCTGCCGCGCGAAAACTTCCGTCCGGGCGACCGAATTCGCGGCATATTGTACGCCGTCCGTCCTGAAGCTCGTGGCGCACAGCTGTTCGTCAGCCGTTCCAGCGCAGAGATGCTGAAAGAACTGTTCCGCATCGAAGTGCCGGAAATCGGCGAAGAAGTGATTGAAATTAAAGCGGCAGCCCGTGATCCTGGCTCCCGTGCAAAAATTGCTGTGAAAACCAACGACAAACGCATCGACCCGGTCGGCGCTTGCGTAGGTATGCGCGGTGCGCGCGTTCAGGCCGTTTCGAGCGAGCTCGGCGGCGAACGTATCGATATCATCCTGTGGGATGATAACCCTGCGCAGTTCGTCATCAACGCCATGGCGCCGGCAGACGTTGCCTCGATCGTGGTTGATGAAGATAATTGCACCATGGATATCGCCGTCGAAGCCAGCAATCTGGCACAGGCGATCGGCCGTAATGGCCAAAACGTGCGTTTGGCTTCCCAATTGTTAAAACAGCATCGTGACGATGACCGTTGGGAACTGAACGTGATGACGGCGGACGATCTGCAGGCCAAGCACCAGGCCGAAGCTCATGCCGCCATTGATACCTTCACCAAGTATCTTGATATCGACGAAGATTTCGCCACCGTACTGGTCGAAGAAGGCTTCTCTACTCTGGAAGAGTTGGCTTACGTGCCAATCAAAGAGCTGCTGGAAATTGACGGTCTGGATGAAGATATGGTTGAAGCGTTGCGCGATCGCGCCAAAGCTGCATTGACCACGCTTGCCCTGGCCCAAGAAGAGAGCCTGGGCGACCAAAAACCTGCTGACGATTTGCTCAACCTTCCGGGTCTTGAGCGCAGCATGGCCTTTAAACTGGCCGCGCGTGGGGTTTGTACGCTGGAAGATCTTGCCGAGCAGGGTGTTGACGATCTGGCGGATATTGAAGGGCTTAGCGATGAGCAAGCCGGCGAGCTGATTATGGCCGCACGTAATATCTGTTGGTTTGGCGACAACGCGTAATAAACTGTAGCAGGAAGGAACAGCATGACGACAGATGTAACCGTAAAATCGCTGGCAGCAGAGATTCAGACTCCAGTTGATCGCCTGGTACAGCAGTTTGCTGATGCAGGGATTAACAAGTCTGAGACAGACTCTGTGACCCAGCACGAGAAAGAAGCCTTACTGGCGCACCTTAACCGTGAACACGGTAGTGCGCCGGGTAAGCTCACGTTGCAGCGCAAAACGCGCAGCACCTTGAATATTCCGAGCACCGGCGGTAAAAGTAAATCGGTGCAAATCGAAGTCCGCAAGAAACGCACTTATGTAAATCGCGATACGCCAGAAGCCCAACAGGCTGAAGCGGCAGAGCAGGCACAGCGTGAAGCGGAAGAGCAGGCACAGCGCGCAGCGGAAGAGCTGGCGAAACGCGAAGCAGAAGCAAAGCGCGCAGCCGAAGACCAAGCCAAACGTGAGGCCGCGGAGATTGCTAAGCGTAATTCAGCGGAAAAAGAAAAAGTGACCAATCAACATACCGACGAAATGACCAAGCCAGCTCAGGCAGAAAAAGCACGCCGTGAAGCCGAAGCCGCAGAACTGAAACGTAAAGCGGAAGAGGAAGTGCGCCGCAAGGTTGAAGAAGACGCCAAACGCGTAGCGGAAGAAGCGCGCCGTATGGCCGAAGAGAACGGCGAGAAGTGGGCCGAAGCTGAAGCAGCAAGCGCTGCGGTTGAAACAGCCGATTACCACGTGACCACCTCTCAGCACGCCCGTGCAGCCGAAGACGAAAACGACGCCAAAGTTGAAGGCGAACGCCGCGCCCGCACTCGTGGCGGTAAAGCGACCAAGCAGAAGAAAGGCAACAAGCTTTCCGAGTCTAAAGCAGACCGTGAAGAAGCGCGCGCCGTTACCCGTGGCGGTAAAGGCAAGCGTAAGCCAAGTACTCTGCAGCAGGGCTTCAACAAGCCGGCTCAGGTGGTTAACCGTGACGTTGTGATCGGCGAAACCATCACCGTAGCCGAACTGGCTAACAAAATGGCGGTTAAAGGCTCTCAGGTCATCAAAGCGATGATGAAACTGGGCGCAATGGCCACCATTAACCAGGTCATCGACCAGGAAACCGCACAGCTGGTTGCCGAAGAGATGGGCCACAAAGTTATCCTGCGTCGTGAGAACGAGCTGGAAGAAGCGCTGATGAGCGACCGTGATACCGGTGCTGCCGCCGAGTCACGTGCACCTGTCGTGACCATCATGGGCCACGTTGACCACGGTAAAACTTCTCTGCTGGACTACATCCGCTCCACCAAGGTGGCAGCAGGCGAGGCCGGTGGTATTACCCAGCATATCGGTGCTTACCACGTAGAAACCGACAACGGCATGATCACCTTCCTGGATACCCCAGGCCACGCAGCCTTTACCTCAATGCGTGCCCGCGGTGCTCAGGCGACAGACATCGTTGTTCTGGTTGTTGCAGCCGACGACGGCGTGATGCCGCAAACCATCGAAGCTATTCAGCATGCGAAAGCAGCGAAGGTGCCGTTGGTGGTTGCAGTGAACAAAATCGACAAGCCGGAAGCCGATCCGGACCGCGTTAAGCAGGAACTGTCCCAGTACGGCGTTATGCCGGAAGAATGGGGCGGCGAAGCACAGTTCGTTCACGTATCTGCGAAAGCCGGTACCGGTATCGACGAACTGCTGAACGCTATCTTGTTGCAGGCCGAAGTTCTCGAACTGAAAGCCGTACGCAGCGGCATGGCCAGCGGCGTGGTTATCGAATCCTTCCTGGATAAAGGCCGTGGTCCGGTTGCTACCGTGCTGGTACAAGAAGGTACGCTGAACAAAGGCGATATCGTTCTGTGTGGCTTCGAATACGGCCGTGTACGTGCCATGCGTGACGAACTGGGTCGCGAAGTGACCTCTGCGGGTCCTTCTATTCCGGTTGAGATCCTGGGCCTGTCCAGCGTTCCTGCCGCCGGTGATGAAGCGACCGTGGTGCGTGACGAGAAGAAAGCGCGTGAAGTTGCGCTGTACCGTCAAGGCAAGTTCCGCGAAGTTAAACTGGCGCGTCAGCAGAAATCTAAACTGGAAAACATGTTCGCTAACATGACCGACGGTGAAGTTTCTGAACTGAACATCGTACTGAAATCTGACGTACAGGGTTCTTGCGAAGCGATTTCCGAATCACTGCAGAAACTCTCTACCGACGAAGTGAAAGTGAAGATTGTCGGCTCCGGCGTAGGGGGTATCACCGAAACCGACGCAACGCTGGCAGCGGCTTCCAACGCTATCATCCTGGGCTTCAACGTCCGTGCCGACGCTTCTGCGCGCCGCGTGATTGAAGCTGAAAGCCTGGATCTGCGTTACTACTCCGTCATCTATAACCTGATCGACGAAGTGAAGCAGGCGATGAGCGGTATGCTGGCGCCTGAGTACAAGCAGCAGATTATCGGTCTGGCCGCTGTGCGTGACGTGTTCAAATCTCCGAAATTTGGTGCCATCGCAGGTTGTATGGTTACCGAAGGGACGATCAAGCGTCACAACCCAATCCGCGTTCTGCGCGACAACGTGGTTATCTATGAAGGCGAGCTGGAATCCCTGCGCCGCTTCAAAGATGACGTTAACGAAGTCCGTAACGGCATGGAATGTGGTATCGGCGTTAAGAACTACAACGACGTGCGCGTCGGCGACATGATCGAAGTGTTCGAAATCATTGAGATTCAACGCACCATCGCTTAACGCTTGCACATCTGCTTAAGTCTGTTCCGGGGGGCCTTGTGCCCCCCGATTTGTCTGGAGAATCCATAATGGCAAAAGAATTCAGCCGCGGTCAGCGCGTGGCACAAGAGATGCAAAAAGAGATTGCTATCATTCTGCAGCGTGAAGTCAAAGATCCGCGTATCGGCATGGCTACCGTTTCTGGTGTAGAAGTTTCTCGTGATTTGGCCTATGCCAAGGTTTACGTCACCTTCCTGAACGTATTGACCGAAAACGCCGATCCGGATCTGGTGCCTAAAGGCATTAAAGCTCTGGAAGACGCTTCCGGCTACATCCGCACTCTGCTGGGTAAAGCCATGCGTCTGCGCGTAGTGCCTGAGCTGACCTTCGCGTACGACAACTCACTGGTGGAAGGCATGCGCATGTCCAACCTGGTGACCAACGTCGTGAAGAATGACGCCGAACGCCGTTCTGCATCAGGCGATGACGAGGAGGCTTAATGAGTCGCCCTCGTCGCCGCGGCCGTGATATTCACGGCGTACTGTTGCTGGACAAACCGCAGGGTCTGTCGTCCAACGACGCTCTGCAAAAAGTGAAACGCCTTTATAACGCCAATCGCGCGGGCCACACCGGCGCGCTCGATCCGCTGGCGACCGGCATGCTGCCGATTTGCCTGGGTGAGGCGACCAAGTTCTCGCAATTCCTGCTCGACTCTGATAAACGCTATCGTGTTATTGCCAAGCTGGGTCAGCGTACCGATACCTCGGATGCGGACGGCCAGATTGTGCAAGAGCGCCCGGTGAATTTCACTCAGGCGCAACTCGATGCGGCGCTGGACAGCTTCCGCGGCGATATCAAGCAAGTGCCGTCGATGTACTCGGCGCTGAAGTACCAGGGCAAGAAACTCTACGAGTATGCGCGCCAGGGTATCGAAGTGCCGCGTGAAGCGCGCAGCATCACGGTTTATGAACTGCAGTTCATTCGCTGGGAAGGCGACGAGCTGGAGTTGGAAATCCACTGTTCGAAAGGCACCTACATCCGCACCATCACCGATGATCTCGGTGAACTGCTGGGCTGCGGCGCGCACGTGATCTATCTGCGTCGTTTGCAGGTAGCGACTTATCCGATCGAACGCATGGTCACGCTTGAGCAGTTGAACGCGTTGCTGGAGCAAGCTCAGGCGCAGGAAATCGCACCTGGCGAGTTGCTCGATCCGTTGCTGATGCCGATGGACAGCCCGGTAGAAAACTACCCGGAAGTGAATTTGCTGCCGGTCGTTGCGGGTTACGTCAAGCAGGGGCAGCCGGTACAGGTTGCCGGCGCACCGGCTTCGGGCATGGTGCGAATGACCGAAGGTGAAGAGCGTAAATTTATCGGCGTAGGTGACATCGCCGATGACGGTCGCGTAGCACCGCGCCGCCTGGTGGTCGAACATTTCGACTGAGGGTGGAAAAACGCACTGCCTTGCGATCGCACTGCGCTAAGAGTAGAATGGCGCAGCTTATGCATTGGGTTGCTGAATTAGAGATCGGCGCCTGTATTTATTATCTATAATCTGGAGTATGACAATGTCTCTAAGTGTTGAAGCTAAAGCTCAAATCGTAGCTGATTTTGGTCGTGGTACTAACGACAGCGGTTCTACCGAAGTTCAGGTTGCCCTGTTGACTGCGCAGATCAACCATCTGCAAGGCCACTTCTCAGAACACAAAAAAGATCACCACAGCCGTCGTGGTCTGCTGCGTATGGTTTCTCAGCGTCGTAAGCTGCTGGATTACCTGAAGCGTAAAGATGTAGCACGTTACACCAGCCTGATCGAGCGTCTGGGTCTGCGTCGCTAATCTAGCAAGTTTCAGCGGAAAGGGGCCTATTTTGGCCCCTTTCTTCTAGGAAGCATAAGCAAATCAGGTTAATGTATTACTGATGTTTCCAAACAGGTTCTTCCGTTACAGAGGTTCGCGCGGCTAATGAGAGGCTTTGTCTCAGGCTTGAGATAAGGATTGTCATTAGTCGCGAGGATGTAGTGAGAAGGCAAATCGAGTCACTGGCGTGTCGAGTCGTCAATACGATTGCGCGCCGTTAATCAAGGATATAATTTTGCTGACACCGATCATTCGCAAATTCCAGTATGGCCAGCATACCGTCACCATCGAGACCGGTATGATGGCTCGTCAGGCCACCGCCGCCGTTATGGTGAGCATGGATGACACCGCAGTATTCGTTACCGTAGTTGGCCAGAAAAAAGCCAAGCCAGGCCAAAGCTTCTTCCCACTGACCGTTAACTATCAGGAGCGTACTTACGCTGCTGGTCGTATCCCGGGCAGCTTCTTCCGTCGTGAAGGCCGTCCGAGCGAAGGCGAAACCCTGACCTCACGCCTGATTGACCGTCCGATCCGTCCACTGTTCCCGGACAGCTTCCTGAATGAAGTGCAAGTGATCGCGACCGTAGTTTCCGTTAACCCGCAGGTAAACCCGGACATCGTTGCGATGATCGGCGCTTCTGCTGCCCTGAGCCTGTCCGGTATTCCGTTCAACGGCCCAATCGGCGCTGCACGCGTGGGTTACATCAACAATCAGTACGTGCTGAACCCAACGACCGACGAGCTGAAAGAAAGCAGCCTGGACTTGGTGGTTGCCGGTACCGCTGGCGCAGTGCTGATGGTTGAATCCGAAGCTGACGTTCTGAGCGAAGATCAGATGCTGGGCGCTGTGGTCTTTGGCCATGAGCAACAGCAGATTGTTATCGAAAACATCAACTCCCTGGTTGCCGAAGCCGGTAAGCCTAAGTGGGACTGGCAGGCACCTGCAATCAACGAAGCGCTGCACGCGCGCGTTGCAGAACTGGCAGAAAGCCGTCTGGGCGACGCTTATCACATCACCGAAAAACAAGAGCGTTACGCTCAGGTAGATGCGATCAAGAGCAGCGTAGTTGAAGCCCTGCTGGCGCAGGACGAGACCCTGGACGCGTCTGAAATTCAGGACATCCTGGGCAGCGTTGAGAAAAACGTTGTACGTAGCCGCGTGCTGCGTGGCGAGCCGCGTATCGACGGCCGTGAAAAAGACATGATTCGTGGTCTGGACGTGCGCACCGGCGTGCTGCCGCGTACCCACGGTTCCGCACTGTTCACCCGTGGCGAGACTCAGGCTCTGGTTACCGCAACGCTGGGCACCGCCCGTGACGCGCAAAACCTGGACGAGCTGATGGGTGAGAAAACCGACAGCTTCCTGTTCCACTACAACTTCCCTCCGTACTCCGTAGGTGAGACCGGTATGGTGGGTTCGCCTAAACGTCGTGAAATTGGTCACGGTCGCCTGGCGAAACGCGGTGTATTGGCTATGATGCCTAAACCAGAAGATTTCCCGTACACGGTGCGTGTGGTTTCCGAGATCACCGAATCCAACGGTTCTTCTTCAATGGCTTCTGTCTGCGGTGCCTCTCTGGCGCTGATGGACGCAGGCGTGCCAATCAAGGCAGCCGTTGCGGGTATCGCAATGGGCCTGGTTAAAGAACAAGATAACTTTGTCGTTCTGTCCGACATTCTGGGTGACGAAGATCACTTGGGCGACATGGACTTCAAAGTAGCCGGTAGCCGTGACGGTATTACCGCGCTGCAGATGGACATTAAAATTGAAGGCATCACCCGCGAAATCATGCAGGTGGCACTGAACCAGGCCAAGGGCGCGCGTCTGCACATTCTGGGCGTGATGGAACAGGCTATCAGCACCCCGCGTGGCGATATCTCTCAGTTCGCACCACGTATCCACACTATCCGAATCAACCCGGACAAGATCAAAGACGTGATCGGTAAAGGCGGCTCTGTCATCCGTGCGCTGACCGAAGAGACCGGTACTACCATCGAAATCGAAGATGATGGTACGGTTAAAATTGCTGCTACCGACGGTGAGAAAGCCAAGTTCGCTATCCGCCGCATCGAAGAGATCACCGCAGAGATCGAAGTGGGCCGTATTTACCAGGGTAAAGTGACCCGTATCGTTGATTTCGGTGCATTCGTGGCGATCGGCGGCGGTAAAGAAGGTCTGGTGCACATCTCTCAAATCGCTGACAAGCGCGTTGAGAAAGTGACCGACTATCTGCAGATGGGTCAGGAAGTGCCGGTTAAGGTACTGGAAGTTGACCGTCAGGGCCGTGTGCGTCTGAGCATCAAAGAAGCTACAGCGCCAGAAGCAGGTTCATCTGCACCTGCGCCTGAAGCAGAATAACTGTATAGATAGATTTACAGCTCCCCGCCATGGGGTTGGGAGCTGTTCGTATCGCGCGGGTAGGATGCCTGCGTATTAGCAAACGGATGACAGGATGTTCATCCAATGTTTGTCTTCGGGAGTGGGAAATGAAGCCTTTCTTGCGCTGGTGTTACGTTGCGACAGCACTCATGCTGGCAGGATGCAGCAACCATGATTGGCGTAAAGACGAAGTTTTGGCGATCCCGTTGCAGCCAACGCTGCAGCAGGAAGTGATCCTGGCGCGCATGGAACAAATACTTGCCAGCCGGGCACTGACGGACGATGAGCGTGCGCAGCTTTTATATGAGCGCGGTGTGCTGTATGATAGCCTCGGGCTACGTGCACTGGCGCGCAATGATTTCTCGCAAGCGCTGGCGATACGTCCTGATATGCCAGAAGTTTTCAACTACCTGGGCATTTACTTAACGCAGGCAGGCAATTTTGATGCTGCCTATGAAGCGTTTGATTCTGTACTAGAGCTTGATCCAACTTACAATTACGCGCGTTTAAACCGGGGCATCGCACTGTATTATGGCGGCCGCTTCCCGTTGGCGCAGGATGATCTGCAGGCGTTTTATCAAGACGACCCAAACGATCCCTTCCGTTCGTTGTGGCTGTATCTTGTGGAAAGAGAAATCGATCCCAAGAAGGCTGACGTAGCGCTCCAGCAGCGTTATGACAAAGCGAACCGAGGGCAATGGGGATGGAATATTGTCGAATTCTACCTGGGCAACATCAGTGAAAAAACGCTGATGGAAAAGCTCAAGGCAGATGCAACGGATAACACTTCGCTCGCTGAGCATCTCAGTGAAACTGACTTCTATTTGGGTAAACACTACCTGAGTCTGGGGGACAAGGACACCGCTTCGGCGCTGTTCAAACTGACGGTTGCTAACAACGTTCATAATTTCGTTGAGCACCGCTATGCATTGTTGGAATTGGCGCTGTTGGGCCAAGAACAAGACGACCTATCGGAATCGGACCAGCAATAGCTGACGAACAACTATCAGCCTGATATACATTGGTTTTATAGCCAAAGTTATCGCCTTAACGGGCGAGGGCTTCTTTGTTCGTTTTATAATCTAATTTGAGCCGGTTCACACTTTTCAATGAAAATGACTGAAAATTTTCTCGACGAGTTATGTAGACTGGCTGCCATTATTAATGAGGCACGTGTACATGACTACTGAGCTTGAAACCTCTTTTGCTGACCTGGGGCTGTCTGCTCCTATCATTTCTGCCCTGACCGATCTGGGCTACGAAAAACCGTCACCGATCCAGGCTGAGTGTATTCCTCACCTGTTGAACGGCCGTGATGTGCTGGGCATGGCACAGACCGGTAGCGGTAAAACTGCAGCGTTCTCGCTGCCACTGCTGCACAACCTTGACGCTTCCCTGAAAGCACCACAGATTCTGGTGCTGGCACCGACCCGCGAACTGGCGGTTCAGGTTGCTGAAGCGATGACTGATTTCTCTAAACATATGACTGGCGTTAACGTTGTTGCCCTGTACGGTGGCCAACGTTACGACGTACAGCTGCGCGCCTTGCGTCAGGGCCCACAAATCGTAGTGGGTACCCCAGGCCGTCTGCTGGACCACCTGAAACGCGGCACGCTGAACCTCTCTAACCTGAGCGGTCTGGTGCTGGATGAAGCCGACGAAATGCTGCGCATGGGCTTTATCGAAGACGTAGAAACCATCATGGCGGAGATCCCGGCTGAACATCAGACCGCGCTGTTCTCCGCAACCATGCCGGAAGCGATCCGTCGCATTACCCGTCGCTTCATGAAAGATCCGCAGGAAGTGCGCATTCAGTCCAGCATCACTACCCGTCCGGACATCAGCCAGAGCTACTGGACTGCGCAAGGCATGCGCAAGAACGAAGCGCTGGTGCGTTTCCTGGAAGCTGAAGACTTTGATGCGGCGATCATCTTCGTGCGTACCAAAAACGCGACCCTGGAAGTGGCTGAAGCGCTGGAGCGCAGCGGTTACAGCAGCGCCGCACTGAACGGTGACATGAACCAGGCACTGCGTGAGCAGACCCTGGAGCGTCTGAAAGACGGTCGTCTGGATATCCTGATCGCTACCGACGTTGCCGCTCGTGGTCTGGATGTTGAGCGTATCAGCCTGGTTGTGAACTACGACATCCCTATGGATTCCGAGTCTTACGTTCACCGTATCGGCCGTACCGGTCGTGCTGGTCGCGCCGGCCGCGCGCTGCTGTTCGTGGAAAACCGCGAACGCCGCCTGCTGCGCAACATCGAACGCACCATGAAGCTGACCATTCCAGAAGTTGAGCTGCCAAATGCAGAGCTGCTGGGTGAGCGTCGTCTGGCCAAGTTCGCCGCTAAAGTACAGCAACAGCTGGAAAGCAGCGATCTGGACATGTACCGCGCACTGCTGGCTAAACTGCAGCCGGAAGAAGAGCTGGAAATGGAAACCCTGGCCGCAGCATTGCTGAAAATGGCGCAGGGCGAACGTCCTCTGATTCTGCCACCGGATCCGGTGTTCAAACCGCGTCAACGTCGTGAGTTCAACGACCGTGACGATCGTGGTTCTGATCGTGGCAACGACCGTCGCCGTGACGCGCGTCCAGACAGCCGTGACGGTGGTGCCGAGCGTCCACGTCGCGAACGTCGTGACGTTGGCGAAATGCAGCTGTACCGCATTGAAGTGGGCCGTGATGACGGTGTGGAAGTTCGTCATATCGTTGGCGCGATCGCTAACGAAGGCGACATCAGCAGCCGTTACATCGGTAACATCAAGCTGTTTGCCGGCCACTCCACCATCGAACTGCCAAAAGGCATGCCGGGCGAGATCCTGTCTCACTTCACCCGTACCCGCATCCTGAACAAGCCGATGAACATGCAATTGCTGGGCGATGCACAGCCGCATGAACGTCGTGAGCGTCGCGAAGGCGGTGCTCCAGGTGCAGGTGGCGAGCGTCGTGGCGGTGCTCGTCCGTTCAACGGCGAACGTCGTGAAGGTGCCGGCGCACCGCGTCGTTCTTTCAGTGAGCGTCGCGAAGGCGGTGCCCCAGCTGCAACTGGCGAACGTCGTGGCAACGGCAGCCGTGACGGTCAACGCGCACCGCGTCGTGATGATGCCGCTCCGGCTGCACCACGTCGCCGTTTCGGTGATGCATAACGTCTGATTTAACCGTTCGCGGTTAGTCACACTGAAAAACCAGCCTTCGGGCTGGTTTTTTTATGCCTGAAATTTGCCGTTAAGCGCGGTTAAATGGCGTATCCTTTATAAGGTTTTTTCTTATGGATACTATGCACAGGAGATGCCATGAGTTGGCAGCAATTTAAATCTCAATACCTGGTGCGCTTTTGGGCGCCACTGCCGGCGGTGATCGCCGCCGGGATACTCTCGACTTACTACTTCGGCATGACCGGCACCTTCTGGGCGGTAACCGGCGAATTTACCCGCTGGGGCGGCCACCTGTTGCAGGCGTTCGGTCTGCATCCTGAGCAATGGGGTTACTTTAAAGTTATTGGCCTTGAGGGCACGCCGCTGCAACGCATCGATGGCCGGATGATCATCGGTATGTTTGCCGGCTGTATCGCCGCCGCGCTGTGGGCCAACAACATCAAGCTACGCCGGCCACAGCACCGTATCCGCATTGTGCAGGCGCTGTTGGGCGGCATTATCGCCGGCTTTGGCGCGCGGTTGGCGATGGGGTGTAACCTGGCAGCATTCTTTACCGGCATTCCGCAGTTCTCGCTGCACGCCTGGTTCTTCGCGTTGGCGACCGCAGCCGGTTCTTACTTTGGCGCCAAATTTACCCTGCTGCCGTTGTTTCGTATTCCGATAAAACTGCAAAAAGTGCAGGCGGCCGCGCCGCTGACGCAAAAGCCAGAGCAGGCGCGCCGTCGTTTCCGCCTGGGAATGGTGATTTTTTGCCTGTCGATCGCCTGGTCGCTATGGACGCTGTTTGATGCGCCTAAGCTGGGTATCGCCATGCTGTTCGGCATCGGTTTTGGCTTGTTGATTGAACGGGCGCAGATCTGCTTCACCTCGGCGTTCCGCGATCTGTGGATCACCGGCCGCACCCACATGGCGAAAGCGATCATTATCGGCATGGCGGTCAGCGCCATCGGTATTTTCAGTTACGTGCAGCTCGGTGTTGCGCCTAAAATCATGTGGGCCGGCCCCAATGCGGTAATTGGCGGGCTGTTGTTCGGCTTCGGCATCGTACTGGCCGGCGGCTGCGAGACCGGCTGGATGTACCGCGCGGTGGAAGGGCAGGTGCATTATTGGTGGGTCGGGCTGGGCAATATCATCGGTGCCACGCTGCTGGCTTACTGCTGGGACGATTTGGCCCCGGCGCTGGCTACCGACTACGACAAGGTCAACCTGCTGGACACCTTCGGGCCGATCGGCGGCCTGCTGGTCACTTACCTGCTGCTGGCGCTGGCGTTTGCCGCGATGCTGTGGTGGGAGAAACGCTTTTTCCGCGCCAAACCCGACGCACAGGTGGTTAATTTAAGGAGAGTGTCATGAAACAGGCGGCGATAGTGCCGGATTACCGGCTGGACATGCTCGGCGAGCCTTGCCCCTACCCGGCGGTGGCGACGCTGGAAGCCATGCCGCAGCTGAAACCGGGAGAAATTCTGGAGGTGATCAGCGATTGCCCGCAGTCGATCAACAACATTCCGCTCGATGCGCGCAACCATGGTTACAAGGTGCTGGATATCCAGCAGGACGGTCCGACCATCCGCTACCTTATCCAACGCTGACACCAAGGTTACTCTGCGCCGCCGGTCAACTGATGCAGGCGGCGTTCACTCTGCTCATCTGCCGGTACGTACACCAGCATCCGGTCGCCGTTGCGCGGCGCCGACCACCAGTTATTCTGCCGCAGGCTCATCACCCCGACTAACGGATGGCGAAAGCGTTTGACGTTGTTGTCGATGCTGCGCACTTCATGCCTCTCCCAGAGGGTGCGGAAATCCTCAGAGACCGCCAGATAGCGCGCCAGTTGCGCCTCCCAGATCGGTTCGCCCAAATGCTCCGCCATTTGCGCGCGAAACAGCGCCACCATTTTCGGCATCACTTCATCCCAGTCCAACTGGCTGGCACGCCAGTGCTCGTGGGTGAACGCCAAATAGATACAGTTGCGATCTTCCGGCGGCAGTTCGGCCAGTTCGACGCCCATCAGCAGGCAATAAGCTCGGTTGAAACCCAGGATATCGAAGCGTGCGTTGGAAATGATTGCCGGCAGCGGGTCGAGCTGATCAAGGATTTTTTGCCCGTATGCCGACAACGGCTCACAGCCGTCGTTTTGCGTAGACGCCGGCAAGCTTTGTCCCGCCAGCCTGAACAGGTGGTGAGTTTCCGCTTCGTTGCATTGCAGTGCATTGGCGATCGCGGTCAGCGTTTTTGGCGAGGCTTGAATCGGCCGCCCCTGTTCCAGCCAGGTGTACCAGGTGATGCCAACGTCGGCCAACTGCGCGACTTCTTCACGGCGCAGGCCGGGCGTGCGGCGTTGACGCATACGCGCAAGCCCCAGCCGGTTGGGATCCAGGCTCTCGCGGCGCGTGCGCAGAAAAGCGCCCAGCAGCTTGCGGTTATCGGCGTGAACGCCAGAGGTAATTCGGGTAGTTACGGGCATGAATAATTTACTCCTGCAACAAGACCGGTAGTTTTTATACCATGATAATCAAGAACTGGTACCCGTTTGCTTTAAAGGTGATGCTAATCACATTCCTGGGTTAACACAATGGATGAGAAGCATGAACGCACCATCAACGGCGGCCAAGCTGGGCCGCGCGGGGTTAATTATTTTATTGGCGGGGCAGTTGCTGCCGATGATCGATTTTTCCATCGTGAATGTCGGGCTGGATGCGATAGCGCAGTCGCTGGGAGCCAGCCCGGCGCAGTTGGAACTGATTGTGGCGGTCTACGGCGTGGCGTTCGCCGTCTGTCTGGCGATGGGCGGCCGCTTGGGGGATAACCTGGGGCGGCGCACCCTGTTCCTGTGGGGCGTGCGGATATTTGCCGTGGCTTCATTGATGTGCGGGTTGGCGAACTCCGTCTGGCTGTTATTGGTGGCTCGCGTGTTGCAGGGGGTTGGCGCGGCGTTTATCGTGCCGCAAATCCTGGCCACCATTCATGTGTGCCTGCGGGGCCGCGAACATACCAAGGCGTTGGGAATGTACGGGGCTATCGGTGGGCTGGCGTTTATCGTCGGCCAGGTACTGGGCGGGTTGCTGATCACCCTTGATATTGCCGGCAGCGGCTGGCGCAGCGTATTCCTGATTAATATTCCGGTGTGCCTGTTGGTGCTGGCCTGCGCCCACCGCTGGGTGCCGAATACCCGTGGGGAGAAACGGGTGAATGTTGATCTCCCCGGCACGCTGTTGCTTGGATTGACCATCGCCTGCCTGCTGTTCCCGCTGGCATTGGGGCCGGTATGGCACTGGCCGTGGCCTTGCCTGGTGCTGCTGGCGGCCAGCATCCCGCTGTTGTGGTTACTGTGGCGGGTCGAACGGCGGCAGGAGCAACGGCGTAATTTCCCGTTGTTGCCGCCGGCGCTGCTGCGCTTGCCGAGCGTGCGCTTCGGGCTGGTGATCGCCATCCTGTTCTTCTCCTGCTGGAGCGGCTTTATGTTTGTGATGGCGCTGACGCTGCAATCCGGCGCGGGGCTGAGCTCATTCCAGTCAGGCAATGCGTTTATCGCGCTCGGGGCGGCCTATTTTCTTTCATCGTTGCTGAGCAGCACGGTGGTGGAGCACTTCGGCAAGGTGCGGACGCTGATGTTTGGCTGCCTGATCCAGATGGTGGGTCTGTTGGCGCTGATGCTGACGTTGAAACTGGTCTGGCCGCATCCGGGGCTGTGGAATTTGATCCCGGCGACGGTGTTGATTGGCTTCGGGCAGGCGTTTATCGTCAGCAGTTTCTTTCGCATCGGCCTGTCTGACGTACCGACAGAGCACGCCGGTTCCGGCAGTGCCATGCTGGCTACGGTGCAACAGACGGCGCTGGGGCTGGGGCCGATCTTGCTGGGCACGCTGCTGGTGCAGATGCTGCATTTGACGCCCGGTAATTACCTGAATGCGGTGCTGGTGGCGATTGCGGCCGAATTTTGCCTGATGCTGGTGTTGCTGAGCCGCACGCTGCTGTTTCTGCGTGCCGATCGCCGCCAGCAGGCGCAGGAAGCGATAAAACAGGCCTGACGGCCCGGTGAAAGGTGGGGGAAGCCATTTCCCCCACCTTTCATTTAGCCTTTCACCACATCGCCTTTCACTCCGGCGACAATCTCAAACGAATGCAGCCGTGCCTGATGATCAAAGATCTGGCCGTTGACCATGATTTCATCCGCGCCGGTTTCATGCAGCAGCGCCTGCAACCCGTGGCGAACGGTGCTTTCATTACCGACTATCGACATGCGCAGCGCCTGATCGACACCGTATTGCTCTCCGGCGCTCCACAGCGCGTGGATATTGTCCACCGGCGCCGGCAGCGGGCCCGGTGAACCGCGGCGCAGGTTAATGAATTGCTGTTGCATCGAGGTGAACAGCCGACGGGCCTCTTCGTCGCTGTCGGCGGCCACCACGTTGACGCACACCATGGCATGCGGCTGCGCGCATTGTTCGGAAGGTTTGAAGTTCTCGCGGTACAGCTTCAGCGCCTGGAACAACATTTCCGGCGCAAAATGGGAAGCGAAGGCGAACGGCAGACCAAGCTGTGCCGCCAGCTGAGCGCTGTACAGGCTCGAACCCAGCAGCCAGATCGGCACATGCAAGCCCTGGCCCGGCACGGCCTGCACCGGTTGGCCTGGCTGCGCGTCGCAGAAATAATGCTGCAGTTCCTGCACGTCACGCGGGAAGTTATCCACTTCGCCGGACAGGTGGCGGCGCAGTGCCATCATGGTGCGCTGATCGGTACCGGGCGCGCGGCCAAGGCCCAGATCGATACGCCCCGGATACAACGATTCCAGCGTGCCAAACTGCTCGGCGATCACCAGCGGCGCATGGTTAGGCAGCATCACGCCGCCGGAGCCGAGGCGAATGCTCTGGGTACCGGCGGCCAGAAAGCCCAACAGCACCGAGGTGGCCGCACTGCCGATACCGGTCATATTGTGATGTTCCGCCAACCAATAGCGCTGATAACCCCATTTTTCGGCATGTTGTGCTAAATCTAAAGAGGCGTGAAACGCATCGCGCGGTTTGGCCCCTTGCGGAATGGGGGATAAGTCCAGTACCGAAAGCGGTACCACGGTTTTTTCAGTCATGACATCGTCCATCAGAGGAGTGATCGCTTAAAGGGCGATTGCAGGAGTCTGCAAACTACAAAGTCGAATGTGCTTTAGCGTTAAAAGCATAATCCAATTTAGGGATATAAAAGAGGATATATGTGCTTGTGATATCCTTATGAGAAGAATGGCCTTTTTAGAGTGTATTAAATATGGACGTGATGATCCCCACCTGCCGCTTACCGTTCCGGGAGCCTGAATAATGAAAAAAAAGACGCTGTTTACCCTGTTGTTGATGGTGGTGGCGATCGCTCTGGCGATATTGTTCCGCGCGCATAATCAGGATCTGCTGTTGCAGGGCGAGGTGGATGCGCCGGAAGTGATTGTGGCTTCCAAAGCCAAGGGGCGCGTGATCGAGCGGCTGGTGGAGCGCGGCGATGACGTAAAGGGCGGGCAGGCGATGATTCAGCTCGACAGCCCGGAATTGATGGCGCAGTTGCGGTCCGCACAGGCGACGCGCGATGAGGCCAAAGCGCAGCTTGAGCAGTCGCTGCATGGCACGCGTGAAGAGAGCATCCGCAATCTGCGCGCCAGCCTGGCGCAGGCCGAGGCGGAATACCGCAATGCGCAGAATGATTACAATCGCAACCTGAGTATCGCCGGCAAAGGCTATATCTCGAAGTCCGAACTGGACAGCTCGCGTCGTTCGCGCGATACCGCTTTCCAACAGGTTCAGGCCGCCAAGGCCAATCTGGACGAAGGCGTCAACGGCGACCGTATCGAACTGCGGCAGCAATACGCCGCGGCGCTGCGGGCGGCGGAAGAGAACCTGCTGGAAGTGAAAGCCCAAACCGACGATCTGCGGGTTTTAGCGCCGGTGGACGGCGAAGTGGGGCCGATCCCGGCGGAAGTGGGGGAACTGCTGAATGCCGGTAGCCCGCTGGTGACGCTGATCCGCGTACCGGATGCCTACTTCGTGTTTAACCTGCGCGAAGACATTCTGGCTCACGTACGCAAAGGCGATAAGATTCAAATGCGGGTGCCGGCGCTGCAGAACAAAATGATTGAGGCGGAGGTGCGCTACATCGCGCCGCTGGGCGATTACGCCACCAAACGCGCCACCCGCGCCACCGGTGACTTCGATCTGAAAACCTTTGAAGTGCGCCTGTATCCGTCACAGCCGGTGGACGGTCTGCGTCCGGGGATGAGCAGCCTATGGCTATGGAAAGAGTAAAGGCCGGTTGGCGCTGCTTCAGCCACGCGTTCGACAACGAGTGCCGCATCGCCTTTCGCAGCCCGGTGGTGCACTGGCTAAGTTGGATCTTCCCGCTGATGCTGTTTGGCCTGATCAGCAGCAACTTCTCGGAAGGCACCTTGCTCGATTTGCCGGTATCGGTGGTGGATAGCGATCACAGCTCTCTGTCCAAATCGCTGACCCGCAAGCTGGATGCCGGCTCCCATGCCCATGTCGAAGCCTACGATGGCGGGCTGGATGAATCGCTGCACCGCCTGCGCAGCGCGCAGGATTATGCGCTGCTTTACATCCCGCCGGATTTCGAGGCCAACGCGCTGGCGGGCAAGCAGCCGAGCGTGGTGATGTATTACAACGCGCTGTTTTACGGCGCCGGGCTGTATTCCACTCAGGATTTCAGCGGCCTGATGACTGAAATCAACGCCAGTACCCGCAGCATCATCGCCGGCGAGATGGGCAAAACGCTGCCGCCGCTGGCGGACGTCACGCTGTCGTACGGCAGTTTGTTCAACGCCAGCGGCAGCTATATTTATTATCAGCAGTTCGCGGCCACCATTCACCTGCTGCAGCTGTTTGTGGTGACCTGCATGATTTACGTGCTGGCGCGCAGCAAGTCGTTGTTGAAGGCCAGGCCGTTCAGCCTGGCGCTGCTCGGTAAACTGGCGCCTTACACCCTGTGTTTCACCAGCCTGCTGATGGTGGAGATCGCGGCGCTGGTGGGGATTTTTGACGCCCGCGTCAGCGGCAATCCCTTGTTTATGCTGATGATCGCCTTTTTCTACGTGATGGCGGCGCAGAGCGTCGGCCTGCTGCTGTTTACCTTTACCGGCAGCACCATCACCGCCTACAGCCTGATCGGTATCCTGGTGAGTATCGCGTTGACCTTCTCGGGCATGGCGGTGCCGGAGCTGTCGATGCCGCTGCCGGCGCGGATTATCTCCAATATCGAGCCGCTGACCCATGCGCTGTACGCCATGTTCGACGTGTTCCTGCGGCAGGTGCCGGCCAGTGCCATCTTCAGCGTCTGTGCGCTGCTGGCGGTCTATCCGCTGGTTACCGCGTTGCTGGTGCGTAACCGCCTGTTGCAGCGGTTGTTGAAGGAAGGGGGCGCGGGATGAAGATCTATTGGCAAACCTTTGTCCGGGTGCTGCTTGGCATGCTGGAACGGCCGATGTGGCTGATGCTGCTCCTGTCGTTGTGCATCATGAGCATGGTGTATGCCAACCGCACGGTGTGGGATCTGCCGGTCGGCGTGGTCGATCAGGACCATAGCACCGCCAGCCGCCAGTTGATCCGCCAACTGGACGCCACCTCGAAAATCGCGATCCAGACCTACGACAGCCAGGAGCAGGCCCAGCGAGACCTCGGCTGGCGCAAGCTGTTTGCGGTGATCATCATGCCGGTGGATCTGGAGAAGAAGATCCTGAGCGGGCAGAATATCGTGGTGCCGGTGTACGGCGACGCGACCAACCGCTTGGCCAACGGCCAGATCCAGCAGGACGTGGTGGCGGCTTATCAACAACTGTTGAGCCAGTACAACAACGGGCTGCTGCTGCGCAGCGGTTTCAGCGAACGCCAGGCGCAGGTGATCCTGACGCCGATCGTGGGGCAGACGCTGGACGTGTTCAACCCCGGCATCAGCTTTGCGGCAATCATCTTCCCCGGCCTGCTGGTCATGCTGTTGCAGCACTCGTTGTTGATCGCCTGCATACGCGTCAGCATCGCCATGAAGAGTACGCCGGGCGGTAAAGCACCGTTGGCGGCGCATCTGGGCGGGCTGACGGCGCTGCTGCCGATCTGGTTATTCCTGTCGATCGTGCTGTTTGTGCTGTGGCCGTGGGTGCTGGGCTACCGCCAGACGGCGGGCATCCCGGAAATTCTGCTGCTGACCTTCCCGTTCCTGCTGGCGGTGCTGGGGTTGGGCAAGCTGGTGACCGAGTGCCTGCGCAGCGTCGAGATGATCTACCTGACGCTGGCGTTTATCACCACGCCGATATTCTACCTCTCCGGCACCATCTGGCCGCTGCAGGCGATGCCGGGCTGGGTGCGAACCATTTCCTATTGCATCCCCTCCACCTGGGCCACCAAGGCGATAGCCGGGGTTAACCAGATGGGGCTGTCGCTTAACGAAGTGTGGGGCGATGTGGTGATGCTGCTGGTCCTGGGGATTATTTATACCCTGCTGGGTGTCTGCGTGGGCTTTCTGCGCAACAGCGTGGCGCTGCGCAGCCTGTTTCGCAAGCGACGGGAGTCCTGATTGAGCCAGGCGCCGCATATGGCGCCTTTATTTTTTATTACTCGTTATTTTTAAATAAACAATTAAAATAAACACGTTATTATTATTTTTTCTTGATGGTTTTGTTTTTTATTGTTGTTGATTTTTTTCTTATTTATCGGTAGATGTTGTTTTATTGGACGGTTGATGTTTTTTATGACTGGTTGATTTACTGTCGCATTAGTCGAATAAATAAAACACTCTATTAAAGGGAATATTACTATGTCAACAATAAGGGAATTGACGTTGGACGAAATGAAGCTGATTGGCGGTTGCGGGGATGGAAATAACGGCGGTGACCGTGACAGAACCGACCGCGGTGCGCCTGACACCTGCGCAAACAAAACAGGTGCCTACATGATTATTGGGGCGTTTACGGGTATGCCTGGCGGCCCGCCTGGGATGCTTGGTATGGCTTTCGCTGGCGCCTTAACCGGGATTGTTGGTTGTGATAGAAATAGTCAGTCAAAGAATAACAGTGATAATAAAGGGGCATTGGATGGCAATAGAAACGCTAATAGCGTAAATGGTCAGTGCCGCTGGTAATTACTCATTTATATTACTTTTAAAGTTTTAAGAATAGGTGCTGACTATGGGGCCAGGTAAGCTCGCCAAGTCTTTTGCTACTTTTATCGGGCTGATGATAACCATGCAGTTGCTTTATCACCCGCTATTACTCGCTGGTTCTCCAAGAGAACACTTAGCGAATGCGGCTATTGCTGTTTTTATGGGGTTGGGCGTCAGAAGTTTTTGCCTGATGTGCGTGAGTTTTTATCATTGGTACAATGGAAAGTAATGCGATTTAACGAGAAGCAATAAGATGCCGGCAGCAGAAAAGTTGCCGGCATCCCTTTGATTTATCCCGCTACTGCACCAGCTCCAACCCCGCAACCCGTCGCCAGTAGCCGTTGCAGTCGGCTTTATCGGCCAAAACCAGCGGTTGCGCGCCTTGCTCGTTAGCGCGGAAGTTATCGATCAGCGCCAGCGTTTCTGCGCTCTGCGGCGAAAGGCGTACGATGTCCACCAGCCCTTGCATGCTTGGCAACTCATTGCCGAGGTTATAGCAGTAGCCGCTCATCGTCTGGATGCCGTTGAGCACAAACACCTGCTGTTCTTCCTGCGAACGCATCATCCGCCCCTGCGGGTAGTGGATGCAGCAGGTTTCGCATTCGTCCTTGCCACGGTTCTCCGAGCGAGCGGTGAAGCAGCGTGCCGAATAGGCCAGCGGCAGGTGGCCATAACTCAAGACTTCCACTTCGAACTGATGGCGGAAACCCAGCTCGTCGCATTGCGCCAGCAGATTGGCCAGCCAGTCGCGCGAAAGCTCGACCGGCATGCACCAGCGAACCATGCCCTGGCGGTGCAGCAGGCGCAAGGTATAGGCGTTGTAGCAGTTGAGCGCATGCCCGGCGACGAACGGCAGGCCACGCTCCGCCGCCATGTTCACCGTGCCCAGATCGTTGGCTTCAATCAGAAACTCGCCGTTCTCCACATAGCGTTTCAGTTCGTTCAGCTCCGACGGCGCTTGCAGCAACGCCAGCGTGGAAATCACCACCTGCTTGCCGCTGCGGGCGATCTCCTGCGCCAGCGTCAGCCAGTCGCCCACCTTCATTTCGCGCCGCTTGGTGCAGACGCTCTCGCCGAGGTAAATAATCTCCGCGCTGCTGTTCACCGCCTGCCGGTAGAACTCCTCAATCTCGGTTTTCGGCCAGTAGTACAGCACCGAGCCTAATGCGTATTTCATGGTCTCTCCTGCTACTGCCATTTGCGGTGATAGGCGCCGAGCGTGGTCTGCGTGCCTTCGGACATCGCGCCTAGGGCCTCCATCCAGCCTGCGTCTGCCCGGTAGGTGGCCGGGTCGGCCTGGCAGCGGTCTATCGCCTGGCGCCAGATGCGCGCCACCTGGCTGACATAGGCCGGGCTGCGCTGGCGCCCTTCAATCTTCACCGAAGCGATATTGGCGGCCAGCAATTCCGGCAACAGCTCCAGCGTGTTCAGGCTGGTGGGCTCTTCCAGCGCGTGATAGCGCACGCCGTCCACCCGATAACGTCCTTTGCACAGCGTCGGATAGCTGGCGTTTTCATCGTCCCGATAACGGTCGATCAGCACGTCGTTCAGACGCGACTCCATGCCCTGTGCGGTTTTCTGCCAGCGCACGTAGCGCGCGGGGGAGCAGGCGCCGACGGTATTCGGCGATTCACCGGTCAGGTAGGAAGAGAGATAACAGCGCCCTTCGGCCATGATGCACAGGCTACCGAAAGCGAACACCTCCAGCGGCACCGGGCTGGTGCGCGCCAGCTGTTTGACTTGATGCATCGACAGCACGCGCGGCAGCACGACCCGGCTGACGTCGAAATGGCGCTGATAGAAACGGATCGCCTCTTCGTTGGTGGCGGAAGCCTGTACAGAGACATGGCGTTCCAACTGCGGATAACGCTCGGCAGCGTATTCCAGCATCGCCAAATCGGCCAGGATCAGCACGTCCGCACCCAGTTGCGCCGCCATGTCCACCGCCCGTTGCCAGCGGCCATAGCCGTCCGGGTGGGCGAAGGTGTTGATGGCGATATGCAGTTTGCGGCGGTGCCGGTGCACATACTCGACCGCTTCCTGCAGCTTTTTCTCGGTGAAGTTGAGGCCGGCAAAGTGGCGCGCGTTGGTATCGTCTTTCAGGCCGATGTACACGGCGTCTGCGCCGTTATCCACCGCGGCTTTCAGGGCCGGAAGGTTACCGGCGGGACAAAGCAGCTCCATAGATTTATCCTGGTTAACAAGGGCTGTCGGCGGCGGTATTCAACCGGCAAGCGCCCATCGGGGAAGCAATTTTAGTGAAAGCGCGGCGAACAGGTTTTGATTTGAGGCAGCTTCTGGCGTATTGATAAAGCTGGCGGCCAAATGCACTATTTGTTGATATAGACCGCTTCAGGTACGCGCCGATGTGGCAAAATAGCGCTAGTCTGTGTTGAAAGGAGTGAACGACAGTGTTGGAACAACTACGAGCACGCATTGTGCGCCAAGGGCCGTCGCTGCTGCGCGTTCCGCTAAAATTCACGCCGTTTGCTTTGCAGCGGCAGCTTCTGGAACAGGTGCTGGGCTGGCAATTCCGTCAGGCGCTGGCGGATGGCGATTTGGCTTTTCTCGAATCGCGCTGGTTGAAGATCGAAGTTCGCGATCTGGCGCTACACTGGTTTATGACGGTAGAAAACGACAAACTGGTTGTCAGCCACCACGCCGAAGCTGATGTCAGCTTCAGCGGCGACGCCAACGATCTGATTCTGATCGCAGCGCGTAAGCAAGATCCCGATACGCTGTTCTTTCAGCGTCGGCTGCAGATTGAAGGGGACACCGAATTGGGCCTGTATGTAAAAAATCTGATGGACGCCATCGAGCTGGAAGCCATGCCTGCGCCGTTGCGCATTGGCCTGCTGCAACTGGCTGAATTTGTGGAAGCAGGATTGCAGGAGGGCACGGTGCAGACTTCCCGTGTGCCGGTAGCATGCTGATCCGCGTAGAAATTCCGGTAGACGCGGCGGGGATTGATGCCCTGCTGCGCCGCGCCTTTGGGCGAGATGACGAGGCCGATCTGGTGCAGCAACTGCGCGAAGACGGCCTGCTGACCCTGGGCATTGTCGCCACCGACGACGAAGGCGGCGTGGTGGGGTATGCCGCGTTCAGCCCGGTTGATGTCGCCGGAGAAGACCGGCAGTGGGTCGGCCTGGCGCCGCTGGCGGTGGATGAAAGCCTGCGTCGCCAGGGGCTGGGCGAAAAGCTGATTTACGAAGGGCTGGATTCCCTGAACGAGTTCAGTTACGCCGCCGTGGTGGTGCTGGGCGATCCGGCTTACTACGGCCGTTTCGGCTTTAAACCGGCCGCTGCCTATGGCTTGCATTGCCGCTGGCCGGGTGCTGAAGCCGCGTTCCAGGTTTATCCGCTGGCGGAAGACGCGCTGAACGACGTGAGCGGGGCGGTGGAATATTCCGAGCCGTTTAACCGGCTTTAACCTCAGCGCTCGGCAGTAAATAATCCAATGAGGGCGGCGGGTGACTAACCAATCGCTCTTTTTGTATTTTGCTCAGCTGCTTTACCCGATATTCCAGCCTCAGCGCCGTCGAGCGATCCCCCACCCGGCAGTGAAACGCCAGAGTCAGTTCCCCCTTTCCCCGTAACGCCTTGGCGCCTTTGCCCGCCTGATGCTGCGCCAGCCGCCGCGCTACGTCGGTGGTGATGCCGGTATACAGCATGCCATTCGGCAAACGCAGCATATAGAGGTGCCAGGTTGGAATGTCCATCATTGGGTCCCAGTTGAGAGTTGAGCGTTACTATAGGCAACGTCAGGCTGCCGCTGAACCCTTTTTTTTTCGACATGATTTAACTTGTTGATTTTAAACATGTTGAATGGGCAGACTTAAAAAAGCCTCTTTGGGGGAATCCTGGTGTTACTCTTCAATAATCAGCGGATTAGCGCTAATCTTCAACGGTGCACTGCCGTACAGGCAGCTTAGAAACGTTAGATGGAAGTTCACTGCCGTACAGGTAGCGTGCACTGCCGTACAGGCAGCTTAGAAATTCAATGGGGTACCTGGTTCCGCGCAGGAACGGTTCACTGCCGTACAGGCAGCTTAGAAAATCGACATAAGACACGAAAAGCAGCTAGTCGTGCACTGCCGCACAGGCAGTTTTAATAGGTTTAAGGAACGTAAATGGATACAGATCTGGAACATATCCGCCATTTCCTCGGCAAGCAGCATGTGCTGACGCTGTGCGCCGGCAACGGCCTGGACATGTGGTGCGCCAACTGTTTTTACGTGTTTGACGCCGAGCAGATGGCGTTGTGGTTGATGACCGAAACCCACACCCGCCACGGCGAGCTGATGCTGCAAAATGCCCGTGTGGCAGGCACTATTGCGCCAAAGCCAAAGACCATCGCGCTGATCCGCGGCGTGCAGTACCGCGCCGAGGCGGTGATGCTGAGCGGCGATGAAGAGGCGCTGGCGCGCGCCCGTTACTGCAAGCGTTTCCCGATTGCCAAAATGATGAAAGCGCCGGTGTGGCAGCTGAATTTGCAGGAAGTGAAGATGACCGACAACACCCTTGGATTTGGTAAGAAACTGCATTGGACGCGGGCCTGAACGCAACACACTATACTTTTTCAGAGTCATCAATCGGCATGGGGAAGCGCATGGCACGGGCATTAATCGTAGGAGCCACCGGGCTGGTGGGCAGCGAGCTGTTGCAACAGTTGCAGGGCGATCCGCAGGTGACGGCGATTGTGGCGCCGACGCGCCAACCGCTGCCTGCAAACGAAAAAACAGATAACCCGGTGGGCGAGGATCTGTTCGCGTTGCTGAGTGGCCTGCAGCAACCCGTCGATATTATTTTCTGCTGCCTGGGCACTACCCGTAAAGCGGCCGGCAGCGATGCCAATTTCCGCTATGTCGACTATCAGTTAGTCGTCGAAAGCGCGCTGACCGGGCGGCGGTTGGGGGCGCAGCATTGTCTGGTCGTCAGCGCCGTGGGGGCTAACCCGCGTTCGTCATTCCTCTACAACCGCACCAAAGGCGAAATGGAACAGGCGCTGCGCGAGCAGAACTGGCCGCGCCTGACGCTGGTGCGGCCGTCGATGCTGTTGGGCAATCGCCCGTCGCCGCGTTTACTGGAGCGGCTCACCGCGCCGCTGTTCAAACTGCTACCGGGCAAGTGGCGCTCGGTTGCCGCCAAAGACGTGGCGCAGACCCTGCTGGAGCAGGCGTTCAGCCCCGGCAGCGGCGTTACGGTGCTGGAGTCCGACCAACTGCATCGCTATGGCAACGTACACTGAGATTATCGAAAGCCAGTTCCATGCCCGGCGGCAGTTCGTTGTCCATCAGCCATAAATCGAGATGATGGCTGATATGCGTCAGCAGCGTGCGGCCGGGCTGCAAACGTTGTTGTGTCTCCTGAGCGCGGGTCAGATCGTTATGATTGCGCGGCGCCTGGGGTTGTGGCGGCAGGCTGCAGTCGAGCACCAGCAGATCCAGCGTTATATTGCGCAGGAAAGCCTCGGTGTCCGGCGGCAGGCCGACGGTATCGGTCAGATAGGCCAGCGCGTAGCCTTCTGCCTGGACCAGATAACCCAGCGTCGGTTTGGAATGTTGCAACGGCAGCGGGGTGATATGCAGCCCACCCAGTTCAACCCTTTCGAAGGGGGTTAACGGCGGTTGAAACGCCAGAATACCGGGGTGTTTAAACAGATCGTCACAGCCTTGTTCATCCGCCGGGCCGTACACTGGAATGAAATTTCCGCACCCCCAGCGCAAAGGAAATAACCCCTGAACGTGATCCATGTGGTAATGTGTCAGTAAAAAACGTTGAATTTCCCCCGCCGAAAAGCGCCGTTCCAGCGACGGCAATCCCGCATCCAGCAAGGTCGTTTCCCCCTGAAATTTGAGCATCGCACTGCATGGCCGCCGCCGGAATGCCGGTTCGCGCCGCGCCCGCTGGCACACCAGGCAATCGCAACCGAAAACCGGGATCTGCTGGGCACCGCCGGTGCCGAGAAACGTCAATTGCATACTTCCTCCCCGCTTAAAGATACTTCTCCGCAAAGGCGTTGATATCGCGGAAATCCGCCAATCGTTCCTGCAATATCTGATGATCCCAGTGCCACCACTGGCTGCGTTCGATGCGTTCAATCAAGGCGTCGTCAAAGCGCATACCGATCTTTTTAGCCGCCACGCCGGCGACGATCGCATAAGGCTCGACGTTTTTGGTCACCACAGCCGCGCTGCCGATCACCGCACCGTTGCCGACGCTCACGCCGGGCATCAGGATGGCGTTATGGCCGATCCACACGTCGTGGCCGACGGTGACGTGGTGCTCGCGCCGCCAGTCGAAGAAAGCCTCGTCATCTTCCCCCAGACCGTACTCGGAAGCGCGGTAGGTGAAGTGGTGCTGGGCGATGCGCTGGTAGGTTGGGTGGTTGCCGGGATTGATGCGTGCGTAAGAGGCGATCGACACAAACTTGCCGAGGGTGGCGTAAAAAATCTGGTTGTGCCCGGCGGTATAAGAATAGTCGCCCATTTCCACCTCTTCGAGGATCGCATCGTCGGCCAAATGTACGTACTGGCCGAGCCGGGTGCGGTTAAGGATCACGTTGTCGCCGATTCTCGGTTGTGCAAAGTCGTTCATTGCGTGGCGTCCTGGGGGTATTTGGTTGAAGCCGGTAACAGCGCCAGCAGCGCCGTCAGGGTGTCTTGCAGGTCGCCATCGTTCGCCAGCAGGCGGCAACCGGCGGGCAGCCTTTGCTGGTACTCCGCCGCCCGCGCCAGCCGTTGTTCGATTTGCGCGGCGTCTTCACGCCCACGGTTTTGCAGGCGTTGGCGCAGCACTTCGGTGCTGACCTGCAGGCAGACCGGCAACAGCTGCGCACCGTAGCGCTGCTGCGCCTGCGGCAGATGGGCGCGCGAACCGTTGACCACCACGTCGATCCCCTGCAACAGCCAAAGATCCACTTCGATCCCAAACGCGTAATGCTGCTGGTGCGCCTGCCAGTCGAGAGCGAACAATCCCTTGGCACGGCGGCGCAGAAACTCAGGTTCGCTGAGCGCAATATGGTTTTCGCAGCCGGCGTCCGCCGGCCGGGTGATATAACGGTGCGCCACCAGCGGCGCACTGTCGGCATCGGCCCTAAGCTGCGCAAGCAGGCTGTCTTTGCCGGAGCCGGAAGGCCCCATCAAGTAGATAAGCTGCGCCATCAGAACACCTGCTTGCCCTGGCGCCAGACGTTCTGCACGTAGATGTGCTCGCCGTGCGGCCGCGCCAACACCAGATCCGCCCGCAGCCCCTCGGCGATGGCGCCGCGATCGTGCAGATCCAGCGCCTTCGCCGGGTTGCTGGTGATCATCTGTACCGCCTGCGGCAGGCCGTAGCCGTTACGTTCGTCGGCCGCGATGCGGAATGCCGCATCCAGCAGGCTGGCCGGGTAATAGTCGGAAGACAAAATATCCAATACCCCCAGCGCCGCCAGATGGTGCGCCGCCACGTTGCCGGAATGGGAGCCGCCGCGCACGATGTTCGGTGCGCCCATCAGGACCTGTAACCCCTGCCGGTGCGAGGCGCGGGCGGCGTCCTCGGTGGTCGGGAACTCGGCAATCGCGCTGCCCAGCGCGCAGGACTCGGCCACGTGTTCGGCGGTGGCGTCGTCGTGGCTGGCGAGGGAAATTTTACGCGCCCGGCAGTGGGCGGCGATCGCCTCGCGGTTCGGCGTGGCCCAGCGGGCGGAAAGCTCGATCTGCTGCTCTTCGTACTCGCTCATCTGTTGGTCATTGAGATGATATTTGCCCTGATAATACTCACGGTATTTTTCACGCGAGGCGAACTGGCGCTGGCCCGGCGAATGGTCCATCAGCGACACCAGCGACACCCCCGGTTTGTCCATCAACTGCTCGAACAGTGACAGGGTGCTCTCGTTCGGCAGCTCGCAGCGCAGGTGCAGCCGATGCTCGGCGCGGTTGACCCCGGCGCGCTGGCTGTGGATCACCGCGTCGATCATTTTTTGCAGGTTCTCCAGCCGGTGGCCGCCGTCGCGCACGTCGCCGATCGCCACCGCGTCCAGCACCGTGGTGATGCCGTTGGCGACCATCAGCGCATCATGGCTGCTCATTGCCGAATGCGCCGGCCAGTCGACGTTGGGCCGCGGGGTGAAAAACTTGTCCAGATTGTCGGTGTGCAACTCAATCAGCCCCGGCAGCAGCCAGCCGCCTTCACCGTTCAGCGCCTGCGGCAGTTGGCTCGGCGTATCGGCGAAGCTGCGGATCACGCCGTCGTTAATCTCCAGCGAACCCTCGACAATCTGGTCTGCCAGCACCAGTTTCACGTTATTGATGATCATCAGAAGATCTCCAGCGCCTGGGGCGCTTGCATGTCGTATAACCGGTCGGCGACCTGTTGGCGAACGCCTTCGTCATGGAAAATGCCGACGATCGCTGCGCCGCGCTGCTTGGCCTGTTCTATCAGGCCGACCACCGCCGCGCTGTTGCGGCTGTCGAGTGAGGCGGTCGGTTCGTCCAGCAGCAAAATCGGGTAGTCGACAATAAAGCCGCGCGCGATATTCACCCGCTGCTGTTCACCGCCGGAGAAGGTCGAGGGTGCCAACTGCCACAGGCGCTGCGGCACGTTGAGCTGGTTGAGCAGCGTCTCGGCACGCTCGCGGCATTCGGCACGGTCAACGCCCTGTTCCAACAGCGGTTGCATCACCACGTCCAGCGCGCTGATGCGCGGAATAACCCGCAGAAACTGGCTGACCCAGCCGAGGGTGTGGCGGCGGACCGCCAGGATCTGGCGCGCTTCGGCCTGCACCATGTCCAGCCATTCGCCCTGATGATTGACCCAGATATGGCCGCTGTCGGGCAGGTAGTTGGCGTACAGCGAGCGCAACAGGGTGGATTTACCGCTGCCGGAGTGGCCATGCAGCACCACGCATTCGCCGCTGCTGACCGTCATGTTGGCGTCATGCAGCACCGGCAGGCGCGTGCCGTGCTGTTGGTGGAGCACAAAGGTTTTGCTCAGGTGTTCAACCCGGATTTGAATCGTCATTATTGTCCCCTTGCGTTACGACAGCACCGAAGAAACCAGCAACTGGGTATAAGGATGGTGCGGATCGTCCAGCACCCGGTCGGTCAGGCCGCTTTCCACCACCTGGCCCTCTTTCATCACCAGCAGCCGGTGCGCCAGCAGGCGCGCCACGCCCAGATCGTGGGTGACGATCACCGCCGCCAGCTGCATTTCCACCACCAGATTGCGCAGCAGATCGAGCAACCGTGCCTGCACCGAGACGTCCAGCCCGCCGGTCGGCTCGTCCATAAATACCAGTTTCGGGTGGGTCACCAGATTGCGGGCGATTTGCAGCCGCTGCTGCATGCCGCCGGAGAAGGTGGTCGGCAGATCGTCAAGGCGCGACACCGGGATCTCCACGTCCTCCAACCACTGGGCAGCCTGGCGGCGGATGTCGCCGTAGTGACGCTGGCCGATGGCCATCAGCCGTTCGCCGATATTGCCGCCGGCGGATACTTTGGGCCGCAGCCCGTCGAGCGGGTGCTGATGCACTACGCCCCAGTCGGTGCGCAGCAGGCGGCGGCGATCGCTTTCCGCCATCGCGTACAGGTCGTGCTGTTGCCCGGCCTGTGGGCGATAGAGGATCTGCCCGTGCTGCGGCGCCAGCCGTGCGGAGATGGATTTCAGCAGCGTGGTTTTACCGGAGCCGGATTCGCCGACGATGCCCAGCACTTCGCCGGGGTAGATATCGAAAGAGACGTCGCTAAAACCTTTGCCCGGCGCGTACAAATGGGTGAGGTTGGCCACCGACAACAGCGGCGTGGTGCTCAGGGGTTGGGAAATCATCAGTGCTGCGCCTCTTGCGAAGGTTGCGCCAGCTGCTGCCGGCAGTAGTCGGTGTCAGAGCAGACGAACATGCGGTTGCCCTGGTCGTCGAGCACCACCTCATCCAGATAGCTGTGGCGCGAGCCGCACAGCGCGCAGGGTTCGTCCCACTTTTGCACGCTGAACGGATGGTCGTCGAAGTCCAGGCTTTCCACCTTGGTGAACGGCGGCAGGGCGTAGATGCGCTTCTCGCGCCCGGCGCCGAACAGTTGCAGCGCCGGCATCATGTGCATTTTCGGGTTGTCGAATTTCGGGATCGGCGAAGGGTCCATCACGTAACGGTCGTTGACCTTCACCGGATAGGCGTAGGTGGTGGCGATATGGCCGTAGCGCGCAATGTCCTCGTACAACTTCACCTGCATCACGCCGTACTCTTCCAGCGCGTGCATTTTGCGGGTCTCGGTTTCGCGCGGTTCGATAAAGCGCAGCGGCTCCGGGATCGGCACCTGATAAATCAGGATCTGGTCTTCGTGCAGCGCCGTTTCCGGAATGCGGTGTCGGGTCTGGATCAGCGTGGCTTCCGGCGTGCGTTCGGTGGTGGCTACCCCGGCAACGCGCTGGAAGAAGCGGCGAATGGACACCGCGTTGGTGGTGTCGTCGGCACCCTGGTCAATCACCTTCAGCACGTCGGCGCGGCCAATCACGCTGGCGGTCAGCTGAATGCCGCCGGTGCCCCAGCCGTAAGGCATCGGCATCTCGCGGCCGCCGAACGGCACCTGGTAGCCGGGGATTGCCACGGCTTTGAGGATGGCGCGACGGATCATGCGTTTGGTTTGCTCGTCGAGATAGCCAAGGTTATAGCCGGTCAATACTTCACTCATTGCGGGCCTCCTGACGCTCGCTGAACTCCTGCCGCAGGCGCTTGAGCAGCTCCAGCTCGGCCTGGAAGTCAACGTAGTGCGGCAGTTTGAGATGGGAAACGAAGCCGGCGGCTTCGACGTTGTCGGCATGGGCCAGCACGAACTCTTCATCTTGCGCCGGGCTGGCGACGCCTTCCTGGTACTCGGGGCTTTGCAGTGCGCGGTCCACCAGCGCCATGCTCATCGCTTTACGCTCGGCGCGGCCAAACACCAGGCCATAACCGCGGGTGAAGTGCGGCGGCCGGTCTTCCGGGTCGACAAAGCCGTTGACCATTTCACATTCGGTCAGCAGAATTTCGCCGATATCTACCGCGAAACCCAGCTCTTCAGGCACGATCTCCAGCGAAACGTAGCCAGTACGGATCTCACCGGCGAACGGGTGGGTACGACCGTAGCCGCGTTGGGTGGAGTAGCTCAGCGCCAGCAGGAAACCTTCGTCACCGCGCACCAGCTGTTGCAGCCGCGCCGAGCGTGAACAAGGGTAAACCGGTGGGTTGCGGGTGATGTCGTCCGGCACGCTGCCGTCGTCCAGTTCCGCCAGTGCCAACTGTTCTTGGCTGAGCAAATCAAACACGTGGGCGCAATTTTCCGGCAGCGGTTCGTCGGCCTGCGGCGCGCGCGGTGCTTCACCTTCCGCCAGCAGGGCAAAATCCAGCAGCCGGTGGGTGTAATCGTAGGTTGGCCCCAGCACCTGCCCGCCGGGCAAGTCCTTATAAACCGCCGAGATACGGCGTTCCAGCCGCATGTTTTCGGTCGCCAGCGGTTCGCTGACCGCCAGACGCGGCAAGGTGGTGCGGTAGGCGCGCAGCAGGAAAATCGCCTCGACCAGATCGCCGCTCGCCTGTTTGATGGCCAGCGCGGCCAGTTCGGGATCGTAAATGCCGCCTTCGGTCATCACCCGATCCACCGCCAGCCCCAGCTGTTGTTCAATCTGCCGGATGCCGAGCGCCGGCACGCTGTCGTCGCCGCGCCGCAGCTGTTCCTGTAACTGATGGGCGGCCTCAATGGCTTTTTCGCCCCCTTTAACGGCTACGTACATCAGCACACCTCCACGCGGGTGGTCCGCGGCAACGCCAGCAGGCGATCGCCGCAGGTCAGCAAAATATCCAGCCCCAGCGGAAAGCGCAGCGGGCGGTTAATGAGAAAATCCAGCAGCGCCGGCGGCAACTGCGGTGAAACATTGCGTTGGCGCTCAATGCCGGGGCCGGTCAGGCGCAGCGGGGTGCCTTGTTCCAGCCCATTGAGCTGCACGATGACCGTAGCGCCGAATTCCGGCGAGATTTCACTGCCGTGCGGCAGCGCCAGCAAATCGGCGGCCTGCAACTGTGTATCGAACAGGGCAAAACAGACTTCTTCAGGCTGCGCCGCCAATGGCGCACCGCTGTGGAAGCGTATGTTTGTTAGCACTTGCTCACTTTTAAAGGCTTCACACAGCTGGATCGGGGTTTCCTGATCCGCCAGCGTCAGTAACGCGGCGGTGCTGGCCGCGTTCAGTGCGCCCCAGGCCGGGCCGCCTTGCAGCGTGACGGTATGGCCGGGTTCGCTTAACGCCTTGAGAATCAGGCGGAAAGCGTGCTGCGATTGTTCTATCGGCTGTTCAAATCCGGTTAACAGGCTCATCGGTCAATCCCCCCGAACCAGCGTAAAGAAGTCGACCCGGCTGGAGGCGACAGAACGGGCGCGCAGCTGGCGTTGTTCGTGCAGCAAGGCGGCCAGCGGTTCAATCAGCCGCTGTTGCAGCAATTCGGCCTGATCCGGCTGTTGCAGCAGGGCGTCCGCCAGCGCGCAGAGTTCGGCGTGGGCCTTGTCGCGCCCGGCGATATAGCTGTAGCCATAGCCGCCGTTTTCCAGCTGCACCACCGCACGGGTGACGGTCATGTCGCCCAGCACAAAGCGGCGGCCGGTGGCGCCCATGCGCCCTTGCAGTTGCGCCAGGCCAATTTCCGGCGCGCGAATGCTTTGGTAGCGCGGGCTGAGGTTCAGCGCCTGCCAGTGGCTGCGCAACTGGGCCGGTTGGCTGTGCGCCAGTACCGACATCCAGCGTTGTCTCGGCTGTAAGGCTTGCATTTAGTGCTCCATCGTCAGTTCAATCATGTCGGCGCGCGCCAGGCTGACGGAGTATTCCGCCACGTTGTCTCTGCCGGTGCAGACGTTCAGAGTGCGCACGCACAGCAGCGGCGCGTGGGTAGCGATCTCAAGCAGCCGGCTCTCTTTGGCCTGGGCCTGGCGGGCGCTGATGCGCGTCTGGCTGCGGGTCAGCGGTTGGTGAATATGCTGTTCGATAAACTCGTGCAGCGAGCCGTTGTGGAACTGTTGCAGGGCCGGCCACCAGTCCAGATCGGGCAGATAATGGTCGATCAGGCTCATCGGCACGCCGTTGACCCGGCGCAGGGTGCGCAGGTGGATCACTGTTTCGCCTTCTTCACGCGATAGCGCGCTGGCGATATGCCCATTGCACGGGCGTAACACAGCGAGTAAGCGCTCACTGGTGGGGTGGCTGCCCTGCTCGAACAGGTTCTGGCTAAAGCGGGTATTGGCATGCAGCGGATAGTCATAGGGGCGCATCAGCACCAATATGCCGATGCCATGCCGGCGTTGCAGCCAGCCGCGATCGACCAGCTGATCCACCGCGCGGCGCAGGGTATGGCGATTGACCTGGTAACGATCCGCCAACTGTTGCTCGGAAGGCAGATAGTCGCCACAGCGGTATTGGGTGCGCAACTCTTGCTCCAGCTGCGCGGCGATCTGCTGGTAACGGGTGGGGAAGCTGGTCGGATGTCTAGATAAGTCCATCATAATAAAAACCTCGGCGTGCCGGAACCTATTAAACTCTATGATTTATCAGGATTTCTTACAGTACTGGTGCTTACCCTATGACTTTCAAATTGCAGCTAACAACGCTACGGCTTGAAAGGCGACGGGTATGCCCTGTGGCTTTCAAGTTGGCATTATGTTGCCGCCGCCAGATGACAATCGCGTTACGTGCCGGTGGCGAACAGATGAACTATTTTGGACAGGCCGATGATGCGCAGGGGCCGGCGGCGCGCTAAGCTGGCGCTATTGATGCACTGACCTGAGCCAACCCTATGCCGCAACCTTTGACCGCTCCTGAAAATACCGCTCGCGCCTGGCCGCTGTGGAAACCGATCCTGTTCCTGCTGGTGGTGGCGATCGGCCTCTACTACGTCAAATGGCAGCCTTATTACGGCAAAGCCTTTTTGGCGGCGGACACGCACTCCATCGGCAAATCGATTCTGGCCAATGCCGACAGCAGCCCGTGGCTGGCGGCCTGGCACTATGCGCTGGTGTATTTCACGGCGGTGTGGAAGGCGGCGGTGCTCGGCGTGTTGCTGGGGTCGCTGGTGCAGGTGCTGATTCCACGCGACTGGCTGATGCGCACCCTGGGCCACCCTCGTTTCTCCGGCACTCTGCTGGGCGCGGCGATCGCGCTGCCGGGCATGATGTGTACCTGCTGCGCTGCGCCGGTGGCCGCCGGGCTGCGGCGTCAGTCGGTCTCCAGCGGCGCGGCGATGGCGTTCTGGTTGAGCAACCCGGTGTTGAATCCGGCAACCTTGATTTTTATGGGTTTTGTTCTCGGCTGGCCGTTTGCCGCTATCCGGCTGGTGGCCGGAGTGATTATGGTGCTGGGCGTCGCCTGGCTGGTGCAACGGGTCACCGCCAGGGATCCGCAGCCGGCCGCGCTGCAACCGCCGACTGCGCCGCAGGTGAGAACCGAGGATCGGCCGTTCCTCGGTCGCTGGTTGAAAGCGCTGTGGGCGCTGTTTTGGGCGACCATTCCCGTTTACATAGTGGCGGTGCTGGCGCTGGGCGCGGCGCGCGTGTGGCTGTTCCCGCACGCCGATGGGGCGATAGACAATAGCCTGCTGTGGATTATCGCCCTGGCGATCGCCGGTTGCCTGTTCGTGATCCCCACCGCCGCGGAGCTCCCGATTGTACAGACCATGATGCTGGCGGGCATGGGCACCGGCCCGGCGCTGGCGCTGCTGATGACCCTGCCGGCGGTCAGCCTGCCTTCATTGCTGATGCTGAACAAAGTCTTCTCCGCCAAAGCGCTGTGCCTGACCGCATTGCTGGTGGTGTTGTGCGGGATCGTGACGGGTCTGGTGGGGATGGGGTTGGTGTAAGCCATTCCGATGTAGAAAAAAGAATGGCTATATTCAAAGTGAAAATCAGGGCTTGTTATCGGCGATAATGTTGAGCTGTATTAGCACACCTAGGAATCCTTGTCGGGTTTGTGAAGGGTTGAGTAAGCCCACCAGCTCGGTTGCGTTCTTCATTCTGGTCAGCAATGGCCTCCCGGGAGGCCATTTACCCCCCGACTATTCCACATCAATGGCTAACCGATACATAGCCTCCAGTGCAGCAGGAGATTTGAGCATCATTCTCCGTTGATCGTAAGCCAGCTGACCAAGTTCTACGTATCTGGACTCATACATAGCCTGCCAGAAGTACGTACCGTGTAAACGGTATTGCTCACGAGCATGAGCTGTAGCCATCACGAGTTCAGTCAAGGTGGTTGCTGTTTTCATAAAATGTTCCCTAAGGTGACGTGGGAGAGTCCCCCGTCTTCCTGAAAAATCTTGTGATCACGACGTTTTTGATACCAACAAAATAATCTGGCTCAGCCATGCCAAATCTGCACCTACAATATGTAGGGTAAGCGGTCGAAGACCAGAACGTCTGGACATATTTTTGCAGAACAGCTACATCAGTAAACGTGGACTCATCCGTTCTCTGACCAACGTCGGTCTGGGGGGAATGTCGGTACTGGTTGCCAGTTGGCCTGGGGCAAAATATGCTAACTATCCGAACAGGCAGGAAGATCGCTATTGCCAGTGGTTTCTGACATAAGGAAGGTTTTCTGATGAGTTATTCTGATATTTCGCATGCAGCTCGTAAAGCTCTTAAAGCCATTGATGAAAGCGAACTGGAAAAATGTATCGATAAATGCCTGTGTGAAGAACAGTCTTATTATCTTCAGGACTTTAGACTCTATGATTGTGGACCCTATGTCACGCAGCAATTATTTTACTTTGAAAAAGCAGTTACTGCACTTCGGGTGTCCAAGTCATCCAAAAAACACGAAGAAGCAAGATACACAGCCCTGAAAGCTGGCCGTGATCTGACAGCTGTATTTTCGCAAATGAGGGCAGGGGTTTCTGAGGTTGAGGCAGAAGAAATTACATTTAGAGTAGATGAGCAAAGTTTTCCGCCAACGACGTTCAGTGAACGCCTTTCTGTTCGGATAAGCTACAGCTGGCGAATCGATCAGAATGCAGACTGGCAGTTTGGAAACATTACATTCTCTTACCTTGCGGAAGAACGGCCAAGCTATTTCTCCGTCGAGCCGGCACGCAAGGTTAGCGCTGCCAGACAACAGCAGGAAAAACAAGAAAATTTGTACCAGACTTGGGAGTACCTAAAAGCAACATGTAAGGAATCTGTCCATAAATATCTGAAAGGAGGGCGGGATGGTTCACTGATCCCAAAAAGTTTCACTGTTAAAAACCTGAATAATTTCGGGGCGAATTTTTGGGATCGTACCGGGAATTAGACGTTCCAGTTACAGGAACCATTCCGGTTTCACACCGATGCGTGCGGAAAGCGCCTTGATGTGGGTAATAGTTAAAGAACATTGCCCGGATAAGATCTGACTAACCAGAGACTTTGTACCGATCTCTTCTTTGAGGTCAGAGTAGGTCAGCTTGTACTGGTCAATCAGAGTACGCAGCAGAGCAACGCCAACCGGCATTTCAGCAATAGCACTGTTGAACTCAACGAAACGGTCGCTGTTGTCCTCACAGCCAGCAATTTTGCTCGCCAGAAAGTCGGTTAGCGAGTTTTCATTATCGTTCTCGAACAGGTAGTCCACCAAAGCCAGCGCGTCACAATAATCCCTCTCGGGAAAGCTGCCCCAGGAGGGGGCTGTGGGCCGGGTTTGTGAAGGGGGGAGCAAGCTCACTGGCGCGATAGTGGGCTTAACTTAAGGGCCGCTTTGAGCGAGATGCGGACTGACAGTTGGGGCTCGGTGAACTACCTGTTTATACACTCACTGGCGACGGTACGCTTCCATCGATTGAAGTGAAGAAAAAACAATAGATTGAAGTGCATACCTGAACATATAGATTGCTAGTACGGGCATTAATACGGAGATGAGCAATGACCCTGTTACACCAAATTTAAGAGTCAGTTGTACAAAAGAGGGCCAATTTGGTTTCAACACTGCCTAAATTCGGTCTCCTAACAGCAAGGCAGGTAAGTAACTAAGAAATATTTAACGAAGTTTTTTTTGAAAGCTTGACGATTGTCACAACCAATCCTTTTCATAAAAATTATTTTTAACCAATATGACTTTTATCTATCCTTATGGAGGAATTACTATGACAACTTTAGTTAATGACAATGGTGATCGTATTGAGTTTGAATATGATGAAGATCATGATGTTACACCTTGGGATACTTATGATTCGGATGGTGTAAATACTGGCAGTGGCCAAGTCGGAGGGAATGCCGAGGATTCCTTGACCAAAGAATACGAAGATAAAGGCTATCATTCCCCTAGTCATTCATAACATAAAATCATGAGATTTTTTTTGATTTTCATATTGCTTTTTCCCGGCTTCTCTAGTGGTAACTCGGAGATTCAAGTCTATTTTACTGAGCCGGTTTGTTCGGATTACTCATATAAGTTTGAGGTTCAAACTCAAAGTGGAAGATCAATTAATAAAACTCATGGTGGTTTTTTTTGTACTCAAAAAGATTATCCTTCTGGATTTGACTCATTAAGTGGTACCGTAGGCGTAAGAATTGCCACTTCTTTAAAAAATAGCGAGAGTGATCCAATTAAAAATATTGAGATTGCTGACTATATCCTTTCTGATATGTCAATTGCTAAATATATATGTTTGCAGTTTCGATCATCCCCTTTTGAACTGTCAATTTATACTCAAAATCCAGGCGAAAAACCATCTAGTATCGGTATACGTCCACCTGTCCTAGCCGAACTGAGTTCATGCATGAAAGAACGCCTTCATCTCATACTAATCGGATGTAATGTCTTTACCAGTAAAGATTGCCCTAGAGATAAGATCAATACAATGCATCTGAAATTAATTAAGATAGAGAGGCGTTCTGGATATGCCGAAGAGATAGCTAGCAGCGGAAATCTAGGACGAGGTATTTATGCTAACCTTGAAGATTGGTTGTTTTTTACTAATACACAGCAAGGAGATATACATAGGTGTCTTTGGCTTACACTGAGGAAATTAAATTTTTTGAATAAAGAGAACGATAAACATGATTACTCAGAATGTAAAGAAAAAAACGCTAAGCAAGAAGATCAACTATTACTCATTCCTTTTGACAAAGAAGATTTTTACTCAGCTTTCAGGAAAGCATCCAGCAATGCAAATGAAATAACAATTGTTTCTATGGACTTCAAAGATAAAAAACTTTTTAATATTATTGATTTCTCAGCTGACAATGGTGCAAAAATACATTTCATAGCATCCAGTGATTGGTATTATTCATATATATTAAAAAAGGAAATTGGCACAGCAAATCCTGATGATATATCCATGGCTTTAAAAATTAAAAACAAATATCCTGAGCGAGTAACAATTTCTTTTATTGAAAACAATTTTTATTTTGGAAGCGTTGGTAACACTCTGCATCATAAATTGGCTTTATTCAGAGGTGGCGAAAATACAGTTATTACAGGCACAACAAATATGAATGCCGGAGCAATTAATCATAATCTTGACCAAGCTTATATATTCCATGGCAAATCCATTGTCAATGAATATTCGTCTTACATCGATCGTATAAATTTTCGTTCAATTCCACTTAATGAAATGCCAACAGCTCTTCCTGAGTTAAGTGTTGGCGATATTCAGAGATAAATAGATTATCTGCATTTTTTAGAAAGTATTTATCTTTGGAGTGATGCTGGGTATAACAATCGTGAAAATTGCTCACTAATAATTAACACAGTGAGGACTTGGTAACGTCCGCTCCTGGCACAGAATTGCCTGTCAGATTGGCTCTATGCTGCAGTTGTATCGGGTCAGTTAGCTCAACGCAGCTTATGCACCACCTGGTTAGCGCTGCCGCGCCAGATCAGCGCCGGGTCTTTCAGATCCTGCACAAACTTGCCGTCAATCAATACGTTAATCCTGTCCACCACCTGCATCTGCTGCGCATCCAACTCCGCCAGCCGGTAGCCGGTCCATAGCCAGATATCCTTGCCGGCGCACTCGGCGCGTACCCGTTTCACCAGTTGCAAAATCGACGGCACATTGGCCGGATGCAGCGGATCGCCACCGGACAGCGACAGCCCCTGGCGCGGAATGCGCGCATCGTTGAGATCGGCAATCAGCCGGTCTTCCATTTCCTGAGTAAAAGGCCGGCCGGAATTCAGCCGCCAGGTACTTTTGTTGTAACAGCCGACGCATTGATGCACGCAGCCGGCGACAAACAGCGTGCAGCGGGTGCCGGGGCCGTTGACCACGTCGATCGGGTAGTACTGGTGATAATTCATGTGAGGCCTGCCCATCAGGCTATTTTACTGGCCATTTTGCCTCCGGGCAGTGCTGCAAATCCTCACGTACTGCGTGTACGCTCCGGTTTGTGCGCGCTGGCCGAAGACAAACTGGCTGCGACAATTACGCCTGATGAACAGGCTTCTGCATAGGCTGCACGGCGCTTTTCAGCCGAGCTGCCCATTGCCGAGGTGTTTCACCCGGCGTTTCACCTCTTCCTGCTTGCCGGCGTTGAACGGCCTGGCGTCCGGGCTGCCGAGGTAGCCGCACACCCGGCGGGTGACCGACACCTTGGACGGCTCGTGATTGCCGCATTTCGGGCAGGTAAAGCCTTTGCTGGTACAGGCGAATTCACCGGTAAAGCCGCACTCGTAGCACTCGTCGATCGGCGTGTTGGTGCCGTAATAAGGCACGCGGCTGTAGCTGTAATCCCACACGTCTTCCAGCGCTTTCAAATTGTGTTGCAGGTTGGGGTATTCGCCGTAACAGATGAAACCGCCGTTGGCCAAGGGTGGATAGGGCGCCTCAAAGTCCAGTTTGTCGTACGGATTGACCTTTTTCTCCACGTCGAGATGGAAGCTGTTGGTGTAATAGCCTTTGTCGGTAACGCCCGGCACCACGCCGAAATCGGCGGTGTCCAGCCGGCAGAAGCGATCGCACAGGTTCTCGCTTGGCGTGCTGTACAGGCTAAAACCGTAGCCGGTCTCTTCTTTCCAACTGTCGGTCGCGGTGCGCAGACGTTCGACGATAGCGACCGCTTTGGCGCGCAGCGCGGCATTGTCGTAAACGTGAGTGCCGTTGCCGAACAGCGCGTTGATGGTTTCATGCAGGCCGATATAGCCCAGCGAGATCGACGCGCGGCCATTTTTGAAGATGTCGGCGATATTGTCGTCCGCCTTCAGCCTTACGCCGCAGGCACCTTCCATATACAGGATCGGGGCCACCCGTGCCTTGATGCCTTCCAGGCGTGCGATACGCGTCATCAGCGCCTTTTTCGCCAGCAGCAGCCGTTGGTCCAGCAGACGCCAGAAACGCGTCTCGTCGCCGGCCGCTTCCAGCGCAATGCGCGGCAGGTTCAGGCTGATCACGCCGATATTATTGCGGCCGTCGTGCACCAGTTCGCCATCTTCCTCGTAGGTGCCGAGGAAGCTGCGGCAGCCCATCGGTGTCTTGAACGAGCCGGTGACCTTCACCACCTGATCGTAATTGAGAATATCCGGGTACATGCGCTTGCTGGCGCATTCCAGCGCCAGCTGTTTGATGTCGTAATTCGGGTCGCCATACTGGTGGTTCAGGCCGTCGCGGATGGCGAACACCAGTTTGGGGAATACCGCCGTCTTGCGGTTCTTGCCCAGCCCGGCAATACGGTTTTTCAGGATTGAGCGCTGAATCAGCCGCGATTCCCAGCAGGTGCCCAGGCCGAAACCGAAGGTGACGAACGGCGTTTGGCCGTTGGCGGTGTGAAGGGTGTTGACCTCGTATTCCAGCGACTGAAAGGCGTCGTAACACTCTTTCTCGGTGCGCGCCATCGCATAGCCTTGCGCGTCCGGGATTTTCCACTGTTCGGCCACCTGGCGGTGTTTTTCGAAGCTTTCGCTGACGAAGGGCGCAAGGATCTCGTCGATGCGGTTAATGGTGGTGCCGCCATAAATGTGGCTGGCCACCTGCGCGATAATTTGGGCGGTCACGGCGGTGGCGGTGGAGATCGACTTCGGCGGTTCGATCTCGGCATTGCCCATCTTGAAGCCGTTGGTCAGCATGCCTTTCAGATCGATCAGCATGCAGTTGAACATCGGGAAGAACGGCGAATAGTCGAGGTCGTGGTAGTGGATCTCGCCGCGTTCATGCGCCAGCACCACGTCGCGCGGCAGAATGTGCTGCTTGGCGTAGTGTTTGGCGACGATCCCGGCCAGCAGATCGCGCTGGGTGGGGATCACCTTGCTGTCTTTATTGGCGTTCTCGTTCAGCAAGGCCATATTGCTTTGTTCGACCAGACCGCGGATCTCCTGGTTCAGCCGCCCGCGCAGCTCGCGCGCCACGTCGCGATCGTGGCGATATTCGATATAGGCACGCGCCAGCTGCTTGTATTCGCCGGCCATCAGCTGATTTTCCACCGCCTGCTGAATGTCATGGATATCCACGCGCGGCTGTTGCGCCATCTGTTGAGCGACCACGCGGGCCACGGTTGCGCAGTAATCGGCATCGACAACCCCGACGGCCAGCGCGGCCCGTTCAATAGCCTGCCCAATACGTGCCTCGTCAAAAGAGACCTGACAACCGTCCCGTTTAATCACTACTGGTTTCACGTTGCGACTCCTTGTTCCCCGAAGGATAGGTTATCCACAGGGTAACGCCGCAGCGCGCAAGGGCTCGGCGGCGTGTGGATGAATTTGTGGATAACTACTATATATAGGTAATTTGATTTCTTTACGCACTATATATAGATATTGGCGAGGGTCTTTTGATGTAGAACAAGGAAAGCGGAAGAGCGTGCGCAACCTGTACAGACGTCAATCTGCTCACGAGCGATCGCGAAAATGCGCCAGCAAGAAGTCGACCCAGGCGCGCACCCGTGGCGGCAGATCCGCAGAGGCGTAGTACAGCCATAACTGCGTCGGTTGTGGCCAGCACTCCGGCAGCACCGGTTGCAGCGTGCCCTGCGCAAAATGGGGCTCTGCGTACCAGCTTGCCAGGCAGACTATGCCCAACCCGGCCAGCGCGGCGTCCAGCAGCATCTCCGGCCGGCTGGCGACCAGGCGGCCGTGCAGCTCCAGGGTTTTGGTTTCGCCGTGCTGCCGCAGGGGCCATTTTACGCTGCGGCCGTTGGCCGGATTGCGGTGCAGCAGGCAGTTATGCCGCACCAGATCGTCCGGATCCTGCGGCGTGCCGCGCTGCGCCAGATAACCGGGGGAAGCGGCCAACACCATCTGCATCTGATACAGCGGCCGCGCCACCAGCCGGCTGTCGGGATCGACCCGGCTGCCGATACCCACGTCAAAGCCTTCGCCCACCAGATTGACGACTCGCGCATCCAGAGAAAGATCGAGGTCGATCTGCGGATAACGCTCAAGGAACTGCGGGATCAACGGCATCAGCATCTGGCGGCCGAAGCCGGGGATCATGCTGACGCGCACGGTGCCGGAAGGATCTTGCTGCGCGCCGCCGGCGTTTTCCAGCGTGGCGGACAGCGCCTGCCACAGCGGCGCCACCTGCGCCAGCAGCGCTTTACCTTCGTCGGTCAGCACCATGTTGTGGGTGTTGCGCTGGAACAGACGCAGCGCCAGCTTCTCTTCCAGCACGCGGATATTTTTGCTGACCGCTGCCGGGGTAACGCCTAACTGGCGGGCGGCGGCGGAAAAGTTTTGCGCCTGGGCGGCGCTGAGAAAAGCCGGCAGCAGGCGATGCACGTCAAAGGGCAGCGACATAATGGTTGATACTTTCAGTTGAAATTGAAGTGACAGAGAACAGCCTACACCCCGGGCGAAGGAAATGGAAAAATGCGATATCAATTTTCAACCGAGGATCTCGTATGTCACGCATTTTAGTGTTAACCGCTCACCGCTTTCCCGATGATTCACGCGTCAACAAGGCGCTGATTGAGGCGTTGAACCCGCAGCCCAACGTTACCGTGCATGAACTGATGCGCGCCTATCCGGATTACCGTATCGACGTGGCCCGCGAGCAGGAGCTGCTGCAAAGCCATGACGCGGTAGTGATGCTGTTCCCGTTTTACTGGTACAGCTCGCCGGCGATCCTCAGCGAATGGCAGGACGCGGTATTAACCTACGGTTTCGCCTACGGCAGCGAAGGCACCCGATTGCACGGCAAACCGCTGCAACTGGTGGTGACGACCGGCGGCAATCCGCAGGCCTATACGCCGGAAGGTTACAACCGTTATCCGGTGGCGGATCTGCTGCGGCCATTCAATGCCATGGCCAACCTGACCGGCATGGATTATCTGCCGCCGCATCTGGTGCAGGGGGTGTTTGATATGAGCGATGAACGCCTGGCGCAAGAGGCTGCCGGGGTGGTGAAGCTGCTGCAAAAATTGTAGGGCGCAGCGGGGTGCCGCACTGCGCCCACATTATGGCTGCTAAATAGCTGCGCCGAATAGTGCTACAGGTAGGGTCATGCAAAGCGCCGACACGCCGTGACCCCGTCCCTGGGGGCTCGTCTCGCATATATATGGACGCTCAACGGTCGGCTAACCTGCCATGACGCCCACCCACCTCAAGCTTAGGGTGTAGCGGTATTTTAGTCCTCCAGCAGCCACCATACCGCTTCGAACGGCCGCAGGGTCATTGCCTGCGGTTGGTCTGCTGCATCGGCGTAGTTGCCCATCAGCGGGCGCCACTGGCTGGAAGGTTCCACGCCTTCGGCATCCCAGGCCAGCGGTTCGCGGCTCAGGTTGGCGGCCACCAGCAGACGCTGTCCGTTCCAGCTACGCTGGTAGCACCACAGCGCCGGGTGCTCAGGCGCCAGATCCTGATAGTCGCCGTGGGTCAGCAGTGGATACTGCTTGCGCAGGGTAATCAACTGGCGGTAGGCGTAAAACACCGAATCCAGATCGGCCAGCGCCGCTTCGGCGTTGATCTGCGGATAGTTTGCCGCACAGCCAATCCACGGCGTGCCTTGGGTGAAACCGGCGTTCGGCGCGGCGCTCCACTGCATCGGCGTGCGGCCGTTATCGCGCGATTTGCCGGCCAGGATCGCCAGCAGCTCGGCATCACTCTTGCCCTGGGCGCTCAGTTCGGCATACATGTTCAGGCTTTCCACATCGCGATACTGCCCGATGGCGCTAAAGCCCGGGTTGGTCATGCCAATCTCTTCGCCCTGATAAATATACGGCGTGCCCTGCATGCCGTGCAGCACCATGGCCAGCATCTTGGCGGCCGGCACCCGCAGTTCGCCCTCATCGCCGAAGCGCGAGACGATGCGCGGCTGATCGTGGTTACACCAGAACAGCGCGTTCCAGGCGCGGTTATGCATGCCCTGCTGCCAGTGGCGGAAAATCTGCTTCAGTTCGACGTAGTCCGGCGCCGCCAGCGTCCATTTTTCGCCGCCGGCGTAGTCCACTTTCAGATGGTGGAAGTTGAAGGTCATCGACAGCTCTTCGCCGCTGCGCGCCGCATACCGTTGGCAATGTTCCAGCGTGGTGGAAGACATTTCGCCGACGGTCATCAGGCCGCGCGGCTGGAACACGTCGCGGCTCATCTCTTGCAGGAACTCGTGTATGCGCGGGCCATCGGTGTAGAAACGGCGGCCGTCGCCCTGAGGATCGGACGGAAAATCCTGCTGTTTGGAGACCAGGTTGATCACGTCGAGACGCAGGCCGTCGACACCCTTGTCCGCCCAGAACTGACACACCTTTTTCAGCTCTTCGCGCACCGGCGGGTGTTCCCAGTTGAGGTCCGCCTGTTCGGTGGCGAACAGGTGCAGGTAATACTGGCCGCTGTCGGCGTGCCACTGCCAGGCGTTGCCGCCGAACTTGGAACGCCAGTTGTTCGGCAACGCATCGCCTTCGCCGTCGCGCCAGACATAGAACTGGCGGAACGGGCTGTCAGGGTCTTGCGAAGCCTGGAACCACGGGTGTTCGGTCGAGGTATGGTTGAACACCATGTCCATCACGATACGGATGCTGCGCTGGTGGGCGGCGGCAATCAGACGATCGAAATCCTCCATGGTGCCGTAGGCCGGATCGATAGCGCAGTAATCCGCCACGTCATAACCGTTGTCCACCTGCGGGGAGACATACACCGGCGTCAGCCAGATGGCGTCGACGCCCAGCTCCTGCAGATAGTCCAGCCGCTGGGTCACACCGGCCAGATCGCCGTAGCCGTTACCGGTGCTGTCCTGAAAACTCTTCGGATAGATTTGGTAGATGACACCGTTCTGCCACCAGGGGATTGGATTGCTCATAGTTGTACCTTTGAATCGTGACAACGGGCCCGATACCCTTCATCTTTCAAACTGCAGCGTTGTTGGCTGCAGCCTGAAAGCTATTGGGTATTTGCGACCCCTACATTTCAATCAGACCGGCAATTCGCCGCGGGCGGCTTTGCGTTTGTAGACCATGATGGTCAGCAGCATTGGGATCACCACGGCCACCACAATCGCCGCCGAGTAAACCAGCCAGAACTGCGGTTTGATGGACAGAATACCCGGCAAACCGCCGACGCCGATGCCATTGGCCATCACGCCGTCCAGCCCGCAAATCAGGCCGGCGAAGGCGGAGCCGATCATCGCGCACAGCATCGGGAAGCGGTATTTCAGGTTGATCCCGTACATCGCCGGTTCGGTAACGCCCAGGTAAGCGGAAATCGCCGCCGGCACCGAGATTTCACGCTCGTTGGCCTTGCGGCTGATGATGATAATGCCCAATACCGCAGAAGCCTGCGCAATGTTGGACAGCGCAATCAGCGGCCATACCGGGGTGCCGCCCATGCTCTGGATCATCTGCATATCGATGGCCAGCGTGGTCTGATGCACACCGGTAATCACCAGCGGCGCATACAGGAAGCCGAACAGCGCGGCGCCAATCGGGGCGAAGCTGCCGGTCATGACGGCTTTCACCGCCCAGGCTACGCCGTCGCCGATCATACGGCCAAACGGCCCGATCAGCGCGTGCGCCAGGAATACCGCCAGCAGCAGTGAAACGACGGGCACCACTACCAGATACAGGTAATCGGGCACGATCTTTTTCAGGCGGGTTTCAATCCAGCCCAGCGCCATACCGGCCAGCATGGAAGGGATCACCTGCGCCTGATAGCCGACTTTCTGAATGGCGAACCAGCCGAAGTTCCACACTTCCGGCACTTGCTGCCCGAGTTGGTAAGAGTTCATCAACTGTGGGGAGACCAGCGTGACGCCCAGCACGATGCCGAGTACCGGCGTGCCGCCCATTTTTTTCACCGTCGACCAGCAGATGGCCACCGGCAGGAACATGAAGATCGCTTCACCGAGCAACCACAGGAAGTCGTAGATGGTTTTCCACGCCGGGTGCATTTGCGCCAGCGTCTGGCCGCCGGACATAGGGATGTCGCCGATCACGTTGCGGAAGCCGAGGATCAAACCGCCACTGATCAGCGCCGGCAGCAGCGGGAAGAAGATTTCGGCGAAGTGGGAGATAGCCCGTTCGCTCCAGGTCATGTTCTGGCGCGCCGCTACCTTGGCTTGCTCCTTGTCCGCTTCGTTGACGCCGGTGGTGGCGATCAACGCCTGATAGTAATCGCCGACCTCAGGGCCAATCACCACCTGGAACTGCCCGGCGTTGGTGAAGCAGCCTTTGACCATCGGCAAGGTTTCTATTTCTTTCGGGCTGGCTTTGGCGGGGTCGTTAAGGACGAAACGTAACCGGGTAATGCAATGGCTGACGGTGGCGATGTTATCGCGTCCGCCCACCAGCACAATCAGGCGGTCGATATCCTGTTGCTTAACTTTGCTCATTATAAAGTACCTTTTTTGGGTAAGGCGCAGAGGTGTTGGCTGAGTAATGATCAAAGCTTAGTCATTCCCCTTTTTTAATGAAATGGGAACGTTCCCGGTTTGGGGCGACGATCACAAAACGATAAAAAATGACCGCATTATGCGCCCTGTCGGGGGACAATAATCTCGGAGTGAGGGGGCGCCCGCAAAGCCGCAAAAACATCCTGCAGACTCCGGCGGGTTGTATTATCCTGTACCGGAATAACAAAGAGTTACCTCTCTTCTATTGGGTAAGAGGCTGGTTGCAGACTGCTGACAAAGCCCGTTATTAGGGAGAGCGTGCCGAAGGGGTCGTAGCGGCTTGCCGCCGGAGCGCCCCTCGGTGCGCTAGGCCCGGGTATCTCGGGTTCAAAGACAACTTTGTCATCAAACTCAGTTACCTTTCCCTTATTGGGCAAGAGGTCGGTTGCAGACATCTATACTCAATGCTTTTTCAACGTGATGCCGACGGTGGCATCGCAATACACTTTTCAAGGAAGAATAATGAATCTGATAGCCCGCCGTACCCTTATCTTGTGTTCCGCGCTGTTCCTGAGTGCTTGCGCCAGCCAGCAAACCAGCCCTGAACGTCACGCCCGGCATGCCATTCATCAACTGGCCCAGGTGCACTTTGATCCCAATACCCGTACGCAGATTTCGGATTCGATAAAATCGGCCATTCCGTTTTTTGACCAGTTCTATCAGATAGGGAAAACCGATCGGGCTAATGGCATGACGCGCCAGCAGGCACAGCAGAGGGAGGCCGAGTTCCGCAGCCCTGAATTCCTCAGTGAAGCCGGGCAAAAAGGGATATTTATCAATCGCAAATACTCGGCGGATAACCCGCAAAAACAACGGCAGATCCTGCTGGATTCTGCCGTTGCCACCTACTGGGATGGTTACGAAGGGCGGCCTTGAAGGGCATAGATAAATGGATAGCATAGTAAGAGGCTATTAATGAAAACGCCCAACAAACGAGAATTTGTTGGGCGTTACTTAAAATTCAACTGATCAGAAGGGCGGGGAATTAAAGCAGATTGAATTTCTCCAGAATCGCCTTCACTTCCTTCCTTAACCCAGCTTCGTCCAGTTCATAATCAACACGGTCTGAATCTGGATTATAAATTTCAGCTGCCATAAATAATTCTTCACCACAATTCAAAACGTTCTTGTCTTGATCTTTAATACCGTACAAATTATTTCTTTCAATGCATATATCTTCAGAAAATTGAAGCGCATTAACTTTTGAATTCAAAAAATTTCTTGCTAATTCTATTACCGCCATCTTGTTCATAAATCACCTGTTTCTAAATAGATTCTGCCATTATCCGCATCGGGATTTATTTTCCATCCTGAGAGGAAATCGCCGTTGGCTTTGAGGATAACAACCCTCATGCTCTTGGGATTGAAGTAAACTTTAGACCCATTTTCCCGTCGGTATGTTCCCCTCTCAACGGTCTCTTTATCTGCCAAATGCGCATTGACCTCATCACGGAATTTTGTCAGCGTTTCACGATTTTTCTTTGTGTCACTGATACCAAAATCAATGGCATGTTTGAATTTTTTATCCAGTTGTTTACGGGTAAATCGTCCCGAATCAAGCGGATCACTCTGCATTACATAAATCGGCTCGACGCCGCTGCCCGTGGCATCCGGCTGCCAGTAGATGAAGTCCTGCAGCTCCTGGACGACATCCGCAGGGAAGGTCGTGACCACTATACTATCAGCCTGCCTGACATTGGTGCCGGTATGTACAGGCGTCCTGGGTACCGGCGAACCGTTGCCGGGAGAGTTCACTCAGTATTACATAGATAGTTTCAACGTCAGTTTTCGGTATGACGATAAATCATATGCACGATACAGATGCCATCAACGAAAACACCCAACAAACGAGAATTTGTTGGGTGTTGTTTTAATTAAATTTACCGGAAGAGTCTGCAGGTTATTCGATGCCGTATTTTTTCTCGGTTACGAATTTTGGGGGGGTCCAATTTGGGCCTTTTACGACCTTTCCATTCTGGTCCTGCAATACCCCTCTTTTTAATAAATCATCATAGCGAGCTGAAAGCTCACCGCTGGTTATAACCTCAATTTTGTTATATGTGAACAATATGTCTAATTTTCTATAATCAGATGTTGGCCCTAAGAAGGTCAAAACATCCTCCACACTTTCATTTTTAATAATCTCTTTTAAAGACATTATTTCTTCCCTCCTAGAGCATCCTTTAATTCTTGTTCATATGCAGCTTGTAAGGCTTCATCAGTATAAAGAGCCTGCTCTTTTTCGTTTATTTTGTAATCTTCCAGAGCCGCAGTGTGCGTATTATTCCACACTGCTTTTTGTTCCTTAACGCTTTGAGGTACCTCGCCATCCTTGATGCCCAAACTCCGATAACGCTCCAGTTCTCTCACTTCATGCGTATAGAAGCGCTTGTCGGTATCGGTGGTCTGTAATTCCCCCCTCAGAATTTTTTCCAGACGGTCGACCATTACTTTGTTCTCCGGTGACGATTCAAACCGACCTGCATGCAGTTTTACCTTGTCTACACCTGCACGGTCAATTTTAGCGGTTTTCCAGTCCAGATTCTGGATAGGCCCGCCGGCTTTCTCCGTATGGAAGTCGCGCCCGCTGTACTTGCCTTTGGCATTGCTTTCCCCATAAGGCTTGCTGACCATCACATAGATAGCTTCAACACCGACTTCCGTTGCATCCGGCTGCCACAAGATAAAATCTTGCAGATCCTGGACGACATCCGCAGGGAAGGTCGTGACCACTATACTATCAGCCTGCCTAACATTGGTTCCGGTATGTACTGGCGTGACGGGGGCAGGCGAACTGTTTCCGGTACTCACCACGGCGATAAATAATACGTACGAGACAGATGCCATCAACAAAAACGCCCAACAAACTTGCGTCTGCTGGGCATTTTTTTAAATTAATTTTGAGTCTGTCTTTAATTCTGTGTAATTGCCACCATATTAAAGGTGATCGCTCCGATGGTCACCGAAATATAAACTTCCCTCAACATCTCAAAATCAGGCAGGTAAACAAATTTATAAATAAGCCTAAACGCTACCCTGACGGATAGCGTTGTACTCAGAACTCAGATCGCCTTAACTGTCTTGGTCACCATGTATCGTTATACTCAAATGCAATGAAATAATCATATTTTCCCATGTCAATTTTATGAGTAATGTGATTTTGAACTGGAGTAACCCATTCGTTAACCAAGTCGAATATCCCGTTATTGATGATGTTATCTTCTTTCGGGCTGATTGTTTCATTGATAAGAAAATCATCATCGCCAAAATCTTTGGAGTATTCTTGACCGACCAACAGCTCTGATTTTTTATCGTACCAATTAACTTTTAATTTCAATCCCATGATGTTAATCCCTTATAAATACTTTTTGATGTTACGCTTCGGATCAGCAGGTTTCAGCTGCTCACCTGTTTTCGGATCAAACGCCCCAATATGCTGACCGTCACTGGCACGATAACCTTCCACCTCTGCGTGCTGATAATCCCACTCGTAAATTTTTCGGCCTTTATCCCCCAACCACCGCTCACGTTTACCACCTCCACCTTGCCTAGGTGTCTTAGGTTTGGTGTCTTTTAATTCACCTAACCCTTTAATATCTTGGGTTTTAGGTGCGGGATGATAATCATGACCTTTTTCTTTCACGCCTTTGCGATTGCTACTCAGCATCACATAAATTGCTTCTACACCCGACCCCGTGGCATCCGGCTGCCAGTAGATGAAGTCCTGCAGCTCTTTAAGGTCATCCGCCGGGAAGCTGGTGGTAACTATACTATCAGCCTGTTTTACTGTCGTGCCAGTATGCACTGGCGTGACGGGGGCAGGCGAACTGTTTCCTGTATGGGGAGGTGCTGTCGGCCCGACCGGGGCAGGGTTAATCAGGATGGTTCGCGACGGTGCACCTCCCACCGCAGGAAGCGTAATCCTATCCAGTCCGGTTTTTTCATCACGTACCGCCTTTAGAACAGGCACGCTCGCGGGTACGCCACCTATACCCGTTTTAACCAGCCTGACCTGTTGCTGACCATTCTCCATAACTAAGGAGCCCCGAACCGGTAAGTCGACAGAGTGCATTTCCGGCGAAATGCTGACTTTGCCGGCAGCAATTAGATTGGCTTGAAAGCCAAACATGACAATGTCGCGTCCGTAAAGCTTGTCGCTACCTTTCCCTGCTTCTGTGGGCCAGAAGCCCATCACTAAAGCGCTAACAGTTGCCCCTGCGGTGCTGACGGTTGCGGTCTCAGCTAACGCAATAGCTCCTCGCCACACAGCCCCGGCTATTGAGCCCGCTAACTCACTGGTAGTGGTCAGAACGCCTTCGGCGGCAGTTGATAGCTGTAACATCCCTGGGGCGCGATTTAGCACCATCGCTCCCACAGCTGCAAGGGACGCTTGAGCCGATTTAACCATTTCTGGTGTGTAGACCGGAGTAGGCTTTACTCCAGCTTTGGTCATTAACTCCGCTGTTTTCGCTCTAGTCTCCGCCTCGGCTCTTGCCCTAGTCTCCGCCTCGGCTCTTGCCCTAGTCTCCGTTTCGGCTCTTGCCCTAGTCTCCGCCTCGGCTCTTGCCCTAGCCTCCGCCTCGGCTCTTGCCTTGGCTTCTGCGTTGGCTTTTGCCCTGGCCTCTGCTACCTTCTCATTTTCTGGACGATATTTTTCCAGTACCTCTCCGCGGTTTATCCTTTCAATATCCTTTTTAGTATTTTCAATATTGGCAATAGATATCGCAAGATTATTTTTATCTTCGGATATCAGTTGGTTCGTTTTCTCCTTATCTACCTCCCTTTTCTTTATATAATTCTTGGCATCATTTGCATCGTTTTCATTAACAGGCCACCATATTCTTCCATTATTGAGTATAATATCGGATTCGATGTATTTAACTGCGTTTTCCTCTGCGGAAATTCTCGCATTTATTTCATCTTTAATCGCATTCTGTAATGCCAGTAGTAACTTAGCCCTTTCTTGTGCCGGAGAGTTCTTGCTGTTATTAAGTGCTATCTCAGCATCTATCCTCTTATTCTGAAAGCCACTCAGACTTTCATCAAGGGTCAGTTGCTTCTGATGAGCTTCATCAACGGCTATGGTGAGCTCATATTGGTGGATTTTAGCCACGTTTCTGGCCATATCTAAAGCATTCACCGTCTGAGAGACCGAGTCTGGCCTGAATACCAGCGACATCCCTAATCCGTTATTGATGGTGTTTAAATTTCCACTGATTGTTCCACCTTCATAAGCCTCAACGCCCATGGCCGGCTCTGTCGCACCTGAATTGTCTCCTGGTATAAAACCTCGCTGCCAGCTACCGTATTCATTAAGGTAATAACCTGCAGCAGTTAGCTTTCCTACGTCAATAGCCATAAAAACTCCTTGTAGATAATTCTCTTTATTTATCCATACGCGGTAATGCTATTCGTTCAGTGCATTTCGCTCTGAGAAATTCGGTAGTGATCTGTTCACTGTTTTATTTGTTTGGCAGCATGGTTATCTTCAATGCATGAAGTTGGGAATCCAACTCAAGCCGGGCATCGCGTTCTTCCTTTAACGCTTCGATCAAAAGGGCGACTACGCCGTTAATATTAATTCCACGGGCATCTTGCAGAACGCTGCCGTCATTTAATTTCAGTTCGGTGGTGGTGACGGATTGAGGTAATACGCTTTCCACTTCCTGGGCTATTACGCCGGCCTCAGGAACGCCTTGTTTCAGGTAGGTATAGCCACTGATTTTTCCCAACTTATCCAGCGCACCGTCAATTTTCACGATCTCAGTTTTCATGCGAATATCTGAGCTGCTGTTCCAGCCCCCATTCGCGTACGCATAACCTGTATCCAGGAATTCATACCAGGTTTCCCGACTACTACTGGCAACATGGATCCCCATAAGGTTACTCTTCCCAATGCGTTCATAATGGTAGAGTTCTGAATACAGGCCATTATCCCCTTGAATGCGTACCCCTTTTGTATATCGAGCTGAATTGTTATTAACGTGTTGGGTACCTGTCGCCAAAATCCAGCCATTGATATTGCGCTTGACCAGTTGCCCTACCGAAAGCTCAGCGTTGGCTCTTACCTGAATTTCGTTCCAGTTGCCCAGTCTGTCGCGGTATGAAATCAGGCCGCAATCTTCTTTGCCCGGGATAATCCGTGACCCCATCATCATCGTGGTGGTGACGTTGCCGCTGGTGAAATCGGAATGCACAGGCGGTGCGCCGTACGTCTGCCCGCTGATAAGAGAAGCGGGGCCAGTGGTGACCGCGCCAATGCCGGCGTTATGCGATACCAGCGCGCCACCGGAGATATCCACGCCGTTTTGCATGTCTACCCTGCCGGTAGAGAGGCTAAAGGAGAAGGGGCGCAGCGTGTTCCACTGCCCGTCCTGTGCCTGTCCGTCCGGCGTGATCAGCGCATAAAAACCTTTGCCGTCATTACGGAGAATCACTCCGTTATTTCCGCCGCCCAGACGAAAACCGTTTGGTGATTTGGAGACAATCTCACCGTCGCTGACAACGCGTTTGCGCAATGTGGACAGTGATTTCAGTTCAGTGATGTCTTCATTAATACCGTTAAGCACCTGAGCATTTTTCTTTTCTTCAGCCATGATGAATCTTCCTTTTTGACACTCTGTTATTTGATGGCTAACAGCATCCGGTATCCTTCCGCCCATTCTGGCTAATGGCTATCGGTGTTCACGTTCCGTGTGCTGCCAAACCGCTGGAACACACAATGAATCACTGTATGTTTAACCAGTATATTGTTGCCGTAGGCGACAGAGGTCAATCAGGAAAGGCTATTCGTTGTTGTGTGGCGGCTGATACAAAATGGCGATGAGTTTATGCCCACCGAATGTGGGCAAGAACCGAGGATGCGGGTAGGGGAATTATGCGGGCAAACCCCCGCCGTCAGGCGAGTTTGCTGGGTACGATGATTTGGCGGATGCCCTGTTCGCCGCTGAGCTGGCCCAGCAGTTGTTGGGCGGCCTGCAACCCGGCGCTGCCGTAGCCCAGTTCTACCGAAAACGTCTCGGGGAACAGGAAGTTAAGCAGCGGCGTATTGCCGATGCCGCAGACTTGCAGCGGGGCGATGTGCTGCTGTTGCAGGTATTTGATGGCGCCGAGGGCGATGGTGTCGGAGGCGCACACCAGCGCGGTGGTTTGCGGGCCAATCACCTCGGCGGCCAGTTGAAAACCGCTCTGGTAGCTCAGCTCGCCTAGGGCGACGCTCGGGGTAATCTGCTGCTGGCGGCAGGCGTCGAGATAAGCCTGATGGCGGCGCATGCCGGTGGTGGCATCGGCAAGTTGCACCCCCAGATAGCTGATATGCCGGTGGCCCTGCTGTTGCAGGCGTTCCATCAGCAGCCGAACTGCGCCATCGTCGTCGTAGCAAACCGAGGAAAAACCTTCGTATTCGCGCGCCAGCACCACCATTTTCTCCTGCCAGGGGCTGAGCATGGCCGCCGTCAGACCGGTGAAACCGAACAGGATCACCCCGTCGACGTTGCGCTGTTGCAGCACGTGCAGATGCTCTTCCACCAGGCGGGTTTCAAACTGGCTTTCCATCACGATCGGGTCATAACCCTGCTGATACAGCAGCGGCAGCATGGTGCGCACCGCCTGGTTTTCCGACGGCGAATCGAGGCGGGAAACGATAATCCCCACCACTTTGTCGCTCTGCCCGCGCATGGCGCGCGCCGATTTGGACGGCGTAAACCCCTGCTGGCGGATCACCGCTTCTACCCGTTCACGGGTTTGCGGGCTCACGCTGCCTTCGTTGTTCAATACGCGCGATACGGTGGATTTCCCCACGCCGCTCAGGCGGGCGATGTCCTTGATGGTCAGCCGGTTTTGCATGGTTTACTTATCGTTTAGGTTAAAAGGCGTAATCTGGCGGCCTACGATGAATGCCCGTCAGCATAGCCTATTTTCCAGTACGGATCTTGGTGCAATACGGGGTCTTCGTACTGCGCTGAACGGCCGCTCTTGTCGTTCGATCTTTTTATTTACCGGAGGTTATTACCCGTATGGATCCCGATCCGACCCCAATAGACACCCATTCGGTTTACCGGTAAAACCTCTCCGCTTTGCGCTGCTGTTTTACCGGTGAAATAAACGGTAACCGGTCGCGCGCGCTCTGTCGTTCGCTCCTGCTGCTTTTAAAAATACAAGAATCTGCCCCGGCAGAGGCTTTTTGGCGTGTCCGAAAGCGTCGCCCGGGCGAATTGTGCGTTTACCCGCCGCCGTGAGGCTGCGGGTGACGAGGTGCGAATAATGAAACTTAAAAATATCCCCCGTCAGCTGCTGGGCCTGCTCAGCCGCAATTTGCCGCGTCGCCTGATTCGGCGCGATCCCCTGCTGGAAGGCGTCAGCGGCGCAGCGCATGAACTGCCCGCAGGCATGGCCCAGCAGCGGCTGGAATGCGCCGTCGCCGATGCGACCCAGCTTTACGAACGTTTCCACAGCCACCCGGAAGGCATTACCGCCCATGAGGCGGAGCAACTGCGCCAGCGCTTTGGCGCCAACGTGATTGAGAACCAGCAGGCGGAGTCCTGGTGGCGCCATTTGTGGCACTGCTATCGCAACCCGTTCAATCTGCTGTTGACGGTGCTGGGGCTTATCTCCTACGCCACCGAAGATCTGACCGGCGCACTGGTGATCGGCCTGATGGTGCTGATCTCCACGCTGCTGCATTTCATTCAGGAAGCGCGTTCCAACAAGGCGGCGGACGCGCTGAAAGCGATGGTCAGCAATACCGCCACGGTCATACGCAGCGACGCGCTGACCGGTAAAAGCGAACACCTTGAACTGCCGATTGCCCAGCTGGTGCCGGGCGATGTCATCAAGCTGGCGGCGGGGGACATGATCCCGGCGGATCTGCGCGTGCTGTCGGCCAAGGATCTGTTTATCAGCCAGGCGGCGCTGACCGGCGAATCTCTGCCGGTGGAAAAGATCGCCGAACCGCACGGGGTGGCGGAGGATCCGCTGGAATGCCAGAACCTGTGCTTTATGGGCACCAACGTGGTGAGCGGCACCGCGCTGGCGATGGTGATCGGCACCGGCGGCGACACCTATTTCGGCCAGTTGGCGCAGCGCGTCACCAGCCAGGATGAACAACCGAACGCCTTCCAGAGCGGCATCAGCAAGGTCAGCTGGCTGCTGATCCGCTTTATGCTGGTGATGACGCCGATCGTGCTGCTGATCAACGGCTACACCAAGGGCGACTGGTGGGAAGCGGCGTTGTTCGCGCTGTCGGTGGCGGTGGGGCTGACGCCGGAAATGCTGCCGATGATCGTGACCACCACCCTGGCCAGAGGGGCGGTGAAGCTGTCGCAGCAGAAAGTGATCGTCAAACGCCTGGACGCGATCCAGAACTTTGGCGCCATGGACATTCTGTGCACCGACAAAACCGGTACCCTGACCCAGGATAAAATCGTACTGGAACGCCATACCGACGTGTTCGGTGCCAACAGCGACCGGGTGCTGCGTTACGCCTGGCTGAACAGCTTCTACCAGACCGGGCTGAAAAACCTGCTCGACGTGGCGGTGCTGAGCTGCGCGGAGCAGAACCAGCAGCCGGATGCGCTACAGCATTACCGCAAGGTGGATGAGATCCCGTTTGATTTTGAACGCCGCCGCATGTCGGTGGTGGTCGCCAAAGACGCGCAATATCACGAGCTGATCTGCAAGGGCGCGCTGGAGGAAATGCTGGCGATTTGCAGCCACGTGCGTCAGGAAGATGAAGTTCACCCGCTCAGCGATGCGCTGCTGGCGCGCATTCGGCGCATCACCGACGATCTTAACCAGCAGGGGCTGCGGGTGGTGGCGGTGGCCAACAAGATCCTGCCGGCGCAGGCGCATGAATACGGCGTGGCCGACGAATCCGATCTGATCCTCGAAGGCTACGTGGCCTTCCTCGATCCGCCAAAGGAGAGCACCGAACCGGCGCTGGCGGCGCTGAAGAAAAACGGCGTGACGGTGAAGATCCTCACCGGCGATAACGAGCTGGTGGCGGCCAAGGTCTGCAAAGACGTCGGGCTGGCGGCAGAGCACGTGCTATGCGGCAGTGAAATCGAACACATGACGGACGAGCAGCTGGCGCAGGCGGCCGCGCGCACCACGGTGTTCGCCAAACTGACGCCGATGCACAAGGAGCGCATCGTCAAGCTGTTGCGTCAGCAGGGGCACGTGGTCGGCTTTATGGGCGACGGCATCAACGACGCCCCGGCGCTGCGGGCGGCGGATATCGGCATTTCCGTCGATTCGGCGGTGGATATCGCCAAGGAAGCGGCAGACATCATCCTGCTGGAAAAAAGCCTGATGGTGCTGGAGCAGGGGGTGATCGAGGGGCGCCGCACCTTTGCCAACATGCTGAAGTACATCAAGATGACCGCCAGCTCCAACTTCGGCAACGTGTTCAGCGTGCTGATCGCCAGCGCTTTCTTGCCGTTCCTGCCGATGCTGCCGCTGCATCTGCTGATCCAGAACCTGATGTACGACATTTCTCAGATCGCCATTCCGTTCGACAACGTCGACGAGGATCAAATTACTCAGCCACAGCGCTGGAACTCCAGCGATCTGGGGCGGTTTATGGTGTTCTTTGGGCCGATAAGCTCGATCTTTGACGTGCTGACCTTCTGCCTGATGTGGTGGGTATTCAAGGCCAATACGCCGGAAATGCAGACGCTGTTCCAGTCCGGCTGGTTCGTGGAAGGGCTGCTGTCGCAAACGCTGATTGTGCATATGATCCGCACGCGCAAAATTCCGTTTATCCAGAGCCGCCCTTCATGGCCGCTGTGCATCATGACGTTGGCGGTGATCGCCACCGGTATCGGCCTGACCTTCTCACCGTTGGCGGGTTTCCTGCAATTGCAGGCGCTGCCGCTCGGTTATTTCCCGTGGCTGGTGCTGATCCTGGCCGGTTATATGGTGCTGACCCAGTGCGTGAAAGGCTGGTTCGTGCGCCGCTACGGCTGGCAGTAATCCCTCAAGCCCTCTCTGCGCTGCAAGAGAGGGCCTCTGTGATCCACCCCGGCTTTTCATCTTTGCGGTTGGACATCTGAACTATGCTCAGTCTTTATTGACAGCTTCGCTGTTTTTATTGATTTTTTCCTTCGAGGAATTTCTGATGCATAGACCGCTCCGTTATACGCTACTGGTTTCATCGTTATTGCTTTCCCTCGGCGCGTTGGCACAACCGGCCGGCTCGCTGCCGCTGATGCCCTGGCCACAGCAGGTCGAACTGACGCAGCCGGCGGGCAGGCTGGTGCTGGATCACCGCCTCACGCTTAACGTGCAGGGCGACGATCTGGCACAGGCGCAGCTGCGCTGGCGGCAACGCATCGAACTGCAGACCGGTTGGACGTTGGCACCGCAAACCGCAAAAACCGAGGGGGCGGCGATTCAGGTGAATATCAAAGACAAAGTGGCCGCTCAGCCGCTGCCCGGCAGCGATGAAAGCTACAAGCTGGCGGTGACGCCGCAGGGCGTCACACTGACCGCCAATACCCGCTTCGGCGCGCTGCGCGGCATGGAAACCCTGTTGCAACTGATGCAGACCGACGGCCAAAACACCTTCCTGCCGCTGGTGACGATTGCCGACGTGCCGCGTTTCCCGTGGCGCGGCGTGCTGCTGGATTCGGCGCGCCATTTCTTGCCGCTGCCGGATATCCTGCGCCAGCTCGACGGCATGGCGGCGGCCAAACTCAATGTCTTCCATTGGCATCTGACCGACGACCAAGGCTGGCGCTTTGCTTCTGAGCGCTACCCCAAACTGCAACAGCTGGCCAGCGACGGCCAGTTCTATACCCGCGAACAGATGCAGCAGGTGGTGGCCTACGCTACGGCGCGCGGCATCCGGGTGGTGCCGGAAATCGATCTGCCGGGCCATGCCTCCAGCATCGCCGTGGCCTACCCGGAATTGATGAGCGCGCCGGGGCCGTATCCGATGGAACGCGAATGGGGCGTGCACAAGCCGACGCTCGATCCGACCCGCGACGAGGTTTATCGGTTCGTTGACGCGATCATCGGCGAATTGGCGGCGATTTTCCCCGATCCCTACCTGCATATCGGCGGTGACGAAGTCGACGCCAGCCAGTGGAAGGCATCGGCCTCGATTCAGGCGTTTATGCAAAAAAATCAGCTGGCGGATACCCATGCGCTGCAAGCCTACTTCAACCAGAAGCTGGAAAAAATCCTCGAACGGCACCAGCGGCGCATGGTCGGCTGGGATGAGATTTATCACCCGTCGCTGCCGCGTACCATTGTCATCCAGTCCTGGCAGGGGCCGGATTCGCTTGGCGCCAGTGCGCAGGACGGTTACCAGGGCATTCTGTCCACCGGTTTCTACCTCGACCAACCGCAGAGCGCCGCCTATCACTATCGCAACGAAATTTTGCCCCAGCCGCTGGGGGTCGATACCGAAGTGCGGCCCGCCGAGCAGGCGCAGAGCTGGCAGTTCAGCATGCCGCGCCTGAAGGGCAGCGCAGTAGAAGGCAGTTTTACTTTGATCGAAGGCAAGCAGGGCTGGCGTGGTTTTATCGACTTCAACGGCAAATCCCGCCGTGCATTGCACGATATCGTCTGGCGTTCGCCGCAGCAGGTGACCTTCCGCCTCGACAGCTGGATGGGCGAGACGCGCCCGGTATTCAGGCTGCAACAGGACCAACTGAGCGGCTATATGCTGATCGGCAACGTGCGCTACCCGACCAGCGGCAGCAGGCTGGCGGCGATCCCGGCGGGCAAAATGCCGGTGGTGCCGGGGGCGAAGCAGCAGGCCAATATTCTCGGCGGCGAGGCGGCGCTGTGGGCGGAAAACGTCCGTGCGCCGATCCTCGATCTCAAGCTGTGGCCGCGGGCCTTCGCGGTGGCGGAGCGGCTGTGGTCGGCACAGGACGTGACCGATGAAAACAACATGTACCAACGGTTGGCGGCGGTGGATGCCTGGTCAGTGGTGTCGGTGGGCTTGCAGCAGCATGCCGAAACCGCCCGCGAATTCACCCGGCTGGCGAACAGCGTGGAGATCTTGCCGCTGCAAATGCTTGCCGAGGCGGTGGAGCCGGGGCAGTACTACACTCGCCAGCACCTGAAATTCAAGGCCGGCAATTATCATCAGTTCGAACCTTTGAACCGTTTTGCCGACGCGCTGCCGCCGGAAAGCAACGCGGTGCGCGACATGGGGCGACAGGTTGAGGCGCTGCTGAAGGACAAAAACGATCGCGCAGCGGCGCAGGCGATCCGCGAGCGTTTGCAGCGCTGGCAATTGAATACTGCTGCGGTGAAAACGACCATCGCCGGTAACCGGGTATTGCAGGATTTGGCACCGGTGGCGCAGGACGTCGGCGCGCTGTCCACGCTGGGGTTGATGCTGCTGGAGCGCTATCAGCAGGGTAAGCCGTTGAGTAAAACCGAAGCCGGGCAGATACAACAGCAATTGGATGCCGCGGCACAGGTGCGTGACGAAGTGGTGATTGCGGCGGTTTACCCGCTGGAGGCGCTGCTGCGCGCCTGCGCGATCGAATAAAGGGGGGATTTAGGGCTCGGCATGCTGAGCCCTAAAACTTACAACTGCAACGGCGGCAGCTGTTTGAAAATGCTGACCAGCCCTTCGCCCCAGCCTTTGCGAATGGCGCTGAAGTGCGGGTGATCTTCGGTAATGCGGTACTGCTGTTGGCTGCTGAAACTGTCGCGCGGGTAGATCATCACGTCGAGCGGCAGGCCGACCGACAGGTTGCTGCGCAACGTGGAGTCGAGAGAAATCAGCGCGCACTGCATCGCCTGCTCCAGCGGGGTATCGTAATTCAGCACCCGATCGATAATCGGCTTGCCGTATTTGCTTTCGCCAATCTGGAAATAGGGCGTATCCCGGGTGGCTTCGATAAAGTTGCCCTGCGGATAGATATGGAACAGCCGCATCTCTTCGCCGTCAATCTGGCCGCCGAGCAGCAGGCTGCAACTGAAATCGGTGGTGCTGCCGCTCTGTTGGGCTTCGCTGTCGCGCAGGATCACTTCGCGCACCGTTTCGCCCACCAGCGTGGCGGCTTCATACAGGTTGGGCACGTTGAGCAGGTTGGGGCGATCGGCATCCTTGCTGCGGCGCAGCAGCAGGCTGATGATGCTCTGGGTGGTCGCCAGGTTGCCGGCGCTTTGCAGCACCAGCGTGCGCTCACCGTCCTGCTGGAACACGTGCAGCTTGCGGAAGGTGGAGATATGGTCCACTCCGGCATTGGTGCGGGAGTCGGAAGCAAACACCAGCCCGGATGACAAGCGCATGGCCACACAATAGGTCATACCAAAATCCTTCAAACGCGAAATAACACCGTGCTCGATGACGGCACGCCGGAAAAACCCAGCGTGCCGCAAACCGCTGCATTCGGCAAGGGGATGTTATTGCCCCTGAGCCTGGCCGGTCGGCATCATCTGCACCGCGGCCACCGTCTGCATATCTTCGCTGCCGCCGCCGAGCCTGATACCGCGCACCGGGCAGGCATCCAGATAATCGATCCCCACAGCCAGCTTAAGGTGCTGATTCGGCAGGCGGGTATTGTTGGTGACGTCGAAACTGTGCCAGCGTTCGTCCACCCAGGCTTCCGCCCAGGCGTGGGTGGCGACGTGGGCGGAATCTTCGCTGTAAAGGTAGCCGCTGACGTAGCGCGCCGGAATGTTCAGGCTGCGGCAGCAGGCCAGAAAGACGTGGGTATGATCCTGGCAGACGCCGTTGCCGGAAGCGAACGCCTGGGCGGCGCTGTCAGTCACCTCGGTGGCGCCCGGCGTGTAAGGCATTTTCAGCAACAGATCGCCCATCAGTTTTTCCAGCCCGGCAAGCAGCGTTTCCGGTTGGTAATAGCGCAGCGCGAAGGCCTGGATGGCGCTGTCGGGCTGGGTCAGCGGGCTATGGCGCAGGAACACCAGCGGCGAGAGATGCCCCATCGTCGGGTCTTCTACGCCGTCTTCAATCTCCACCACGCCGTGAGCCTGAATGGTGATCGCCTGATGCGGGTGATCCAGCGTCAGCACGTGCAGCACATTGCCGAAGGCATCGGTGGTGCACACCGCGTCTTCCGGCAGCGTTAACTGCCAGGAGATGATGCGCTGGTGTTGCGAATCCTGCGGCGTCAAACGCAGATACTGGGTGCTGCGCTTCACCTGCTGGGCGTAGGTGTAATGGGTATTGTGCTCAATATTCAGTTTCATTGCGCCTCCAGGTAAGTGTGATGGATGCTTTCCGCGATGCCGTTGATCTGCCCGAGGAATAAGCCCAGCCAGTCGCTCAGCCCCACCTTGTTCAGATCCTTCATGCTGCTGAAACGCAGTTCGGCGTGCAGCGTGTGCGCCAGCCGGCGCGGTTCATTGGCACTGTTGCCGCCAATCTGCTCCAACTGTTGCACCATATCGCCGACGCAAGCCAGCAGGGAGCGCGGGATTTCGTTACGCAGGATCATCAGTTCGGCAATGGTTTCCCGGCTGAGCTGCTGCTTGTAGATGCTGTGATAGGCTTCGCGTGCGCTGACGGCCCGCAGCAGCGTGTCCATGCGGTAATACTCGCGCACCGGATCGTTGTCGTTATCCAGCAACTCGTTTTTTACCCCCAGCAGGCGTGCGGTGCTGTCTGCCCGCTCCAGCAGGGTGCCGAGGCGGATAAAGCACATCGCGTCGCTGCGCAGCAGGGTGCCGAACATCGCGCCACGAAACAGGTGCGAGCGCTCCTTGACCCAGTCGAAGAAGCCGTCGGCGCCCACCGACCCTATGCCCTGGCGGCGGATCAGCTTCATTTCGATCCAGGTGGCGTTAATGCATTCCCAGACCTCGGAAGACAGGCTGCCGCGCACCGCATGGGCGTTGTTCCAGCCCATTTGCAGGCAGCTGTAGATGCTGCTGTGGTTACGGCTGTCGAGCGCAAAAAAGCTCACCAGGTTGGCCATCGTCAAATCGGGATAGGCGGCGGCGTACAGTTGCCCGGTGCCGGTCAGGTTGAGCGGCACCTGCAGATCATGATCTTCGCTGTCGCGGATCGGCATCATCGACAGTTTGTTGGTCACGTCGAGCACCCGGGCGATGCTTTCCGCCCGCTCCAGATAGCGGGCCATCCAATAGAGTTCACTGGCAGTTCGGCTCAGCATGCGTCATCCTCCAACACCCATGTATCCTTGGTTCCCCCGCCCTGTGACGAGTTGACCACCAGTGAGCCTTGCGCCAGCGCTACGCGCGTCAGGCCGCCGGGCACCAGGCGAATTTCCGCGCCGCTCAGGGCGAACGGCCGCAGATCGATATGACGCGGTGCCAGGCCATCGTTGACAAAGGTCGGGCAGGTCGACAGCGCCAACGTGTTCTGCGCAATGTAGTTATGCGGTTTGGCCAGCAGCAGCGCGCGGAAGTGGGCGATTTCGTCTTTGGTCGCTGCCGGCCCAATCAGCATGCCGTAACCGCCGGCGCCGTGAACCTCTTTCACCACCATTTGTTCCAGGTTCGCCAGCACGTACGACAGCTCATTCTTGTGGCGGCACTGCCAGGTGGGCACGTTGTTGAGGATCGGCTCTTCCTGCAGATAGAAGCGCACCATGTCCGGCACGTAAGGGTAGATCGACTTGTCGTCGGCCACGCCGGTACCTATGGCGTTCGCCAGCACCACGTTGCCGGCGCGATAGACGGAAAGCAGCCCCGGCACGCCGAGCATCGAGTCCGGGCGGAACGCCAGCGGATCGAGGAAGGCGTCGTCCACCCGGCGGTAGATCACATCCACCTTGCACGGCCCGGCGGTGGTGCGCATAAACACCGCGCCGTCCTTGACGAACAGATCGGCGCTTTCAACCAGCTCCACGCCCATCTGCTGGGCCAGGAAGCTGTGCTCGAAATAGGCGCTGTTGAAACGGCCCGGCGTCAGCACCACCACGGTGGGATCGTTAATCGGCGAGCTTTCGCGCAGGGTTTGCAGCAGGTGCGACGGGTAGCGCTCCACCGGGGCGATGCGCTGCTGGGCGAACAGTTCCGGGTACAGGCGCATCATCATCTTGCGGTTTTCCAGCATGTAGGACACGCCGGACGGGGTGCGAAGATTGTCCTCCAGCACGTAATACTGGCCGTCGCCGCCGCGCACCATATCCACGCCGACGATGTGCGCGTAAATATTGCGGTGCAGATCGACCCCTTGCATGCAGGGCTGATACTGATCGTTAGCCAGTACCTGTTCTGCCGGAATAATCCCGGCTTTCAGAATATGCTGTTGATGGTAGATATCGTGCAGAAAGGCGTTGAGCGCCTGTACGCGCTGACGAATGCCGCGATCGAGCATCGCCCATTCGGCGGCGGGGATGATGCGCGGCACGCTGTCGAACGGGATCAGCCGTTCGGCGCCGTCATCCTCACCGTAAACATTAAAGGTAATGCCCACCCGGTGAAACAGCAGTGCAGCCTCTTCTCTTTTACGCTGAATAGCCTTTTGGTCGGCCTGTTGCAGCCAATGCCAGTAAGCTTCGTAATGGCCCCGGTGTTTACCCTCAGCCAGAAGCATCTCATCAAAAAACGGTGAAGCGGACAGGTCGATATTTAGCATCGTCACCTCGTTGACATTGCAGGCTGTAACAAGATCGAGCATAAAATGTGCCAAAATGTGAAAGAGGCGAAAACCGGCGTAAAAAGCAGGAAAAAGGCAGGGAAAAGCGCGATTTGGGTGCAGGCGCGGCGGGCGTTGCCTTAAAATGGGGCGAAATTGTGGTGCGTTGGGTTAACTATGATCCCTGATAGCGCACCCTAACGGATCGTTGCTTCAGGCGGGACAAATAAAAACGGCCAGCCGATGGCTGACCGTTGGGCGCGGTAGTCGTGGCATTAACGACGAACGGCGATGGCTTCGATCTCGATTTTCACGTCTTTCGGCAGACGGGCCACTTCGACGCAGGAACGGGCCGGGAACGGCGCGTTGTGCTCGGTGAAGAAGCTTTCGTAAGCGGCGTTTACGGTGGCGAAATCGTTCAGATCTTTCACGAACACCGTGGTTTTCACGATGTCTGCGACTTTCAGGCCGGCGGCTTCAACGATCGCTTTAACGTTTTCCAGCGACTGGCGTGCCTGTGCGGAAACGTCGTCGGCCACTGCGCCGGTTTTCGGATCCACCGGGATCTGGCCGGAAGTGATGATCATGCTGCCCAGATCAACGCCCTGCACGTAAGGACCAATGGCTGCCGGGGCGAGTTCAGTGCTGATGTTACGTGACATTTTTTCTCCTGATATACCCTTCGTCTTTCAAACCGCAGCGTTGTTGGCTGCGTACGCTCACCCCAGTCACTGACTTGAGTCAGCTCCTGGGGACTCTCGTACTTGCCGCCTGGCTGCGGCTCGAAATCCATTGGGTAGCAACGTGGGTAGATTATCTTCAGGGACTCATTATAGGGAGTGACGAGCGGATTAACAGCGTCGTTCCCGGCAAATGGGTATATTTCAATCCGCCTGCAGCACCACCTGATGGTCGAACTCTTTCTCGCAGTAGCGGCATTTCAGGTGCACCTCGCCGTCGCGGGATTTCACGCCGAAACTGGACGCCACCGGCTCGCTGCGGCTGATGCAGTTGCCGTTCGGGCAGGTCAGCACGCCGTCGATATGGTCCGGCAGGCTGAGAGTCAGCTTGCGCACCACTTCGTAGTTGTCGATGCGGTTCACCGTGGCTTTCGGCGCGTACATCGCCAACTGGTTGGCCTGCTGCTCGGTCAGGAAGGTGTTCTCGATTTTGATCAGGTCTTTGCGGCCCAGCTCGTTGGAGGGCAGGTTCAGGCCGATGGTGATGCGCTGGTCGGTGGCGGTCAATTTGAACAGCGTCAGCAGCTTAAAGCCCACCTGCGCCGGAATATGGTCAATCACCGTACCGCACTTGATCGCTTCAACCTGCAGTTTGTTATCGTGAGTCATGACGGTTCCCCCTTAAAGAGCCAAATCTGCGTTTAATACCAGCGCCAGCAGCGCCTGGCGGGCGAAGATGCCGTTGCCTGCCTGCTGGAAGTAGTAGGCGTACGGCGTGGTATCCACGTCGGTGGTGATCTCGTCAATGCGCGGCAGCGGGTGCAGCACTTTGAGATTGGCGCGCGCGCCGGCCAGATCCGCCGCGCGCAGCACGAACTGCGCCTTCACGTTGGCGTATTCCGAAGGATCCAGGCGCTCTTTCTGCACCCGGGTCATGTAGAGAATATCCAGCTCCGGCACCACTTCTTCAATGCTGCTGTGCAGGCTGTACTCGATGCCTTTTTCTTCGAGCATTTTCAGGATGTAAGCCGGCATCGCCAGCGCATCCGGGGCGATAAAGTAGAAGCGGTTGCCTTCGAACTTGGCCAGCGCCTGCGCCAGCGAGTGTACGGTGCGGCCGTATTTCAGGTCGCCGACCATGGCGATGTTGATGTTGTTCAGGCGGCCCTGGGTTTCCTGGATGGTGAACAGGTCGAGCAGCGTTTGGGTCGGGTGCTGGTTGGCACCGTCGCCGGCGTTGAGCACCGGAACACCGCCGGAAAATTCCGTCGCCAGCCGTGCGGCGCCTTCCTGCGGGTGACGCATCACGATGGCGTCTACGTAGGTGCCGATGACCGAGATGGTGTCGGCCAGCGTTTCGCCTTTCTTGCCCAGCGACGTATTGCTGCCGTCGGCAAAGCCGACCACCGAGGCGCCGAGGCGGTGCATCGAGGTTTCGAACGACAGGCGGGTGCGGGTCGAGGCTTCGAAGAAGCAGCTGGCGATCACCTTGTGCTTGAGCAACTCGGGCTGCGGGGTGGCTTTCAGGCTGGCGGCGGTGCGCAGCACCAGCTCCAGATCCTCGCGGCTGAGATCGTTAATAGAGATGATATGTTTGTGATACAGCGGGTTGGCCATTTTTCACTCTCCTCGACTCGTGCCCGTGGCGCGGGGCTTTTTAAGGCAAAAAAAAGCCCCTCAACGAGGGGCTTGAAACGATCGGTTTAGCAACAGGAGAAACAACGGCAGTTGGCCGCCGATTGGCGGTCGGTTTTGTCGGTTGCGGCTAACAAAACACATGGCGTTTTTCATGCTTTCTCCTGGCAAATTGTCGCGCATTATACTCGCGCTTTTCGCCACTGCAAGCGCTAAAACGCCGATTTTTGCCGCTTCGCAATCGATTGGCCGGCGATGGCCGCTTGCCGGTTATTTGCTGACGCGATCGTAGTAGACCATGTCGGCGTTCAGGCCCTGCTGGTAGCCTTTGACGTTCTCGCGCAGCACCACTTCGGTTTTGGCCTGATCGATAAACACATACGGCGAACTGCGTTGCAGCTCCTGTTGCATGGCGGTGTACAGCGCGGTGCGTTTGGCCGGATCGGCTTCGGCTACCGCCGCCAGCGTCTGTTTGCTCAACTGCGGGATCTGCCAGCCGTTGAGGCCCGCGACCGTGCTGGTTTTGCCGTCGTTATAGGCGAAGGCGCTGGCGTTGGAATGTGCATCAAAATAATCCGGGATCCACAGGCGGATCGCCGCCTGGTGCTGTTTGGCGCGTACCCGTGAATACACCTGGCTGCCGGCGGCCGGCAACAGATCCAGCTTCACGCCACCCTGGGCAAAACTGGCCTGCAACGCCTGGGCGATGGTGATAAACGGTGGCTTGTTCTCCACGTCCAGCGTCAGGGTGGCGTTGGTGATGCCGGCCTTGGCCAGGATCGCCTTGGCCTTGGCCGGATCGAAGCTGAACGGGTTGTCTTCCAGCGCGCCCGGCAGCCCGATTGGCAGGAAGCTCTGATGCACAAAATACTGGCCTTTCAGCAGATCCTTGGTAATGCCCTGATAATCGATCAGATAGCGCGCCGCCTCCCAGAAGGCCGGGTTTTTCAGCAGCGGATTGGCGGCGTTGCCGGTGTTGAACACTAAATAGTTCTGCTCGGCGGACGGGATTTCCAACACCTTCACGCCCGGTTGATTTTTTAACGCCAGGGTCTGGTCCGGGCCAAGCTCACGCGCCACATCGGCGTCGCCCTGCTGGATCAGCAGGCGGCGGGTGGCCGGGTCCGGCACGCTTTTAATGATGATGCTGTGCAGCAAGGGTTTGCTGCCCGGCGAGGTTGGATTGGCGTCCAGCACGATCGCCTGATGCGGCTGGTAGACGCGCATTTTGAACGGCCCGCTGCCGGCGGAGTGCATTTTCAGCCAGGCGTTGCCGTAGTCGCCGTCTTTGGCGTTCGGCTGCACCGCCTTGCTGTCGACGATCGAGGCGATCGGCGTGGAGAGAATATTCAGCGCCACCGCCGGGCTGACGTCTGCCGTCCAGCTCAGTTGCAGGCTGTGCTCGTCGATTTTCTTCAGGTGCGCATCAATGTTGTCCGGCTGCCAGCCGAGCACGTTGAGGATAAACGCCGGCGATTTGTTCATTTTCACCGCGCGGCTGTAGGAGAAAATCACGTCGTCGGCGGTCAGCGGATTGCCGGAGGCGAACACCGCCTGCGGGCGCAGTTTGACGGTCAGGGTTTTTGCCGCCGCATCGCCCTGCCAGCTTTCCGCCAGCACCGGCACCACTTTCGCCGGATCATCGCGATCCGCCTGCACCAGCCGCTGATACAGGCTGGGCACGGTCTGGATGCTGGACAGCTCATTGGCTTCCGCCGGATCCAGGCTGACGATATCGTCCAGCGATTGCACCACCACCAGCGTGTTGGCCGGGGTGGCGGCAAGCGTAGAGGCGGACAGGGCGGCAAGCATTAACAGCGTCAGGACTTTGGCTTTCATCGGTGCGTATCCCCTGAAGGCACTGCGCGGCAGTGCTGAGAAGTAGTTGTTATCGTTAGTTTTCACGGCAGTTTTGCCGTTAGTCTGCCACGGTAGAACCTTTGCCCAAGGCTGGCAAAGGTCAATCGGCTATTTGATATGACAAGAATATATTAGGCGCGCCGGCCGGGGGGTGCCAGAGCGGGGAAGGGGTTGGGGCACGCAAGCCGGCAGGCCTGCGCGCCCCATTGCCTGTGCGTGACGCGCCCCGGCAATATGCTTTAAATCGTTTCGCTCAACGTGGCGACCATCACCGCCTTGATGGTGTGCAGGCGGTTTTCGGCCTGATCGAACACCACGCTGTGCGCGGATTCGAACACTTCATCGGTGACTTCCATGCCGCCCTGCAGCCCGTATTGTTCCGCCATCTGTTTGCCGAGGGTGGTTTGGTCGTCGTGAAACGCCGGCAGGCAATGCAGGAATTTGACGTTCGGGTTACCGGTCAGTTTCACCATCGCCATATTGACCTGATAGGGTTTCAGCAGCGCGATCCGCTCCTGCCAGGTTTCTTTCGGTTCGCCCATCGACACCCACACGTCGGTGTACAGGAAATCCGCGTCCTTCACCCCTTCGGCAATGTCTTCGGTCAGGGTGATCTTGGCGCCGGTCTGTTGCGCCAGCGCCTGACACTCGGCCACCAGCTCCGGTTGCGGCCAACAGGCTTTCGGCGCCACCAGGCGCAGATCCATGCCCGCCAACGCGGCCGCTTCCAGCAAGGTGTTGCCCATGTTGTTGCGCGTGTCGCCGAGGTAAGCGAATTTCACCTCGCTCAAGGGTTTGCCCGGCAGCTGTTCCTGCACGGTGAGCAGGTCCGCCAGCAACTGGGTGGGGTGGAACTCATTGGTCAGCCCGTTCCATACCGGCACGCCGGCATGGGTGGCCAGGGTTTCCACCAGATGCTGGCCGTAACCGCGGTATTGAATACCGTCATACATCCGGCCCAACACGCGGGCGGTGTCTTTCATCGATTCTTTATGGCCGATCTGGCTGCCGCTGGGGCCGAGATAGGTGACCTGGGCGCCCTGATCGAAAGCGGCAACTTCGAAAGAGCAACGGGTGCGTGTCGAGTCTTTTTCGAAGATGAGCGCGATGTTCTTGCCCTGCAGACGCCGCGTTTCCTTACCCTGCTTTTTGGCCTGCTTCAATTCGGCCGAAAGCCGCAGCAGCGCCAGCAGCTCTGTCGGCGTGAAATCCATTAATCTCAGAAAGTGACGTTTGTAGAACGGGTTCATCGTACTCATTTCCGCATGTCCTGATCGTTTTAATTGAATTAAAATTCACTTTATATGTATGAATATTCAATTTCAACCCCGCAGAAGAAATCTTTCACGTTTATCGTGGCAGCTATGGCGGCGGTGTGTGAAAATAGAAGGAATACAGGCCATTTGACTTGAGGATATAGGCATGGCAAACCGCGAACAGCTGGAAGAACAACGTGAAGAGACCCGCCTGATCATCGAAGAACTGCTGGAAGACGGCAGCGATCCGGATGCGCTCTACACCATCGAACACCACCTCTCTGCTGAAAAGTTTGAAGTGCTGGAGCAGGCTGCTGTCGAAGCCTTCAAGCTGGGCTACGAAGTGACCGACGCCGAAGAACTGGAAGTGGAAGACGGCACGCTGGTCATGTGCTGCGACGTGATCAGCGAAGTCGGCCTGAATGCCGACCTGATCGACACCCAGGTAGAGCAGTTGTTGGCGCTGGCGGAACGTTGCGGCGTTAACTACGACGGTTGGGGCACCTACTATGAAGATCCGAACGGTGAAGACGGTGAGGATGATGAAGAAGACGGTGAATTGATCGACGAAGATGACGACGGCAAACGCCACTGATTAATGCTGTGGGCCGGCGCAAGCCGGCCTCTAATTGAAGCCGATGAAATACCAATCCCTGTTATCCCCGATTTTAAACTTCCTGCACTGCGAAACGCCCGATGGCTGGATCGACGCTGCGCGGCGTCCGGAAAACCTGCCGCTGTTGCTGACCGACCATATGGTGTGCGAGCTGAAAGCGGCGCAGACCGGCATGTGGCTGATTCGCCGCTACGTGGCGGACAAAGAGAGCGGCGATGCCTTGCTGGCGCTGCTCAGGCCCTACGAGGCTTTTCTGCATGAAGCGCAGGGCGAGCCGGAGGCCTTGTTCCGCCAGGGCCAGTTCACCAGGAAAATCTTGCCGAAAAACGGTTCGGCCTACGGGCAGGATCTGGCGGACAAGATGGTGCTGCTGATCAAAGAAGAGCTGCACCATTTCTCGCAGGTGCTGGAAATCATGCAGGCGCGGCGCATCCCCTACAAAAAAATCACCGCCAGCCGCTATGCCAAAGGCATGATCCGCGAGGTTCGCACCCACGATCCGGCCACGCTGATCGACAAGCTGATCTGCGGCGCCTATATCGAAGCACGCTCCTGCGAACGCTTCGCCCGGTTGGCGCCGCATCTGGACGACGAGTTAAACCGTTTCTACGTCTCGCTGCTGCGCTCCGAGGCACGGCATTATCAGGATTACCTGACGCTGGCCGAGCAGATTGCCGGCGGCGACATCAGCGAGCGGGTGGCTCACTTCGGCCGCATTGAAGCTGAGCTGATCCTGTCGCCGGACAGCGAGCTGCGTTTCCACAGCGGCGTGCCCGCCGCCGCCTGACTGCCGGGCGCCCGGTTTTCACGTCGGCGCGCCCAGCAGCAAATCCACCGCTTTTTCCGCCAGCATGATGGTCGGTGCATTGGTGTTGCCGCTGGTCACCTGCGGCATCACCGAGCAATCGATCACCCGCAGCCGTTCAAAGCCGTGTACCCGCAGTTGCAGATCGGTCACCGAGTCCTGCGGCGATTGGCCCATGCGGCAGCTGCCTACCGGGTGATACACCGTTTTGCAGAAGTTACGCACGAACTCCTCCAGTTGCGCCTCATCGTTCAGCCATGCCGGCTGCGGCATCAGCAGATCTTTGACGATCGGCTTGAGGGCGGCGGTTTGCAGGAAGCGCAGGCCGAACTTCACCGCGCGCACGCTGCCGGCCAGATCTTCCGGGTGGCCGAGGTAATTGGCGTGCAGCTTGACCGGATCGCGCGGATCGCGGCTGCGCAGCAGCACTTCGCCGCGCGCCTTCGGTTGCAGGTAGCCGACCTTCAGCGTGAAACCGTGAATATTCGGCAGCGGCTCGCCGGGCACGTCGTCCCAGCTGTCCAGCAGCGGCAGAAAGTGGATCTGCACGTCCGGCCGGCCGTCGCCCAGGCTGTCGGAGAAGGCGGCGCCTTCCAGCACGTTGGAGGTGAGCACGCCGCTGCGGAACGCCAGCCATTCGGTGCCGTGGCGCAGCGCCTGCAGGCCGCGATCGGCGCCGAACAGGCTGACCGGCTCGCGGGTGCTGACGTTGATCGACATATGCAGGTGATCGTGAAAGTTTTTGCCCACCGGCAAGTCCGCGCGCGGCTCGATCCCCAGCTGTTGCAGGTGTTCGCGCGGCCCAATGCCGGATAACATCAGGATCTTCGGCGAGCCTACCGCGCCGGCGCTGAGGATCACTTCTTTTGCGGCCTGCGCGGTGACTTCGCCGCCGCCGTTCTGGCTATACACCACGCCAGTGGCCATGTTGCCGTCGAACAGCACCCGATGCACCAGCGCGTTCAGTTTCACCACCAGCCGTTGCTCGTTACGCACCGCTTTCAGATAGGTGCGGGCGGTACTGGCGCGTTCGCCGTTGTGGGTGGTGGTCTGATAAAAGCCCACGCCGTGCTGGCTGTCGCCGTTGAAATCGTTGCGGTAAGGCAGGTCCAGTTCCTGGCCGGCGCGGATAAACGCCATGCTGAGCGGGTGGCGGTAGCGGTTCTCGCTGACCGGCAGCAGCCCTTCGCCGCCGTGATAAGCGTCGGACAGGCTCTCGTTGGCCTCGGCGCGTTTGAAGTAGGGCAGCACGTCCTGATAGCCCCAGCCGACGCAGCCGTAACGTTCGGCCCATTCGTCGTAATCCTGCCGCTGGCCACGAATGTAGATCATGCCGTTGACCGAACTGCTGCCGCCCAACACTTTGCCCTGGGCAATTTGCATGCGGCGGTTGTTGGCGTGCGGTTCCGGTTCGGTTTCATACGGCCAGCTTTTTTTGGCGATGATCTTCGCCACGCCGGCCGGCATCTTGATGAACAGGTTATTGTCGTCGCCGCCGGCTTCCAGCAGCAGCACCCGCGCCTGGGTGCGGCGGATTAACTGCGCGGCCAGTACGCAACCGGCGGAGCCTGCGCCGACAATGATGTAATCAAAAGCGTTTTCCGACATGACTGTTCCCCGTGCGAATGCGGCATAAGCCTGTCAGGGCAGAGTATCGCAAGGCGGCAAGAGGTCAATTTGCAATCGTTAATTTGTTAATGAATATCACAAAAAATATGATTTTTTGACTTTTGTTTTTTGTTATTTCTTTGATTTTATTGTTTTTATATAAGTAAATTAAAACATGACCATGTTAATGATTTTGAGTGCGTCGCTTCTGGCAGGGTTTTGGGGCCGTGGGATAGCAAAAAACGGTAACGAGCCTGGGAGAAACGCGTTAATAAAATCGCTGCGTCTTTGTTTTTTACCGAGAAATTAAATATGGGATTAATCTGATTAGAAAGAAAGTGTCAGGGAAGTGGGGCTGCTATATGATGACGACACTTGTTAGCGGATAATATATTAAGAAATATGGAAATTTCAATTAATAAGTCTAATTATTTAAAAGGGATTGCCATCATTCTGATGTTGATCCACCACTTGTTTGCCTATCCAAGTCGAATTAGCCCTGATATTCCGGTGTATTATATCGTTAGCGGGATAAATATTGAGATGTATCTTGGCCTGTTCGGCAAGATTTGCGTGTCGATGTTCCTGTTCTTGTCCGGTTACGGTTTTTCACTTAAAAAAGAAATTTCTTTTAAATATATCTGGGGCAAGCTGAAGAATTTATATATCAGCTACTGGATAGTGTTGTTTATCTTTGTGCCGATCGGCATTATTTTCTTTCCGGGTGAAAGATATTCCCTTTCACCGTCGCTGTTTATCGAAAACCTGATTGGCCTCAAATCCACCTACAACAGCGAGTGGTGGTTCTTCAAACTTTATGTTCTGTATGTGCTCTCGCTGCCGCTGCTGTCGAAACTGAATACGACGACCTTGCTGGGGCTGATGTTTGCGGCGGCGCTGTGCGGCAGGGGATTGCAGTATTTCCCTTGGGCGCCGCAGATGCTTATCGAGTATTGCACCTGGCTGCTGCCTTTTGGTTTTGGCATGGTGTTTGGCCGTACCCAGCGGGCCCCGGCGGACTCGTGGTTGGTGAAGCTGATTGATACGTTGGGCCGCACCCATCCGTTGATCTTGCTGGTGGTGACTGTGGCGGTGTTTATCGTCGCCCATAACCCGGGGCTGTTGGTAGTGACGCCGCTGTTTATCATCGCGATGATGAAAACCGCCGACGGGCTGGGTAGCAGGGTGAACAAGGTGGTGGTTGAGCTGGGCAAACATTCGATGTACATGTGGCTGACACACAGCTTCTACTGCTATTACTTCACCCAGAAACTGATTTTTGCGCCGCGTTATACGCCGCTGGTGCTGCTGCTGTTGATCCTGGTGTCGTACCTCACCAGCCTGGTACTGAGCCGGATTGAGTTAGCTATCAAAAGCGGGGGAATGGGGGGAAAAGTGCGGGCCTCTGAGTAGGGCCACCGCATGCGGCGCTTGCCATGACAGGGGACGAACATCTTCGCCCCCTGCCCGGAAGCCAGATTAAAGCGTTTTCAGCATGGTCACTTCGCAGTCGACGTGGCCGGTGGTGCCCATGGCGCAGTCGATATGTTCGAAGCCCAGATGCTCATACAGCCCGATGGCCTGCGTCAGGCTGGCGGTGGTTTCTAAATAACAACAGCGGAAGCCCTGTTGACGGGCAAACTCCAGCGCCTGCAGCGCCAGGCGCTTCGCCAGGCCCTTGCCGCGCAAAACCGGCAGAAAATACATTTTCTGTAATTCGCAAATATCGTCATCACCGCCTTGCAGCGGGGCAACGCCGCCGCCGCCGGCAATCTGGCCGTCGACTTCTATCACCCAATAAGCACTGCGCGGCAGGCTGTAGAGCTGATACAAGACGTCCAGATTGGGGTCGGAAACGGTATAGCCTTTATCCGCCGTCAAACCGTGCTCGGCGGAGACTTCGCGAATGACGTTAGCAATAGCGGCATTGTCGTCGGCCGTTATTGGGCGCACCAGAAGACGCACTGGGGTTGCTGTTGTCATGTTTACACTCGCCATAAATTACTGGGACCACGTTTTTTATCGCAGCACAAAAGGCGCCGGGTTTATATCTCGGCGGCGTCCATGCGGCATTAATATCTTGTAATAACATTTAAAGCGGGCCGGATGCAACGGTAAAGCGGGCCGGATGCAACGGCGATAAAAAAACAGCGGGGAGAACCCCGCTGTTTTCAGCTGTTGCAGCGAACCGACAGATTACAGCGCGGCGATGCTCGCCTGCTGCTCTTGCAGTTTCACTTTGCCTTCTTTGCAGGCCGCCAGACGCTCGCGCTCTTTGGCGACCACCGCTTCCGGTGCGCGCGCCACAAAGCCTTCGTTCGACAGCTTGCCTTCGATCGAGGCGATTTCCGCATCCAGCTTGCCCATCTCTTTCGACAGACGCGCGATTTCAGCGTCTTTATCGATAAAGCCGGCCATAGGGATCAGCAGCTCGGCACCGTCCACCAGTTTGGTGACCGACAACGGGCCTTTGTCACCGGCTGGCAGCAGGGCGATAGACTCCAGGCGCGCCAGACGCTCGATAAAGCTCTGGTTCTCCTGCACGCGACGCTGGGCGTCGGCGTTGCAGTTGCGCAGCAGCACGTCCAGCTGTTTGCTTGGGGCGATGTTCATCTCGGCGCGGATGTTGCGCACCGCGGTGATCGCCTGCTTGATCCACTCCAGGTCATTCAGCGCCTGCGTGTCTTCCAGCGCGGCGTCGTACTCTGGGAACGGCTGCAGCATGATGGTGTCTGCGGTTTCGCCGGTCAGGGTTTTCACGCGCTGCCAGATGGTTTCGGTAATGAATGGGATCACCGGGTGCGCCAGGCGCAGCAGGGCTTCCAGCACGGTGATCAGTGTGTGGCGAGTGCCGCGCTGTTCCGCTTCGCTGCCGTTGCTCACCACCGGCTTGGTCAGCTCCAGATACCAGTCGCAGAACTGGTTCCAGGTGAATTCATACAGAATGTTGGCGGCCAGATCGAAGCGATAGGTGTCCAGCGCTTCGCGGTAAGCCTTCACCGTACGGTTGAATTCGGCCAGGATCCAGCGGTCCGCCAGCGACAGCACTTTCTCGCCGCCGTTGAAGCCGCAGTCTTGACCTTCCGCGTTCATCAGCACAAAGCGGCTGGCGTTCCACAGCTTGTTACAGAAGTTGCGGTAGCCTTCCAGGCGCTTCATGTCCCAGTTGATGTCACGGCCGGTAGAGGCCAGCGCCGCCAGGGTGAAGCGCAGGGCGTCGGTGCCGTGCGGTTCGATACCGTTCGGGAACTGCTTCTCGGTGCGCTTGCGGATTTTTTCCGCCAACTGCGGCTGCATCATGTTGCCGGTGCGTTTTTCCAGCAGATCTTCCAGCGAGATGCCGTCGACCATGTCCAGCGGATCGATGACGTTGCCTTTCGACTTGGACATCTTCTGCCCTTCGTCGTCGCGGATCAGGCCGGTCATGTAGACCGTCTTGAACGGAACTTGCGGCTTGCCGTTTTCGTCCTTCATGAAGTGCATGGTCAGCATGATCATGCGCGCAATCCAGAAGAAGATGATGTCGAAGCCGCTGACCATCACGCTGGTCGGGTGGAAGGTTTTCAGCGCGTCGGTCTGCTCTGGCCAGCCCAGGGTAGAGAAGGTCCACAGGCCGGAAGAGAACCAGGTGTCCAGCACGTCTTCGTCTTGCGTCAGCACCACGTCGGCGCCCAGGTTGTTTTCGCTGCGCACTTCTTCTTCGCTGCGGCCAACGTAGACTTTGCCGTTCACGTCGTACCAGGCCGGAATGCGGTGGCCCCACCACAGCTGACGGGAGATACACCAGTCCTGAATGTCGCGCATCCAGCTGAAGTACATGTTTTCGTACTGCTTCGGCACGAACTGAATTTCGCCTTGCTCAACGGCTTCCACCGCCACTTTCGCCAGCGGCGCAGTGCGCACGTACCATTGGTCGGTCAGCATCGGCTCGATCACCACGCCGCCGCGGTCGCCGTAAGGCACCGTCAGGTCGTGCGGTTTAATCTCTTCCAGCAGGCCGAGCTCTTCGAAGGCGGCAACCACCGCTTTACGCGCCGCGAAACGCTCCAGGCCACGGAACTGGGCCGGAATTTCGTTGCAGTAGTCGGTGCAGATTTCGCCGAGCGTGTTGAACACTTCCGCTTCCTGGCGGATATCGCCGTCGAAAGTCAGGATATTGATCATCGGCAGGCCGTGACGTTTACCGACTTCGTAGTCGTTAAAGTCGTGCGCCGGGGTGATTTTCACGCAGCCGGTGCCTTTTTCCATATCGGCGTGTTCGTCGCCGACGATGCGGATGCGGCGGCCCACCAGCGGCAGAATGATTTCTTTGCCGATAAGGTCTTTGTAGCGCGGATCTTCCGGGTTCACCGCCACGCCGGTATCACCGAGCACGGTTTCCGGACGGGTGGTGGCGACCACCAGATAGTCTTTGCCTTCGGCGGTTTTGGCGCCGTCGGCCAGCGGGTAGCGCAGGTGCCACATCGAGCCTTTGGACTCGCGGTTTTCCACTTCCAGATCGGAGATGGCGGTGCGCAGTTTCGGATCCCAGTTCACCAGGCGCTTGCCGCGGTAGATCAGATCTTCTTTGTGCAGGCGGACAAACACTTCGCGTACCGCATTGGACAAGCCTTCGTCCATGGTGAAGCGCTCGCGCTCCCAGTCGACGGAGTTGCCCAGACGGCGCATCTGGCGGGTGATGGTGCCGCCGGATTCCGCTTTCCACTGCCAGATTTTGTCGATGAACGCGTCGCGGCCATAGTCATGGCGGGTTTTGTTTTCTTCTGCGGCGATCTTGCGCTCAACCACCATCTGGGTAGCGATACCGGCATGGTCGGTACCGGCCTGCCACAGGGTGTTTTTCCCCTGCATGCGCTGGTAGCGGATCATGGTGTCCATGATGGTCTGCTGGAAGGCGTGGCCCATGTGCAGGCTGCCGGTGACGTTCGGCGGCGGGATCATGATGCAGAAGCTTTCCTGGCTGGTATCGCCGTTTGGCTTGAAGTAACCCTGGTTTTCCCAGTGATCGTACAGCTTCTGTTCGATCTCTTTCGGGTCGTATGCGGTATCGAGATGACTGTTTGTCTTTTCCATTTTATATCGTTGTTCAGTGAGTTGGCGGCGTTGCCGTGGTCAAATGGAAGCCGACGCTGCGATAGGCTTTATATCGGTCGCGCGCCAACTGTTTCAGGGTGTCTTCGTAAGGGACGAAGTCTACCACTTCATGGAAAGCAGTAGCAAAATCTGCAAACTGCGGCAGCAGGGCGATCAGCAGATCCCGTGGGGAGTTGCCGCGTTTGCCGGGCCAGCACAATTCTACCGGCGCGCCGTAGTGCGGGCCTTCGCCGGCCAGGTTGTGCGGCACGAACTGGTGCGGATCGCGCTGCCACAGTGCTTCGTCCAGCCGCTGGGCCTGTTCCTGGCTCTCGCAGGCGATCAACACCCGCTTGCCGGAACGCCAACGTTCGGCGGCAACGGCACAGGCCACGGCCTCATGCGCGCTGAGCGCGCCTGCCGGTTCCGCGTGTTCAATAAGATAGAACGTTGCCTGCTTGATCATCTGATTCACCGCTGCCTATAAAAAATGTAGGGGCACAGCATGCTGTGCCCCTCGGGATTATACCTGAATTACCGCTCAGATTTAATCGTCGCCGTTTAACCCAGCGCGGTTCAGTAAAAACTGAGACAGCAAGGCTACCGGACGACCGGTTGCGCCTTTGGCCTTGCCGGAACGCCAGGCGGTGCCGGCGATGTCCAGGTGCGCCCAGCTGTACTTGCGGGTAAAGCGCGACAGGAAGCAGGCGGCGGTGATGGCACCCCCCGGACGGCCGCCAATGTTCGCCATATCGGCAAAATTGGAGTCCAGCTGCTCGTAGTACTCGTCGGTCATCGGCAAACGCCACGCGCGGTCGCCGGCCTGCTCGGACGCGCCGATCAGTTCGTGCGCCAGCGGGTTGTGGTTCGACATCAGGCCGGTGATGTGGTGGCCCAGCGCGATCACGCAGGCGCCGGTCAGGGTGGCGACGTCAATCACCAGCTCCGGATCGAAACGCTCTACGTAGGTCAGGGTGTCGCACAGCACCAGGCGGCCTTCTGCGTCGGTGTTGAGCACCTCGACGGTTTGGCCGGACATGGTGGTCAGCACGTCGCCCGGACGATAAGCGCTGCCGCCCGGCATGTTTTCACAGCCGGCCAGCACGCCGATCACGTTCAGCGGCAGGTTCAGCTCCGCCACTACGCGCATCACGCCGTACACGGTGGCCGCGCCGCACATGTCGTACTTCATCTCGTCCATGCCTTCGGCAGGTTTGATCGAGATGCCGCCGGAATCGAAGGTCAGCCCTTTGCCCACCAGCACGATCGGCTTAGCGTCCGGGTTCGGGTTGCCCTTATATTCCATCACCGACATTAATGATTCGTTCTGCGAACCATGGCCGACCGCCAGATAGGCATTCATCCCCAGCTCTTTCATCTGCTGCTCGCCGATGACGCGGGTAACGATGTTGGTGCTGAAGGCGTCCGCCAGTTGGCGAGCCTGGGAGGCCAGGTAACCGGCGTTACAGATGTTCGGCGGCATGTTGCCGAGATCTTTCGCCGCTTTAATGCCGGAAGCCACCGCCAGACCGTGCTGGATAGCGCGTTCGCCGCTGGTCAGCTCGCGACGGGTCGGCACGTTGAACACCATTTTGCGCAGCGGACGGCGCGGCTCCACTTTATTGCTTTTCAGCTGATCGAAGGTGTAGAGCGTTTCTTTGGCGGTTTCCACCGCCTGACGCACCTTCCAGTAAGTGTTGCGGCCTTTCACGTGCAGCTCGGTCAGGAAACAGACCGCTTCCATGGAGCCGGTATCGTTAAGGGTATTGATGGTTTTCTGAATCACCTGTTTGTACTGGCGTTCATCGAGCTCGCGCTCTTTGCCACAGCCGATTAACAGGATGCGTTCGGAGAGAATGTTAGGTACATGGTGCAGCAGTAATGTCTGCCCGACTTTACCTTCCAGTTCGCCACGGCGCAGCAATGCGCTGATATAACCATCACTGATTTTGTCGAGTTGTTCTGCGATAGGGGACAGGCGGCGCGGCTCGAAAACGCCGACTACAATACAGGCACTGCGCTGTTTTTCCGGGCTACCGCTCTTTACACTGAACTCCATGCACTCTCCTGAATCTTAAAGACAAAGGCGGAAGCTACGGCTAGAATGACCCAACTCCGTAATGAACTCCCGCCATTGAGTTAACTAACTATGTTAACCTGAACGGCGTAAATTGCTCTGTTTTGGCGACTATAGGCAAGTTCCTATAGGACACCCAAATGCTAGATGTTGTAATACTATTTTAGCTATGACGGTTGCCATATGATGAGAATAAATGGCGGATTAGCGATGAAACTATCGATTTTCCTGCAAAAAGACAAGTTTTCACAGGCGTAATAAGCGTGATCATCATAAGATATCTGGTACGGGAAACGCTAAAGAGCCAAATCGCGATCCTTTTCATCCTGCTTCTGATCTTCTTTTGTCAGAACCTGGTCAAGGTGTTAGGCGATGCGGTGGACGGCAATGTCCCGACAAATTTAGTCCTTTCACTGCTTGCATTGGGTGTGCCGAAGATGGCGCAGCTAATCCTGCCATTAAGCCTGTTTCTCGGCTTGTTGATGACGCTTGGGCGGTTGTACACCGACAGCGAAATCACCGTTATGCACGCCTGCGGGCTGGGTAAACGCACCCTGATCATCGCCGCGATGGTGTTGGCGCTGATTACCTCCGCCGTGGCGGCGGTGAACGTGTTCTGGGCCGGCCCGGTGGCCTCCCGTTATCAGGACGTGGTGATCAGCGAGGCGAAAGCCAACCCGAGCATCGCCGGCCTGGCGGAAGGGCAGTTCAAACCCTCGCAAGACGGCAACGCCGTGCTGTTTATCGGCAACGTCAAGGGCAGCACTTTCAACGACGTGTTCCTGGCGCAACTGCGGCCGAACGGCAACCAGCGCCCTTCCGTGGTGGTGGCCGAGCGCGGCAAGATCAACCAACTGAAAGACGGCTCGCAGGTGGTGACGCTCGACAAGGGCACCCGCTTTGAGGGCACCGCGTTGCTGCGTGACTTCCGCATTACCGATTTCAACGACTATAAAGCCGTGGTGGGCCACCGTGCGGTCGCTATTGACGGCAACCAGGCCGAACAGATGTCGATGCAGGCGCTGTGGCAGTCGGACGATCCGGACGCGCGCGCCGAGTTCCACTGGCGCCTGACGCTGGTGCTTTCCGTGGCCATTATGGCGCTGCTGGTGGTGCCGCTCAGCGTGGTGAACCCACGCCAGGGCCGCGTGCTGAGCATGCTGCCGGCCATCCTGCTGTATTTGATTTTCTTCCTGCTGCAGACCTCGCTGCGCTCTAACGGCGGCAAAGGCAAGCTGGACCCGATGATCTGGCTGTGGGTGGTCAACGCGGCGTACTTCGCGATCGCGCTGGCGTTAAACCTGTGGGATACCGTGCCGATGCGCAAGCTGCGTGCACGCCTGAGAGGAGCGGCCTGATGTTTGGCGTTTTAGACCGTTATATCGGTAAGACGATTTTCAACACCATCATCATGACGCTGTTCATGCTGGTGTCGCTTTCCGGCATCATCAAGTTCGTCGACCAGCTGCGCAAAGTGGGACAGGGCGACTACTCGGCGCTGAGCGCGGGGATGTTTACCCTGCTGAGCGTGCCGAAGGACATCGAGATTTTCTTCCCGATGGCGGCCCTGCTGGGCGCATTGCTCGGCCTGGGGCAACTGGCGACGCGCAGTGAACTGGTGGTGATGCAGGCTTCCGGTTTTACCCGCATGCAGATCGCCGGCTCGGTGATGAAAACCGCTATCCCGCTGGTGCTGTTGACCATGGCGATTGGCGAGTGGGTGGCGCCGCAGGGCGACCAGATGGCGCGCAACTACCGTGCGCAGCAGATGTACGGCGGCTCGCTGCTTTCCACCAAAAACGGCCTGTGGGCGAAGGACGGCAACGACTTCATCTACATCGAGCGCGTGGCGGGCGAGAAAGAGCTTTCCGGCGTAAACATCTACCATTTCAACGACCAACGCAGGCTGGAGACGGTGCGCTACGCCGCTACCGCCAGCTTTGAAGACGGCGTGTGGAAGCTTTCGCAGGTGGATACTTCCGACCTGACCAACGAAAAACAGGTGACCGGCACCCAGACGCTGACAGGCGAATGGAAAACCAACCTCACCCCGGACAAACTGGGCGTGGTGGCGCTGGACCCAACCTCACTCTCCATCAGCGGCCTGCACAACTATGTGAAGTACCTGAAACAGAGCGGCCAGGAAGCCAACCGCTACCAGCTGAACATGTGGAGCAAGGTGTTCTCGCCGCTTTCTGTGGCGGTGATGATGCTGATGGCGCTGTCGTTCATCTTTGGGCCGCTGCGTAGTGTGCCGATGGGCGTGCGCGTGGTGACCGGCATCAGCTTCGGGTTCCTGTTCTACGTGCTGGACCAGATCTTCGGCCCGCTGAGCTTGGTGTACAACATGCCGCCGGTGTTGGGCGCGTTGCTGCCGAGCATGCTGTTCCTGTTGATCAGCGTGTATATGCTGCTGAAACGCAAGTAGCGGCGCGACAGACGATTTAAAAAGGCGTAGCCATGCGGTTACGCCTTTTTTGTTTCTGCGCGTTGCTGACGCGTTCTGGGGCACAATGCCTGCGCCCCGATAGGCCACTCGTCAACGGATAGCCGAGTCGGAGGTTCCGGCTGCGTACCTCTTTCTGGTATATTCTGCTGAGCGGTATTTTTTAGCTATCGGGAGCCGGCAGTTAATGGAATATGAAGACAATATCAGCAGCATTATCAGCAAACGTCTGGAAGCGGTATTGGCTGATTTCGGCGAGCTTATCTGGGCATATGTTGTCTTATCCAAAAAAGATATGTCGTGCATCTTTGGCGTAACAAACTACCCGGGGGAATGGGTAAAGCAATATAAAGAAAAAGGATTGCAGTATACCGACCCGGTGGTGATTACCGCGCTGAATCGTCTGACGCCTTTCGCCTGGGATGAAAATTTGATGGCCGGCGCAGGGTTTCGCTTCCCTGAACTTTTCGATAAGGCGCGTGAGTTTGGCGTGGCTAACGGCTATACCTTCGTGTTGCACGATTTTAATAATAATCTTGTCACCCTGTCCTTTACGCTCAACTGCGAGCGCAAAGCGGAAATAATGCAGGCGCTTATCGAGAATAAAGGCGACATTACGGTATTGCTGGCGTCAGTGCATGAGACGTATCTTGCGCTGGCTTCACTGTCAGAAAAAAACGCCGCCGACTCGGAAAAAAACTCCCGCTTTACCGAAAGAGAAAACGAGATCCTCTATTGGGCCAGCGTGGGTAAAACCTACCAGGAAACGGGAATGATCCTGGGGATAAAGACCGGCACCATCAAGTTTCATATGTCCAACATTGTCAAAAAGCTGGGGGTGGCGAATGCCCGGCATGCAATACGTCTGGGTATGGAACTTCAACTGATTAAACCGGTTTGTTGATTAGATTGCCGGCTCTGACGTCAGCGGCCAGGCGTTCAGAATGCTTTCGTCCGGCACGCTGAGCTTACTGAATATTCTGGCTTTCAACGCCTCCAGACTGTTGTCGTCCACATGACCCAGCAACAGATGAACAGGCTCGTTCTTTTCAGAAATACCTGTCTCCAGCAGCGAGACATTCCAGCCTGAACTCTTGATGATATGCAGCATCGGATGGCTGGCGACGGCAAGAATGCCGTCATAGCGGTGCTGCCGCGCATAGTTAATCAGCGAGAGGAACAAAGCCAGGGTAACGGGAAATCGACGCCCCAACAGCGAATGGGTTCTTTCTTTATCCACGAAAAAACGCGTGGACTCGATGAAGTTCCCTTCTGGAATGTAGGCGTTGTTAAAAAATGAGGAGAATGCGCCGTTCAACATATTGTCGTGTTTCATATCAATCATCCTCGTGCCGCAAATGATTACGCCATTCTTAACGCCAAAAATGTAATTGGTCTTTTCATTATCAAACTGATCCAGCTCCTTGCCGTCTGAACAGTTTACGGCCCACTGTAACCGGTCCTTAAACGTGTTCTTTCTTAGCATATAAAGGTCTTCTGATTTTTCGTTACTCATTGAGGAGTAGTTAACGCTATAGATATTAAACATAATGTTACCCTTGTATTAAAATAGAGTTATCCGGTAACATCAGTGAAGTTTCATTAACCGCATGCCAGGCGCAATAATGATAATTCTTTTTAATGGGTTTTGGTTAACCTTATTATTCCCACTGCCGGGTTTCAGCATGCGTGAGCATGTCCGCTGGCCCTGGAGCAGAGGGTTCAGCGTCGTAGGCACTGACTTTAGCGGTTGTTAGGGGGGAAGATATTTACTGTGCCTGGGATGCAGAGTGAGAATAATCCTGTTGGCGGTCGAGAAGATGAATATTAATAAAGAGAATGGCGGGTGAAGCGTGGAAAGTATTTTCTAACCGGAACGCTATAGGGAGAAATTATTATTTTACAGAGTGCTGCTTGCTGGTTGACGGCTGGACAATCTTCATTAGCGTTTTTTAAAATGGTTCTATTGCTCGATAGTCTTGGTGTGAAATAATAAGCTACATGAACAAATAAAGGTATAGTGCCGTACTATACCTTAGTCTAACTAGCCTCTGACGCTATAAGACCATATAATTTCCCCATTGAATTTTGATAAAAAAATAATAAAAAAACCTGACCTATGTTGAATCAGGTTGCTAAATAGACTAACACCAGGGAAATTTTACTTAGAGCTATCAACTCAGCAGAGGCAAGTGTTCTCTGCTGGTTTTTGGCATGGGTGATATTGCTATAGCGCGCTATTGCATAGTGGGTCATACACCAGCCATCTTGCTGTGAAAATGCCCCCCACCGCTACCGCCTTCCCGTAGTGGTACGGTACCGATACCACTTTCTGGCATCCTCAAAAGGGTGCATATTAATTTCTATTGATTGGTTGCTTATCCATTTTGCGCAGAGCTGATGCCGCTTCGGCATGATTGCGGTCTGAATGAACCGTTTTTATCGCTCCTGTGGTGGGCGGCGTGGCCATCTGACATGCAGAAGCGGCGGACGTGCGGGCGATAAAGCTCTCGCATTCTTTGCAGAAAAGCATGGTAGGAAGGGGAAAACAGCGACTATGACGATTTTTTCAGCACTTAACTCATTGAACAACGGATAAGTGTTGCACGTGGATCGCTGAAAGGTATAATGCACCCGTTTTCCGCATACTACTTGCAGTGCCGAAGTGGCGAAATCGGTAGACGCAGTTGATTCAAAATCAACCGTAGAGATACGTGCCGGTTCGAGTCCGGCCTTCGGCACCATTAGTACAGCGCGAACAAGAAGCCACCGAGAGGTGGTTTTTTTGTGCCTGCGATTCTGCCCCGCGAGTTTTCCTCATCTTACCCGGACTTATCTTCATCAACGGATTGCAGTACCTCGTAACTTGGTAGGTTTGCCCTCCAGGCCCTTGAAACGCGCCTTTTTGCCTGTGAGATGCTGGACTAACGGGAAGTGATGTTTATCATGTTATCGAGACTACAGATCCAGAGAGCGTGTTATGCAACATATCATTGAAGGTTTCCTCAGCTTCCAGAAAGAGATTTTCCCTCAGCGTCAGGAGCTCTTCCGCAGCCTTGCCTCCAGCCAGAACCCTAAAGCGTTGTTTATTTCGTGTTCTGACAGCCGCCTGGTGCCGGAGCTTGTGACCCAGCAAGAGCCGGGGCAGCTTTTCGTTATCCGCAACGCAGGCAACATCGTTCCTTCCTTTGGTCCGGAACCGGGCGGGGTGTCGGCGACCATCGAATACGCGGTTGTGGCACTGGGCGTCACGGATATCGTGATTTGCGGCCACTCGAACTGCGGTGCCATGAAAGCTATAGCGTCTTGCCAGTGCCTCGACCCGATGCCTGCTGTAGCGCACTGGTTGCACTATGCGGACGCGGCAAAAGCGGTGGTAGACAAGAAAACGTGGGATAGCGAAACTGACAAAGTTAACGCTATGGTTGAAGAGAACGTAATAGCCCAGCTAAATAATATTAAAACTCACCCGTCCGTTGCCGTTGGTCTGCGCAACAACGGCCTGCGTCTGCACGGCTGGGTGTACGATATCGAAAGCGGCGAGATCCGCACGCTGGATAAAAATACGAAGAATTTCGTTTCGCTGGCGGATAACCCCGACGTTTGCTTCGAATAACGTGATGCCTGGCCTTGGCTATGAAATTGAATCCACGCTCCGGCGTGGATTTTTTATGGATAGGTCTAATTAGTTGAATGTAATTAATAATGTTCTTTATCTGTTCAGAACGCTGAATGAAGCACGGGAGATAGTCGATCTCAGGTTGAATGAATACAACAGTGAGCGACCTCATGAGTCCCAGAATAACCTGATGCCGGAAGAGTACCAGCTGATGGTTGAAAAACCGGAAATATCAAAAAGTGCGTGGAACGAAACCGGGTGAGCTTGCAATCGCACCATTCGTAAAGTGCGAACAGGAAGCCACTGAAAGGTGGTTTTTTTGTGCTTGTAATCTGGTTGTCCCTCTTTTCTGTTTAAATCCTATTTACCTTATTGCCCTGTTTTATAAAGGATATATTTCATTCGATGTTGTGCTGTTAACCCAACAACAAGCTGCTGGCCATCTATGCGTATTGCTGTGTTTATATACAGCCATGGCATAGGATAGGCCTATCGCCAATCAGGAAGAAGGCAGGGAAAAGCATGAAAATTCTTAAGTACGTTTTATGCGAGCGCAATGAAGATTCGATAACCGTAAGAGGAGATCGTAGTGGTGGTGGCAATTTCGGCGATACCACTCATGGTGGTGCAGATAATGGCCGCGATAGTAACTCTGGTACCATCAACCGCAATGATAAAACCAATGATACTGAGTTTGCTTCTATCTATGCCGACTTGGAAACTTATGAAGCCAAGATCCCTTATATGTATGTTGATACCAATGGGCATGTGACGGTTGGAATTGGCACAATGTTGCCATCCGTTGCTGATGCACAACGTTTGGCTTTTAATAAGCCCAGTGGGGTACGTGCGACTGCTGCGGAAATCAAAGCTGAGTTCGAGCGTGTCCAAAGGGCATTTGCCAAGAATAAAGTGGCAACCGCATATCACTCTCCAACATCTTTGACGTTAACGGAAGACACCATTAAAGAGCTTGTACGTACACATGTGGATGCCGACCGTATTTCGCTGCACAACCGCTATAGTGACTTCTACGATTTTAGCCTGGGGATCCAGGTTGCCCTGCACGATATGGTCTATCAGTTAGGGAGTGCCGGTTTGGGTAAATACACCACTTTTAATAAAGCGGTGAACGACAAAAACTGGACTAAAGCGGCCGATGAGTCGAATCGCAAAGATGCCAATAAAGCGCGCAATGATGCGACTAAAAAAGCATTCACGGATGCCCAGGCAGTAAAAGATGCTGCCGAATGGCAACGTGATCGAGCTGCCCGTCGGTCCGAACGCTGATGTGACTTACTGACGATACCGCCCCTCCCAGGGCGGTATTTTTATGGGAAGACAATGGCTTCAGTTTCTACGCTGTAGCGCCCGTCTTTTTCCGGCTTCAGCAAAAAATAACGCGTACTGCGATAGGTCGCATTCTGCACGCTGAAGTTCTGCTGAACGACATAAACGTTTTTCCCGTTAGTGCTGGCCAGGCCCGCGCCCAAGAAATCAATCGCATAATTGCCGTCACTGTTATCGGCCAGATTAAAGGCTCCGTCTTTTTCATCCACAAAATGGATGGACTCATCGACAGCCTTCAACGACTTGCCTTCATTAACCTGTTTAGCTCTGAGCTCGACAGCTTCGTTGCTAATTGCCTGGTACATCAAGGCTGGCAAACGTTCCGGCAAGCTTGCTGGCGTACCGATAACCAACCCTTTTGGGCCGGCAGTGAATGAGCCGGCGCGCAAGCTGTGGTTGATCAGGCAGGCCCCCAGATACTGATTGAGCGTATTAAAATCCATCGCATTTTCGGTTTGCTCAACCGGTGCCCCGAACTGTTGGTATTTTTGGTAAAAGTCTGCACAGGAAGTGGCCTTGAGCTGTGCGCTTCCCGGCCCTTTGAAATAAAACTGATCTGAAAAGCCGCTGTTACCGGCGAAAATGGACTGATCAATCTCGGCAGTGGAGAGCAAGCCAGCTTCGGCGCCTGAAAACCACGATATAAAGGGGACAACTAGCCATAACCTTTTCATGTGAGCCATTCCGTGTGCTTCCTTTTCAAAAAAGATAGGTTGATCAGGGGAAAGACGCTTAGTGTGTGTGCCTGGATTATAGCGCGGATATTGGCGTGTAAAGCAGCAGATGCAAGAAATTGGTGTAGGGCGATTTTCTCTTCCGGAATTCGGTATATTCAATATATTGAGTCTGGTTATCCGCGATAGAGGGTATCGTCGATTCTATCCCCTATAACGGATAATATTTGCCTTATCCGCTATAGGGGATAATACTGATTTCATCCGCTTGGGAGGATAAAATGAAAATCACCTCGGCAAAGATGTTGGCGCATGCGCTACGCAATGAACGTAAAAAGCGTAACCAAAGCCAAAGCAAAACCGCTGACAGCATTGGGTTAAAGCAGGCCACGGTTTCCGCGTTTGAAAACAACCCGGACGGCACGCGGCTAGAGACGTTGTTCAAACTGCTTGCTGCTCTGGACTTAGAGCTACAGGTTACTCCGCGCGGCAAACCGGTCGATCCCAAAACCTGGGATCAGGAGTGGTGAGCATGGAAAAGCTACGTGTGGCGCTGAATGGTACCCTTGTTGGGATGCTGGAAAAGCATGCGGGTGGCGCGATGTCGTTTGTTTACCACGAAGATTGGTTGGCACAAGTCGGCGCGCGCGCCATATCGTTATCCCTGCCGCTACAACCAGCACCGTTTCGCGGTGACGTGGTGTATAACTTTTTCGACAATCTGCTGCCGGACAGCGAGCTTATTCGCAGCCGCCTACAGGCGCGTTTTAAAACGTCAACCAAACAACCTTTTGATCTGCTTTCCAGCATTGGCAGCGACTGCGTAGGGGCGATCCAGCTTTACCCTGAACATGTTGATGTGGCCCCGGTAAAGCAAGTGAACGCCGTGCCTGTGAGTAACGAAGAAATAGAGCAACTTCTGCTGGGGTACCGCGAGGCGCCGTTGGGCATGGAGGCGGGTACTGATGATTTCCGGATCTCTCTGGCGGGTGCGCAGGAAAAGACCGCGTTGCTTTGGTTCGGCAATCAATGGTGTCGGCCACAGGGGAGTACTCCAACCAGCCACATTATAAAACTGCCCATTGGGCATATTGCGCATAACAATCTGGATCTCAGCGAAAGCTGTGAGAACGAGTGGTTATGTTTGCGCATTGCAGAACAGTTTGGCCTACCGGTAGCGCAAGCTGAGTTGGCGCGTTTTGGTGAACAAAAGGTTCTGATTGTTGAACGCTTTGACCGGCGTTGGGCGCGGGATAACAGCTGGTTGATTCGTTTGCCCCAGGAGGATTTCTGCCAGGCGTTAGGTATTGCCCCTGCGCTGAAATATGAGGCTGATGGTGGGCCCGGTATTGCGACTGCGATGCAATTGTTAATGGGTTCTCAGCAGCCATTACTCGATCGAGACACCTTCTTTAAAAGCCAAATTGTATTCTGGATGCTGGCGGCTATTGATGGGCATGCCAAAAACTTTAGCTTGTTCATTGAGCAGGAATCGGCCTATCGAATGACTCCGCTTTATGATGTGCTCTCGGGTTACCCCTTTATGCATGCCCGCGGCATCGCGCCACAGAAAGCAAAAATGGCCATGGCCGTATTGGGGCAGAGTCGCCATTACCGTTGGAGCCAGATCTTACCTCGGCACTTTATCTCTACCGCGAGAGCCGTAGGGTATTCTGAAGAGAAAACGGTGCAGGTGATGGCTGAGCTAAAAGCGCAAACAGAACAGGTGATCGCTAATGTGGAAGCGATGCTGCCGGAGGAGTTTCCCCGTTCTGTGAGTGATGCGATTTTCTCTGGGGTTCGGCGGCAGGCTGAGAGGTTGGTGGGGTAGGGGGATGGTTTGTTATTGAACCGCATGAAAAATTAAGACACCTGGAGTCGGTGTCACTCCAGTCCTCATGTGGCTTATGAAGACATTACTAACATCGAGGTGTGCTAATGAATGGGGAACCGGTCAACGGTTATACGGACGATTTCCGGAGAACGCGAGCTACTGGAAGGAGTAAAACATTCACTGCCTAGCACCAAAGATGCGGACTCCTATCAGGTACCCTTGTCAAAGCAAGCTCTTGCCATTCTTCAGCAAATTAAAAATCTGAGTGGGAATTTTGAGCTGAACTTCGTTGGAGATCACGATCTGCGTAAACCGATGAGAGAAAATCCGGTGAATAAAGCGCTGAGGGTGATGGGTTATGATACAAAAGCTGAAGTTTGCGGGTATGGCTTCATGACGGTGGCCTGTAGTTCTTTGATTTAATCTGAATTGTAGCCAAGGAATGCGGTGGAGGGGCAAAGGAGTCATCAGGAATGCAGCCCTGTGCGTGCGGCTTACATCCATAAGGTGGAGCATCTTGGGGAACGTAGGCGAATGCTACTGTGGTGGGCGGATTATCTGGATGCAAATCGGGAGAAAGGGATTAGTCCGTTTGATTTTGGAAAGAAACATTGAAATATGTTTAATCACAAAACGCAGGGGATCGTTAAAAAATTTATAAATTTCATAACGTTACTTGAAATTTAGAGTGTTAGGAACAATCACTGGTGAAAATAGTACGACCCTACTATTGCGGAAGAAGTATATAGACTGCTATAGTATTTCCACTGGCGTAGTAGGGTTCTACTACAAATGTGAGAGGGTGAGTAAATAACAGTTCCCGCTGCTATTTACTCTTAACATTCTGCTAAAAAGTGCTATGAGAGACTCTAACAAAATGAAAGAGAAAAAGTATCAACCCCTGCGTAAAAAGTCAATGAGGAAGAGAGTTGGTGTAACTTGTATCTTCATGCTGATGCATGCGTTACCCATCTTTTCATTACAAATGGATTTAGATGTACATATGGGAGATGCGAATTTGAAACACTCGATTGTGCTTAAAACTACTGGAGGAAAGGGGGGGTAATCTCCCTAACTTACTATGAAAAAAATTGTTACATTAGAGAGTGTTGCTGAGATCCGCTTAGGGATGCCCTTTAAATCGGCGATACAAGATGCTGGTGAGCAAGGCTCCTGTTACCTTATCCAGACAAAAGATATTGGACTTGATGGCATTCTAGATCTGGACGCTTTAACTTCTGTTATCCCAGAAGGTAATCCTGAGAAACATTACCTTTTCCCCAATGATATTTTATTACGTCTACGGGGGCCTGTGTTTTCAGCCGGGATTATCGGAGAGAGCAAAGATAAACCAACTATTACGTCCAATCAATTAGCAGTAATTAGATGTCATGAGAATCTAATATTACCACATTATTTACATTGGTATATAAACTCTACTTCTGGAAGTAAATATATTCTTAGTATGAGCGAAGGTACTAGTATTAGTAAGATTAACTCAAAAACAATTGCTAAAATGAATGTTAAAATTCCAACTTTGGAAGATCAAAAGAAAATTGGTCTTATAAATAGAAACTGGATTAAACAAAAAACTATCTATAATTCTCTAATACAGAATGGCGATGTGTTCTTTGATGGCATATGTGAAAGTATCATTAATAGTGAGATGTTAGAAAATGAGTGAAATGATTGCGCTTCGTAAATCACTTTGGCAGGCTTGTGAATTGCTAAGGATGAAATTTGACGCTTCTACCTATAAAGATTATATATTTTCAATGTTATTATTGAAGTATGTTTCTGATATGAAAAATAGTTGCGCTGAAAATTTAATTTCAGATATCTCTTTAGATATGCTAAAAATAATTTCTAAAATTCCAGAGAAAGCAAGTTTTTATCATATCTATAATGAGGCTAAGCGTGATGGAGAGTATGTCGGGGAGAGGGTTGATGACTCATTAAGATTAATTGAACAGGCTATTGATGCAGTCTGCCAAAGTATAGATGGTCATTTATTTGATTCTATACAATTCGCTTCAGTTAATTTTGGTGCAAGATCAGAAAGAGATCGGATGCTTTACGAGTTACTCAGTATTTTTTCACTTCCTGAAATGGACTTTAGTTATAACCAAGATGGTGTTAATAAGATAAAAGTGGCATGTGGCTATCTTTTTGAAAAGATTTCATCTGACTCAGCAGGGCGAGGCATAGAGTTTTATACTCCAGAAGGTATTTCATTGCTAATTGCAGAGTTGTTGCAGCCTAAGGAAGGAGAGAGTATTTGTGATCCTACTTGTGGGTCTGGTTCTCTTTTAATTACCTTAGGTGAAAAAATCAAAAACTCCTATAGAAGCAATAATTATACCTTGTTTGGTCAAGAGGTTAATAGATCTAGTTGGGTTTTGGCTAAAATAAATATGCTTCTACATAACGAGATGAATAGCCGGATAGAATGGGGGGATGTTATATCAAACCCTCAGCTTCTGGATTCTGATAATAGATTGATGAAGTTTGATGTAGTTGCTTCTAACCCTCCGTTAAATATTAGCGGTTGGAATCATGATGATTTAGTACGTAATAGTTATGGTCGTTTTAATTTAGGTCTTCCACCTCAGACTAAGGGTGATTATGCATTTATTTTGCACATGGTTTCAGCACTTAAGAGTGCAACTGGGAGAATGGCCATACTGGTATCTCACGGAGTATTGTTCCGTGGAGGTCAAGAGGAGAACATAAGGAAAAATTTAGTTGATGAAGGATTATTGGATGCGGTAATAGGTCTACCAGATAGACTTCTTCCTGGGACAGGGATATCAACCGCCATTTTGATCTTTAGGAAAGACAGAAAAAACTCCGATGTCGTATTTATTGACGCATCTGATTTGGCTAAACCAGTAAAAGGGCGTAATGTAATAACAAGCGAAATCATTGAAAAAATATCAAAATGCTACTTTGATAGGAGAAGTGTTGACAATTTTTCGCATGTAGCTTCTTTTTATGAAATTCAAGAAAATGATTTCAACTTAAATATATCTCGATATGTTAAGAAGCATGAAGAGTTGGCTCTTGTAGATCTTGAGAGATTACGTCAACAACGTGACGACCTACTATCAACATTGCATGAATTAGAAAAAGAAATGCAATATTTTATTGATAATTGATGGGAATGGTTGATGCAATAGTATCAACCATTTTCTGATTAAATTTCAATACTCCCAGTGATTATAAGCCAATGGCATCTTATTCAACTTAGCTCTGTGTTCACGCCAGTTAGGCAAATGAATACTCATCAGGCCGATAAAATGCTCATTGTGCTTGCGTTCGTGTAGATGAACTAGCTCGTGAACCACAATGAACTCAAGGCATTCAGGTGGTTTTTTTACCAGTTCGAGATTGATCCAGATACGTGCTGTCTGTGGATTACAGCTACCCCATTTGGTCTTCATTCGCTTGATGCCAACAAAACTGGCTTCAGCCTTTACCTCTGGCTGCCATTTTGCCATTAACTTAGGCAGTCTTTGTTTTAAAATACCACGATACCACTGGTTGAGAACCGCTTCCCGCTGGGCCGTATCATAATGCGGAGGTACCTTCATGCGTATCCAACCACCCTGAAGTTTCACTTCAGCGGGCTTATCTACTAAAACTACATCCAGCCGATATCCTCTTCCCCAAAGGTAGTGTGTTTCGCCACTACACATTTCTCGTTCACTCTGGCGCGGCTGAGCCTGAAATTGTGCTTGCTGCTGTCGGATCCATACTAGCCTTCTGACTACAGCCATCCTGATAGCTGTGTCTGACAGAGAGACGGGAGCTGACACTCTTACTCGGCCATCCGGAGGCAGTACACTGATATGCAAGTTTTTGATTGGCTTACGCTGCAAATCGAGAGTGAGCTCACCAAAGGTAACCAATGGCATCAGCGATACTCCTTCTGTGCCTTCACCAGGGCCATTACATCTGCGACCGTCACTGAATAACCTTTGATCTCTTCCGCGATAGCGAAACTAATCTCGCGTTCTTTAAAACGATCCCCATACCAGTCGGCCTTTTTGGTATGACGGACTGCAGCATCTATCTTTGTCACCAAGACTTCATCCTGCCCGAGGTTGTCAAACAACGCTTTCTTGGCGAGGGTATCAATATTTGCTGGATAAGTACTTTTACTACCTGACTGCGGATGTTTAACCTGCTTCGCCAGTTCACGTACGTGCTCCAGATACTCCTGATAGGAGATCGCCTGTTGACGACGAAGTGCGATCAGTTCATCAAGCAACACCGACATTTTTTCGTAGTATTTCGGGTTGACTGGGTTTTCATCAACAATGGTTCTGCGAACGTTATTTTCAATCGCTTCAGCCATGGCCTCTTGGTTGCCACGCATGTCAGCTGGAAGTCCATCCAGTGCTTCTTCTCCGCGTTCAATAATCAACTCAAGCAGTCCTAGTTCCTCAAAATCCATGAGAGTTTCACTTGGATCTGCATCAACCCAAAGATCCAGCATCTGCCGCATACCTGGCTCGAATTGTTTCATGTCCACGAAATCGCCACTGGCAATTTTTATTTCATCGCGGACTTTTGTGTAAAACTCAACATCGATGCGGATTTGATTTGCCTGCTGCTCGCTATAACCAGCATCTGTTAGCTCACCTGCCAGATTGGTAAAAGCACGGATAAGCTTCGCTACGGATTGATACAATGTCAGACGTAAAGCTTCTTTCTCAGATAACTGCTCTATCGACGCCCCTGATTCCCCACAGAAATAATGCTGATAATCAAGTTGATTGCGTGGCATTTTTACTGGTTCGCAAAGGGTGCGAACGGCATCCAGAGCACCATCCAGATCGATTTTTGCCTGTTGCAATCGGTCCTTCAGTAAACCGGCTACGTCTTCTTTGTCGTAGCCATCAAAAGCTTCTGCGGTGTAGTCCTGTACGGTTTTTTCCAATGAGCGGAAAAGGTCTTTATAGTCGACAATATAGCCATATTCTTTATCTTCACCATCCAACCGGTTAACGCGACATATCGCCTGGAAAAGGTTGTGATCGGCCATTTTCTTGTCGATATAGAGGTAAGTTGCTGAAGGAGCATCAAAGCCAGTCAATAACTTATCAACGACTATCAGAAGGCGCATCTGACCTGGTTCTTTGATGAAGCGTTGTTTGACCTCTTTTTCGAAATCACTCACACGTTTGGCTGCTTCAGCCTCAGGTTGTTCAAAATATTCCGCAAGCATTTTGCGGTAGATGTTGTACTTGGCTAGTTTCTCAGTCAGTCCTTCACCGCTCTCTTCGCCTTTAATCTCACTGGCATTTGGCTGGTAGCTCGTCACAATCGCACATTTACCGGCAAAACCTGCGTCACTAAACATCTCATAGCATTTGCAGGCCTGATAGACGCTGGAACAGACCAGCATGGCGTTACCTCGGCCGTCGGCGAGCCGTGGTTTTTGTTCAAAATCGAGAAGGATGTCAGCCACAATCTGTTCCAGCCGCGAGCGGCTCGACAACAGCTTCTGCATCGAAGCCCATTTCTGCTTGAGCTGCTGCTGGCCAAGGCGAGAAAGTTTAGATGTCTTAGCATCAAACCACTGGTCGACTTTTTTCTGAGATTTGACCCGCTGATCAATGTCACGAGCTTCGTAGCGCAGGTCCAGTACAACCCCATCATTGACTGCTTCATCAAATTTATAAGTGTGGATATAAGGCCCGAAGACCTCCACTGACTTCTTCTTATCTTTCTTCATCAGCGGGGTACCGGTGAAACCGATAAATTGTGCATCTGGCAAAATGCTTGTCATTGCCGCATGCAATTTGCCGGATTGGGTTCGGTGGCACTCATCCACAAGCACGAATAATTTTCCCTTCGGGCTAAAATCGGCAGGGATATTTCGTTTTATTTGTTCGATAAAATCGTCCGTGTCAGCGTCTTTGTCATCCTCCTCCTGACGACCAAACTTATGCACTAACGAGCATATAAGCCAGGGCTTGGTTTGATTCAGGCGAGTCACCAGGTCCGCACCGCTCCGAGTGCGAAGGATCTCTTCTTCCACACCGTTAAATACTTTCTCGATCTGTTCATCAAGTTCTGTACGGTCGGTAATGATCAAAACTCGGCTGTCGGTAATATTTTCTCTGATCCACTTTGCCAGCCAAACCATTGTCAGGCTTTTACCGCTGCCCTGGGTATGCCAGATAATCCCGCCTTCATTGCGTTGAATAAACGGTTTTGTTGCAGTGACGCCAAAATATTGGTTATGACGGCAGGTTTTTTTCACTCCAGCATCGAAAACGATAAAGTCGTGGATCAATTCCAGCAGGCGCTGTTTATTGCATATCTGAGCCAGGTGACGATCAAGCATGTAGGCGTGAGGTGATTCCGCGGCTTCTTTCCATTGAAGGTAATATTTCTCCGGCGTTTCGATTACACCATAGCGAAGCCCTTCTAAATCATTACCGGCCATCACCAGTTGGATGGTAGTGAAGAAGTTGCGGATGAAGGCTTTTTGCTGATTATCGAGGTTTTGGCGGATGCCCTCTGAAACTGACACTGTAGAACGTTTTAGCTCAATGACACCAAGCGCAATACCATTAACATACAGCACCAAATCCGGGCGCTTTTTATTTTCACCGTTGTAGGTGACTTCTTCAGCTATCGCAAAATCATTGGCTTCTGGATTTTTCCAGTCCACCAACCACACGGTTTGATTCTGCTCACCAGCACCTTCTTTATCCTTCACTCCGTAGCGTAGCAGGCGATACACCTCTTTGTTTGCATCATAGAGGATACGGCCTTCACCGAGGCTTGCGGCTCGATCCAGTTGCCGTAATGCTCGGGCGATTAGGACTTCTGAAACGCCGCGCTTTGTTAGCCAGGCAGAAACTAAGCTTGGTTCGATGTTCCGGTTGTCTTCTCTTTTGTGCCAGTTACCAAGATAGTGATAACCGAGATGATCGGTGAATAACTGGATAACACGTTTTTGTGTCATGCGTTCACGTTGACCAACACTGTTCATAACACCTCCCTAAATACGCTATCACTACCACTGGTTAACACTGCCAGCATTTCCGCTTCGTGAGTGGCGATTTCTTCTTCCCCCCACTGATTGTTCTTCTTCATCAGCTCCATCATGGCGAGCAGTTTCAGACTATCAATTTCATTACGTTCAAGGCTCGCTTCGAAGTACTCTTGCTTTTGTTTTGGCTGGAAATTACTAAGTCGCGAATTCTTGCTGTGGCTAATCAGGCTAAGGTTGCCGAAGGAATGCAACGATGTATCTGGTAATGTCCTAAAGCCATCCATGGGGTGCTGAGGGTAGAAATGCTCTAATGAACTTCGGAAGGTAAATTCAAAACGTTTCACTACCTCAGCTTTATTTCTGTCACGACACCACAGTAAGTAGTCCAGGTAATTGAATACCAAGTTGTTTGCTATCACCCCAAAGCGCATCTTCTTCTGAATCTTGTCCGGCAGTACCGCAGGTTGGAGATGTACCTCTTTACCGTAGATAATCTCAAAATATGATTTTGGTTCTTGTTCTGCCAGAAAGTTTTGAAAGACAAACGCGGAGGCAAGATGCTCCAGATACTCGAGGTACTTCCTTGCATCTATTTGGTTTTCAGCGGAATGGGCATTAAACAGGTAGTACAAAGCCCCATTCAACCAGTGCTTGTAAACCAGAGTAGGGGTTGAAACGTGGAATGCGGAAAGCAACATCAAGATCTGTCGGTTGATGTCTACATAGCTATCATCATCTTCATTAAACGTATTGGTATAGCTGGTGCTCTTTTCTGAATACCAACGCAGGCGCTTAAGGCTCCACCCATCGCTACCTTTAGCGAATTCTCTTTTTATCACGAAGTGATCAAAAAGATATTTGCATTTGATAAGTGCAAAGATGAAATTCTGTACCGCTTTAACCGGGTCATTCTGCTTTAATAACCGAAGTTCGAACTGTTCTATTAATTGTTTGTCATCAAGCGGAACATCTACTCTCACCTCCCCAGTTTGACTACAGACACGCAGCACATGGAGCAGGAAGTTGGAGAAGTTGATAATACTATTAAAACGCTCTGAGCTACCTTCATCTTCTTCACCTCTATCACCACTTATGATTGAAGATGACTTGATAATGTCAGCCAGTGTGCGGTTTGTTTGGTTTTCTCTTGTGCCAAGCTCCGAAGCCGGTGGGATAAGCATGTCAGCTAGAGAATTAAAATCAGCAGGCACAAATTGCCCCCAATTTTCCTGCCCAAATAATTGATGACGTTCGGCTGGTGTAAAACCGTACTGGACATAACGTTCCATGTTGGAGCAAGCATCCCAAACGCGTGAGAGGGTGTTAAGGTTGCTCTGTCGATCTTGCCGGTCCGTTATCTCGTTGAGCACCGCCATTAGTCGAGCTTTTACCACCTCATGCTTTTCGAGTTGCTCACCTCGATTGTTCATCACCTCAAAAAAATGATTGAGGTCGGTATCGGCAGGCACTTCTATTCGGGCAATTTGTACATGGTCGAAAAGGTAGGTACAGAAATGATTTAATGACTCACCAATCAGCTTCAAGTCGCGTAGTACCTTGCCAATAAGTTCATAGCCGTTGATCAGCCCGTCATTAAATTCTTTGCTCCGCAGTTTATGCGGTTCCACGCCTTGCCAGAGTCGAGCAAAGGTTTCGCCAGACTTAGGTCTGCTCTCAAACCCTAAGTTAATCCTTTGGTACCAGCTCATATCCAGCGTGGATTCCGCATGTTTTTTTAACCAGTTAGCAAGAAGGGATAGAGTAGTGAAACGCTGCTGTCCGTCGATTATCTCTGACTGCCCATCAGGGCGAGTGAACACGACCAACGTACCGATGTAGTAAGTTTGAGGGAGAGGGCTATGCAGGCTTTTTTGCTGATAGTCGAGTATGTCCTGCACAAGTTGAGTGATCTCACCTTCTCCCCAGGCATAGTTACGCTGGTACATGGGGATAAGGTAACGAGATGCATCACCCAGTAATGATCTGACCGTAAAGGAAGTTACCTGTGCATCACTCATAGTAGTTCATCTCCTTGAACAGCCTCACCAGCTCATCTTGCTCATAGTTACCAGTACGGCGGTTATTATTATTTTCTGAAGCCCGAATTGTGAGTAGCGGCATAGATAGCACATCACCAGGTACTTTGGCTTCTTTGATTACCCGGAACAGATTGTTATCCAGCACATACTTATCCATGGTTGCAAGTTGTACCACTTGCTGTCGGATTCGGCATCTGTATGCCCAGATAAAGCTTTTTTCAATCGCGGCAGATAACGACTGCCCGCCAAATTTGTCGATATAAAAGATCAGAGCACAATCAAACATAGTGCGTATATATTGATCCCCTGTTCGATAGCGATTTCGATAGCTATTTAACGTTCTTAGTATCTGAGTTGCCATTTCACTCAGGACTACGCCCTGAATTACTAAAGGTTGTTGGGTGTGGCTGGTAGCATGCTCACAGGAGATAATTGCCGATACCTGTTGTTGGTAATGTTCTGCCATTTCGAAAAAGCGCCTTCCATTGATAACCATCTGATCCAGATGGAAAGGGAAACGCATTTTCTGGCTATCAATCTTGCGCTGGTACTGATTGTTATAGTCATCCACGAAATGGTGAGCCATGCGTAAAGATTCCACATAAGGGAAGTGACCAATCTGATCAAGATTGATCCCCTTAAATAGACCGACTTCATCCTTACCAAAGAAACGAGCTGAATTCCCCTGTGACCACTGACGTACCCTGTAGAGATAGGATGCGAAAAGATTAGCCAGGTCATCACTAGGCAATCCTTCCCAATGGGCAACGGATGCAGCTTTCAGTTCTACTTCATGGCTGGCGAACTCACGTAGATGGAAGGCTTTAAGCAGGTCGTGTGGATCCAGATCTCGCCCACGGGCATTTTGTGAGTCGAAGAATTGAAAGGCTTCAGAAAGGTCAGTTAGTACAAAGACCACAACCTGGCAGCGATTGAGAAGAAAATCGATATGCTGTTCGCTGAATTCACGGTGGCTAATCCTGCGTTTTAGCTCCTGATAATTTTGGTACAGATTGTATTCCGACACTTGGCTAGCAAAGCGTTGCCGCTTCATAAAACCTTTAACTATGGGCTTTAGCTGGGCCAGCGTTTCTCGCAAATCCCCGCGTTCCAACCCTGCAATCCGTGTTTCGATAAGGGCCCATACGGCCAGTAATAATGTCAACGTTCGTTGCTGGCCATCGACGATATCCAGTCTATGTTCTTCATTGCTCTCAGCCTGATGAAACACTACTGAGCCCAAGCGATAAGCCGATTTATCAAGATGGCTATCAATATCAGCAAACAGTTCGCTGATATTTTTCACTGTCCATTTATAAGGACGCTGATAAGTCGGAATTGTTACGCCAGTCAGGCTAAGTAGACCCTTGACCGACAGAACTGTCTTATCAAGGGTATGTTTCATGACATGTGATCCAATGGCAAACGGATTCGTCCAGTAAGTAGTTGTTGCATCATTCCTTGTATTATATCGCGAGCCTTGGCTAGTTTTTTCTCCAAAACCGCGAGCTCAGCGTCCATATCTGAAAGGATGGTGGCGATGGCGGTTTGTTCTCGTTTGGACGGAAGAACAATCTTTAGTGTTAAAAATTGGCTTTTTGAAATATTGTAGCGAGTAGAACCTTGCGCCATAATTGAAACAGCAGTTCTTCCTGCATCAGAGCGAAACCAATAAGCTAAATACAACGGTATGTACTTAGGCTGCGAATTGGCTCTAAAACCAAAGCAAAAACTATTAAGATATAGTTTATCAATATCTTCGGACATCAAAGAACAAAAGCAAACTTCTTCCGGTATTTCTGAAGACCCGTTAAATAAAAGATCCCCCGGTAAAACTGGGTTTTGAACCTCGTGAACATTAACCCTCTCCAGCAGACCCACATTGACGATAACATTTGCCATAATGTTAGTAAATGGAACGTATAAACTGTTACCTGAGCCAAAGTCATCCTTACTTTTCCCTGACAGGCCTCCATAGGTTGCGCCCATTTCTCCCATTGTCACAATTTCCCAGTCCTCAGGAATTATTCCGAGCTCGCTGGGCTGATAGTTCTTAAGAACCCCATCCGGTTGTTTAGCAAATTCTGGTAGGCGAGTGTTACCAGTCAGAAGCTGTTGCATGGTGGCAGTTTTGATTGCCTGTTTTTTTGATATTAAATGCTCAAGTTCTGTGATCAGCGCATCGGTATCAGATAGCACATTAGCAATGGCAATTTGTTCTGCGACAGAGGGCAACGGTAAGCAATACTGTTTAATATCATTACTAGTAATGTTAGGATCTTTTCGGCTGCTACTGGCAACCATTTTCCAGTAATCAACATTATAATTAAGATTATATAGCAAATATTCAGGCGTTAATTTGTTTTTGTGAGGGGAAATAGATACAAGGGCTTGGTTTATTGCTGAATCAATTTTCAGAAGACCTGTTCGTCCAATTTGATTGAAGCCGCCATACATTGCAATCAGAACTGATCCAGCTTTATGTTTTTTTAAGCTAGTTTCATTTAATGCTGAGTCAGTAACTAGTTCTTCAGTTTTCCAGATAGCTCCATTATTCAAGTCCAGTGTTTTAGCCCAAGGATGAACACCGGATGAATAATATTTATCAAAAAGCGCTCTTGAAGGAGTCGTCCCTCCACCAAATGAGGCTAGTTCATTTAGGTTAATGACATCCCAATCTTCTGGAATAAGTCCCAACTCTGTATTCTTATAGCCCACAGGAATTGCCTTTTCACTACGAATTTCTACTGAATTATTCATCATGCCCACTCGATCCCCATAGCCCGAATGTGAGCAACAACTTTGGCTTCCAACTCAGCTACATTTTTAGTTAGGTCTGGCAAAGTAAAGCTATAGCGTTCCTCCAGTTCTTTCACACGCTTTGCCAGTCGCTGAGTAACACGCTCAATTTCCCCAATGAAAGCACCAGCTAAGCTAGCGCGCCATTTATCTTGTACCAATAGTAGTTTAATGTCGCTATCTGTAAGCTTTGAATAATGAGAAAACACTGCAAAATCCAGTTTTTCTTGGGCTTCTTTATGAGCTCTTTTTGATTGGGTCTCGGCTTCGAATAATCCCTGAGCAGCTTTTAGCGTAATCTTTTCTTCTTTATCCGTGGTAACTTTAAGGCGAGCCTTAACACTGGAAGCTGTTACTTTTTCTTTGTCGTTCATTGCATCAGAAAGCAACCCATCTTCACCGCTGTTTTCTTCAATGAAGCTTTCAAGTGCTTGGACTGTTTCATCATAAGCAACTTGGAGCTGATCAAGCTCCAGTTTCTCGGTAGCAAAATAGCGAGCTACTAAAAGGGCTGGCGGCAACAGTTCAGCCTTATACTTTTTCTTGCCTATTACCAGATCCGGTGTTTCTTTGAGTTTTTCTCCTTTTTCGACAATAAGTTCACGAAGCACTTTGCCCGCCTGCCAGCCATCCTGACTCAGGACATAAACATCGTCCTGCATGACATTCATCCAGTAGTCCATCAGTAACTGATAGATGGCGTAGTTCTCAAGTAGCGGGGTGTCAGCTGTAGTTTCAGAAGCATAGGCAGCGAGGAGCCGCTCACCAATCTCTTCAATCAGCTGTTTGGGTGAGTCCCCACGAGCAATTTCTTCAAGCTGACAACCTGCAAACCACTTTTCAAAGGGTATCAGTGCTCCTGCTTTGAAAGCGGCAAATTCCGGGTGTGCCAGGATAGTGGTCTTTACTTCACTTGCTTCGACTCGTGCATTGCTGTAACCAGGCCGGGCTGGTTCGAACAGATCCTGACGTAAAGTTGGGAAAATTTTCCAGTAAGCACTGAGAGCGTCAATATCGCAATTAGGAATGCCGCCAGCCAAATGGCCCGAAAGGTCGTGCAGATCTTCCGGATCGCTGCTATCGATATAGCGAGGGATATTGAGGTTGTAGGCGTTGTCAGCAATTTCAGACAGCGGTATCAGGCGGCTAAAGCGAGCCATTTCTTGTTCGCGATTGAAGGCATCTACAATTTTGTGGATATCTTGGGCACGTAAGCGGTTTTTATTGCCGTCCTTAATAAAGCCCTTACTGGCATCGATCATAAAGATGCCTTGCTGACTCTCGCCATTAGCATTGTACGCTCGGAGTCGAGCATCTTCTTTATCGATGACGATGATGCAGGCTGGGATACCTGTGCCATAGAACAAGTTAGCAGGCAGGCCAATAATGCCTTTAATGTAGCCCTGCTTGAGTAGATTTTCACGAATACGCGCTTCGGCATTGCCCCGGAACAATACGCCGTGAGGCAGGATCACTGCGCCTTTACCTGTGCTCTTGAGACTCTTGATGATGTGCAGCAGGAAAGCATAATCACCATTTTTTTCTGGCGGTGTACCCCAGATAAAACGGTCAAAAGGATCGTTCGCAGCATCCAGCCCGCTGGTCCAGTTTTTGTTGGAGAAAGGGGGGTTGGCTACAGCAAAGTCGAAGGTTCTCAGATTATCGTTGCCATCCTTCCAGTGTGGATCGGCTAAGGTGTTACCTTTCCAGATTTTAGCGGTGGCGTTGTCATGCAGGATCATGTTCATGCGTGCCAGTGCGCTGGTCGCATAATCCATCTCTTGCCCATAGATAGTTAGCCCCTTGGGACCTGCTTCATCACTGGCTTTTAGTAATAGTGAGCCTGAACCACAGGTAGGGTCATAAACGGTAGCATCCTGTGGTGTCTGTTTGCTGATACCAATCACTTTCGCCAGAATGCGTGACACCTCTGCAGGGGTATAAAACTGCCCCTTGGATTTACCTGACTCTGTAGCAAAGTGGCGCATCAAATATTCGTACGCATCACCCAGTAGATCGTCTCCCTCGACGCGGTTGGCTGAGAGATCCAACCCTTCGAAGATTGCCACCAGCTTGGAAAGGCGGTCGATCATCTCCTTGCCTTTACCCAGCTTGTCTTCATCATTGAAGTCGGCAATGTCGATAACACCTTTCAGGTCATTAGCTTCAGCCAGTAATCTGATGGTTTTATTAATTTTTTCGCCAATTTCTTTGTTGCCCTTGAGAGCAACCATATCGTCGAAACTTGCACCTTCCGGCACTTCAATCATCGCGTAAGGGTTGCCCTTAGCTTTGTCAGAGACGTACTTCATAAACAGTAGGGTCAACACATAGTCTTTGTACTGTGAAGCATCCATTCCGCCACGCAACTCATCGCAGCTCGCCCAAAGGGAGGAGTAAAGTTCGTTCTTCTTGATAGCCATATGGTGTCCGGTGAAACAATACTGAGAACGCAACAGGGGGTAACAAGCACCAGTGCTGAAACGCTGCCTGTGGCGTGAGAAATTGGATAAGAGTTTACCAAGTTGGAAGCGTTGAGACTATGCCGAGGTACCCAGGTCAAACTAAAGCAGTATTCAAAAAATGAAGTAGTTTGCTGATACATCACTGATCAAAATAGTCGCTATCAAGCTTAGGGACCTTAAGCAGCCTTGAGCTCACGCCAACCTCATTGTCCATCATCAGGTGCACAAGCCGGTTGCCGTCAATGAGCACCATGCCTTCCACCGAATGAGCAAATTCAACTGCATGCTTGGTAAAGCCAGATGTAGTGATGAATACGCCACGTTTGGCTTTCTGCCCCACAAGTGCGCCGTAGAAAGCATGCAATTCAGGGCGCCCCACGGTGTTTTGCCAACGTTTGGCTTGTACATACACTTTTTCCAGACCTAGCTTGTCCAGTGAGATAACGCCATCAATACCCGCATCACCACTGCCCCCAACGCGCTTTAGATCATCGCGATGGCCTCCATAACCTAAGCGATGCAGAACATCCAGAACGATGATTTCAAAACGGCCGGGAGATACTTGAAGTAAGTTCTCAAGTAGTTCTGCTGCAACAGCATCGCGGATCTCTTTAATGGATTGTTCTAGTCGATCATCCGGGCTGCTGGTAAGCATGGCTTCGCTGTTAGGTACCTCCACCGTTGGGTCTAAGTCTACTGCATCCTTGTTTTGTTGAAGCTTTACGTTGGTGAAAGCCAGTGCGATATGCTCAACTTCGCTATTCGTTAAAGGTTGGGGATGTTGTAGTAGCCAGTCGACCCCTTTAGCAGTTAGGCACCATTTCCCTCTAGATAGACTTTGCGACAACCCCGCACGCTTCAAACGATCGTGTGCCCAGCCGGTGCGATTTTTGTAAACTAATTGGCCGCTGGCGATGGTTTCTGCTCGTTGTTCTTCGTCCAAGTTCAGTAAATCTGCTGCAGCATCTTGAACATCTCGCGAGAGGGCACCTTCAGGTTTAGTCCCCAAAAAGCGCAATACTGGCTCGATAAATTGATCGTATGTAGGCACTGACATTGCGGGGCTCCTAATCCTTATTATCTGTTTATGACTTTAAGCTTTATATTGGAAACTAATCCAACGCTGCCTCTTTCAATTCCAACTTCGCCATAAGATTCTTGTTAACGTCCATCCCATCAGCCCCACTATGTATCCGTCGGTGGCAGGTAGGGCAGATAGCACCAACCCACTGCGGGTGGTCGGGGCCTTCATCGGCTAACCGTTTTGTGTGGTGGGGTTCTAAGTACGGCTCACCGTTGTTTTTCTTGAACGGCGCAGGCTGGTCGCACGACTCACAGATACCATTGGCACGTTGCAGAACGTATTTTTTCACGTCCTCACTGCGTTTGAACCACGATTTCTTACTGTCTCCCTGCTGGCGCTGGCCCGTCATCATTGATGATTTCATCGCCTTGGCACGTAGCTGTTCGAGCGTTTCTTTCTTCGGGGCTACTTCTGAAGTATCAATATCATTATCAACTTCTCGAGCAGAAGATACCGGGAATAGATTAAAAACTATCCCTTTCCTCATTTTATCTTTTTTATAGTCCAGGCAGTCAATATAATCCCAAGTATCACATTCAAACATTCCAACGAATCTTACACCCTTATCTTTCTTATTATCTTCAAAGAGGAATATGTCTTCGCCATTCTCTTTGTGGTCACGGATGGCCTTATTGCCTCTAATAAACTTCATGTCATCTTTTTGGCCCTCTCCTGTGTAGGAGAAACTGCCATCAGCAGACCATCCATCCTTGTACCCATAAGCCTCGCCACTTTCACCGGTGAAAATGAAGATGACGGGGAACTCTGTCGGCGTCCAGATGCCGCCCTGGAGTTGCCCACCGTAGAGGTCGATGAGCTCTTTACGCGTGTACAGTTTACCTTTTACTAAGTGCTCAATAGGGTGTGGCGTTTCTACGATATCGAAACCGAGATTTTTAAGCGCTTGAATAGCTATCTTAGAACCACTATTAGAGCTTATTTTTTCTAGTGGTTTTCCGAACTGATAAATATAAGCGGCCGCAGCGATGACTCTGATGTCGTAATTTTCATTATTATAACGAAGTACACATTTTTTAATTCGTTTGACGTTATATTTTTCCAGAAGAGCATCACAACCCAGTGCTTTATATTCTTCAATAGCTTTTAAAACAGCCTCTTTCGAAGATAACGTTTCTATCTTAATAGTCAAAACATCCCCCTCTCATTGCAGAACAGGTTCTGGGCAATGCGTGGGCTTACTGCCAGTAGGCGGTGGCCATACGTAGTCATCCAGCAGTTAGCTCATCGATTTATCGAATGCGTTAACTATGCCAGGCCAAGGGGAAAATGCCTACCTTAGTGAATGTATTTATCGTGATATGTAATCGAAATCTATGGGATTTTCTGGAGGGGATAAGAACGGCATCAAACTAATACCGTCCTTATTATTATCATTTTTATCTATCTTTAGCCTGCCAGCTCCTGGCACTCCATCTCCCGTAGTGCGCGGCCATAAAGGTTGCACAGGGCGGGCACCAAGTGAGCTGTTGCATTGAGGTAGTGATTCAGCTGTTCCCAACCGGCGTCACTGGTTTGTGGGTGCTTTTGCAGGAGGTTGCCGCACAGCATCAGGCCATGACATAACCCTTCGGCCTGTTCGGCGGAAAGTGCGGCTAAGTCTAAGAGCTGTGATGAATCTAAGGTGCTGAGATCGAGTTGGTTGAACAGTTGGCGATAGAGGGTGAGGGTACTTGTGGCGGGTTGTGAGGTGGAAGTATCTGCCATGATTGCATCTCCATATGTCATTAGATAATGACTATCACCAGAGACGCTAAACTCGGGTGGTAGCCCAGACGGGGTTAGCGTTACCGGGACATAGGAACCGGCGCTTCTTGCGAAGCCCCCGCCTGAGCCACCATTATTTGGGGTGAGCTAAAGCTGCGGCATTATTACACAACGCCGCGGTATATGTCAGATTCGGAACGCTAACTCCGGCTGCGGATTGTGCCGCAGCCAGGAGACTATAGCGCTGGCAGAAAGGCGAAAAAATAGCCTGTATGGAATTACAGGGGCTTACTACTTAATCTGGAATCCAGCTCGCAACAATCGCCATTAACGACCCTTGTCGCCGCCAACCCCATCACCCCAAATCCCCCCCATTGCTCGCAATCACCTTCTTGTACCACCAGAAAGATTTTTTGCGCGTGCGGGCGAGGGTGCCGTTGCCCTGGTCGTCGCGGTCGACGTAAACAAAGCCGTAGCGCTTGCTCATTTCCCCGGTCGAGGCCGCCACCAGGTCTATGCAGCCCCAGGTGGTGTAGCCGATCACCGGCACGCCGTCGGCGATGGCGTCGGCCATGGCGCGGATGTGCTCCCGCAGGTAGCTGATGCGGTAATCGTCCTCAATCTCGCCGGCGGCATTGAACTCATCGTGTGCGCCCAGGCCGTTTTCCACCAGGAACAGCGGCTTTTGGTAGCGGTCGTACATCATGTTCATGGTGATGCGCAAACCCAGCGGGTCGATGCCCCAGCCCCAGTCGCTGCGCGGCACGTGCGGGTTCGGCAGCGATTTCACCACGTTGGCGGCGCTGCTGTTGTTATCGTTCATATCGGCAGAAGCACAGCGCGAGGCGTAATAACTGAAGGAGACGAAATCGACCGTATTCTTCAGGATCTCGGTGTCGCCTTCCTCCATCGCGATGCGCACGCCTTTCTCGCGGAACACCCTGGCAGAGTAAGAAGGGTAAGCGCCACGGGCCTGCACGTCGATAAAGAACAGGTTCTCGCGGTCTTTCTCCAGCGCGGCCCACACGTCTTCCGGCTTGCTGGACCAGGGGTAGAAATTGCCGCCCGCCAGCATGCAGCCCACCTGGTTGGCGGGGTTCACCTCATGCGCAATGCGGGTCGCCAGCGCGCTGGCCACCAGTTCGTGGTGCGCGGCCTGGTATTTTACCTGCTCGGGGTTTTCGTCGGCCTCGAACACCAGCCCGGCGCCGGAGAACGGGCTGTGCAGCAGAATGTTGATCTCATTAAAGGTGAGCCAATACTTCACCAGGCCGTCGAAGGCTTCGAAGCAGGTGCGGGCATAGCGGGTGAAAAACTCCACCATCTTGCGGTTGCGCCAGGAGCCGTATTCGGTCACCAGGTGCATCGGCACGTCGAAATGGCACAAAGTGACCAGCGGCTCGATGCCGTATTTGCGGCACTCCTCGAACAGGCTGCGGTAGAACGCAATGCCCTGCGGGTTGGGCGTCAGCTCGTCGCCATTCGGGTAAAGCCGGCTCCAGGCGATGGAGGTGCGGAATACGCTAAAGCCCATCTCCGCCATCAGCGCGATGTCGTCGCGGTAGCGATGGTAAAAATCGATCGCGTCGTGGCTCGGGTAAAATTCGTCTTCGCGCAGGGTAAAGCGCTTCTCCAGGCCCAGCTTCACCGGCATGCGGTTGGCGCCATGCGGGATCATGTCGACCGTGGTCAGCCCTTTCCCGCCCTCCAGATAACCCCCTTCAGACTGGTTGGCGGCCAAGGCGCCGCCCCATAAAAACCCTTGCGGGAATGTTGAATCAGACATGCAATCCTCAATTTTCTCAATGGGTCGCGTTAGCGGTATTCGCCGCAGGCGCAGTGGCCGCCGTTGGGGCTGCTTCGCTTTCCGGAATGTCTTCGAAGCCCAAGATCAGCGTGAGCACGAAAGACAGCACCACGGAAAGCAGCATTACGCCTCCCACCCAGACAATGCTCATCGGGTTCGTCGGGTCAAAAAACTGCACGCTGGTGAACAGGCCGGGCGAGGCCATCGAATGGCTGGCCAGCCCGCCGATACCGGCGACGGCGCCGCAGACAAAGCCGCTGATCAGGCTGGCGATTAACGGGCGTTTAAGCCGCACCGCCACGCCATACAGCGCCGGTTCGGAAATCCCCGCCACAATGGCGGAGGCGGCAGCGGCCAGCGCGGTCTGGCGCAGTTCGCGGTTTTTGGTTTTGAACGCCACGGCCAGCGAAGAGCCGCCGAGCGACAGGTTGGCGCCAATCTCGGAAGGCATCACCATGCCTTCTTTGCCGGTTTCGGCGATGGTCTGAATAATGGTCGGGGTGAACACGCGGTGCATGCCGGTCATCACCAGCAGCGGCCAGATGGCGCCCATAATGGCGACGGAAAGCCAGCCCAAATAGCCGTGCACGGTGTACACCAGCGCCGAAATACCGCTACCGATCCAGATGCCCAGCGGGCCAATCAACACAATCGCGATCGGCGCGGCGATCAGCACAATCAGCATCGGTTTGAGGAAGTTCTTGGTCACCGCCGGGGTGATGCGATCAACCCATCGTTCGATATACGACAGGATCCAGGTCATCACCAGCGCCGGGATCACCGTATAGGTGTATTTCACCGCCGTCACCGGGATGTAGGCGAACTCCACGGCCTGGCCCTGCGCCGCCTTGGCCATCAGATCGATAAAGTTGGGGTGCAGCAGCACGCCGGCAATGGCGATCGCCAGCGACATGTTGGTTTTGAACTTCAGCGCCGCAGAGGCCGCGACCATCACCGGCAGGAAGAAGAACGCGCCGTCGCCGATCACGTTCAGGATGATCAGGGTCGAGGAGCCTTTTTCGAACACGCCGGCCATATCCAGCATCATCGCCAGCAGCTTCACCATCGAGCCGCCGATAATGGCGGGGATCAACGGCGACATGGTGCCCACCAGCGCATCGAGAATGCCAGCGCCGATGCCTTTCAGGGTGATTTTGCGTTTTGCGGGCGCGGCGGCAGGGGGGTTACCCGGCAGGCCGAGCGCCAGCACCGCCTGGTAGGCTTTCGATACCTCGTTGCCGATGATCACCTGGCACTGCTCGCCGCTGTGTACCACGCCCAGCACTCCATTGATCGCTTTGAGCGCGGGGGTGTCGATCAGCGCCTTGTCTTTGACAACGAATCTCAGGCGGGTCATGCAGTGCGTCACGGCGTCGATGTTGCCGGGGCCGCCCACCGCATTCACGATTGCCTGCGAGATCTCTGTGTAGTTCTTCGGCATGAAATATCGTCTCTTAAGATAGGAATTCGGATTGCCCAAAGGCGAATTTTTACTGCCTGGGCGATCCGCCGTTCCATCTCAATGAAACGCCCACAAGAAACCGGTTTCACAAAATCATGAAGATGTATTTTGTTGTTGGCAAGAATTATGATTTTTTGGTTTTTCGTTTCGTGAAGCTGGTCACTTTTAGATCAGGGGCGCTCGCGCCGGCGGGCGTGAAAACATTTCAAACGGGGGGCGTCTTGGGTAGACTGCGCTCATCCAATGGATTTTGACGGCGCACAGATGGCAACAATACTTGAGGTGGCTAAAAAGGCCGGCGTTTCTAAGGCGACGGTGTCCCGCGTGTTGTCCGGCAGCGGCTATGTCAGCCCGGAGAAGCGCGAGCTGGTGGATAAAGCCATCGCCGAGACGGGTTATCGGCCCAACCTGCTGGCGCGCAATCTGGCGACGAAAACCACCCAGACCATCGGGCTGGTGGTCACCAACACGCTGTACAGCGGTAACTACTTCAGCGAGCTGATGTCCCAGTCCGCCCGCATCATGGAAGAAAACGGCCGTCAGCTGATCCTGGCGGACGGCAAGCACACCGCAGAAGAAGAAATGGCCGCCATTCAATTCCTGCTGGATCTGCGCTGCGACGGGGTGATCATCTACCCGCGTTTTCTCTCCATCGCGCAAATGGACGAGATCATCTCCCAACACAAACAGCCGATCCTGGTCATCAACCGCCGCTTGAGGCTGAACGACAGCTACTGCATTTTCAGCGATCAGCACGCCACCAGTGCCGCGGCGGTGGCGCACCTCATCCAACTGGGGCATCGCGATATCGCGTTCATCACCGGCTCGCTGGATTCGCCCACCGGGCTGGAGCGGCTCTCCGGCTACAAAGCAGCGTTGGCGGAGCAGAGCATTGCGGTCAGCAACGCGCTGATTGTCGAAGGGAAGTGGAATGCGCAAAGCGGCATGGCGGCGGTCGATGCGCTGCTGGCCGGCGGCCACGCGTTCAGCGCCATCGTCGCCAGCAATGACGAAATGGCCATCGGCGCCATGAAGCGGCTGGCGGAATGCCAAATCCCGGTGCCGTCCGCCGTGTCGGTGATCGGGTTCGACGATATCCCGCTGGCGCCTTACACCATTCCCTCGCTCTCCAGCATGAAAATGCCGGTGACCGAAATGATTAAGGAAACCATCAACCGCCTGGTGTCGATGCTAGACGGCGGCGAGCTGAGTAAACGCCCGACTTTCCCGGCGAGCCTGATCCTGCGCGATTCGGTGGCGGCGGGGCCGCATTTGTCGGCAGAGAAGACGTGCCGTTAACGGCGGATCAGCATATAGGCGCGCGGCGAGCTGCCGGTCATATTTTTAAAGAAGGTTGAGAAGGCGCTGTCGCTGGAGAATTCAAGCTTACCGGCGATATCCGACAGGCCGTATCCCTCCGCCAGCAGCTCGATGGCTTTGATCAAACGCCATTGCTGGCGCCACTGCTGGTAGCTCAATCCGGTCTCCTTGCGAAAGATGCGGCTAATGGTTTTCTCCGAAGCGCCGCTGTAGCGCGCCAGCTCATTGAGCGGCGGCACCTCCTCCATGCCGGCCAGTTGCCGTAAGCGGCGGTCCTTGGGCAGCGGCAATAAGGTCGGTTCGCGCTGCGCATGCCGTATTTCGTCCAGGCATACGGCAAGAATATTGGCGCTGGGGCCGTTTTCCCACTGGGTGGCAAAGTCGGCGAGGGCGATCCGCTCCAGCACTTCCCGCAGCAAAGAAGAGGCCGACAGCACTTCCAGATGGGGCGAAAGGCCGGGGTAGCGCTGGTTGTCGAGATAAACCGAGCGATAGCCCGCCACGCCGGTAACCTGAACGCGGTGCACCACCTTTGGCGGGATCCAGGCAATGCGTGCCGGCGGCAGGAGGCAAATGCTTTCATTGAGCGTGATGCGCATACAACCCCGTTGGCTGAACAGCAACTGCCCCATGTGGTGCCAGTGCGGCCCGGAATCATGCTGAGCCAACTCGGCCGCAATGCCTAACACGCTATTGTTGATCGCATCGGGATCAAATTCGTCCTGTGCGCTGAGCCATGCCATAAGTGTGTCCGATTTTATAAGTTTTTTGTCTTTTATATTGTAATAGTCAGGATGGGGAAGGTGCTACTTTGTGGCCTACTTTCTTTTTGGAGACGGGATGTATCGTGCAACGCGGACTGACCCTCACCCTGGCGACACTGATGATGATGTTTCCCCAGATTGTGGAAACGATCTATAGCCCGGCGCTCACGCACATTGCCGACGGTTTTCACGTCAGCGCGGAGGTCGCGGCGCAAACCCTGTCCTGTTACTTTTTCGCTTTTGCATTCGGGGTCGTCGTTTGGGGCCGTTTGTGTGACGTGATCGGCCGGCGCCCCACCATTTTGGCCGGTTTGGCGCTGTATCTGCTGGCGTCGATCATCGCCATCTTCAGTACCGGCTTTACCCTGCTGTTGGCGGCCAGGGTGCTGGCGGCGTTTGGCGCGGCGGTGGGCTCCGTAGGCACTCAGACCGCCATTCGCGACCGGTTCGACGGCTATGAGCTGGCGCGGGTGTTTTCCGTGATGGGGATTGCGATGGCGGTCAGCCCCGCGGTGGGGGTGCTGAGCGGCGCCCTGTTGACCCATTACTGGGGCTATCAGGGGGTGTTCGCCGGGCTGGCGGCGTTGGCCGCCTTGCTGCTGGCCTATGCCGCATGGCAGTTGCCGGAAACGCGCCCGGCGCAGGTGGTGAAAAGTTCTTTCTTCGGCACGTTTGGCCGCATGGCGAAAGACGGCGATATCTGGCGCAGCGCATGGCTGGTGGCTCTGTTCAACGTCTGCATGTTCAGCTATTACCAACTGGCGCCGTTTCGGTTTGAAACGCTGGGCATTCCGCCGCAGTGGTTTGGTTATACCGGGTTGGTGCTGGCCGCCGGCGTAGGGATCGGCGCGGCCATCAACAAGTTTCTCATCGCCAAACAGTGGCTGTTTACGCCGTTGCTGATACTGGCCTGCGTATTGGCGCTGATCGGCGGCGGCCTGGTGTTCCTGTTGGAGGATAAGCTGTGGTTCGTGCTGCCGATGATGCTGGTGGTGATGGCCTACGGCATCGCGATCCCCAATATTCTGGCGCGGGCGCTGCGGAATTATAAGGATTGCATGGGCACTGCGGGCGCAATCCTTGGCCTGCTGTATTACCTGATGCTGGCGGCGGGGCTGGTGTTGGCCGGGTTGGCGCAGCGGCCGGGCATCGTGCTGATGGCGAGCAGCGCCTGCGCGCTGCTGCTGGCGTGGACCGTGGTGCGCGGCGAACGCACCGCCACATTGGGTAAACGCCATAGCGAGCAGGCGTAACCTTCGGGTAAGCATGGGTTCGCCAACTGTTAATTGACGAAAGCAGAATGACTGCGGGGTGATTAACTGAGTTTACTACCGCTGCACCCTAAGCTTGAGGCGGGTGGGAGCCATTGCAGGTTAGCCGCCCCTTGAGCGCAGGGGTTCACGGCGTGTCGGCGTTCTGTATGGCTCCCGCCTGTAGCACTATCAGGCGCAGTTCTTTAGGTTGCACCCATTAATGCGGCTTTTCACTCTCAACCCAACGCGGCAAACCGTCCTCGGATCTCCTCCTCCGGCAAATCCACGCCAATAAACACCAGCGTACTGCGCCGTTCTTCCTCAGGCAGCCACTCGCGGTCCCAGTCGGCGTTATACAGCCGTTGCACGCCCTGGAACAGCAGCCGGCGCGGTTCGTCCCTGATCGACAAAATGCCCTTGTAGCGCAGCAGGCTGTCGGCGTATTCCAGCAGCAGGCCTTCCATCACTTCGGAAATCTGCATCAGTTCCAGCGGCTGGTCGTGATACACCACGATCGACCGGATGTCGTTCTGCGGCTGCGGAATACGGCGGAACAGCGGGGCGGGCGGCGTCAGGTTCAGCCTGTCGTTGAGCGTAAAACCTTCGATGCCGAACAGCAGGCTCAGGTCGATATCGCCGTGCGTCACGGTGTAAACCGGCGCGCGGGCGTTCATCAGTTGCAGGCGTTGGATCAGCGCCTCGCAGTCCGGCGCTACGTCGGTTTTGGTCAGCAGAATGCGGTCGGCGTAGCCCACCTGTGCCTGCGCGATGCTGAACTGGTTCAGTTGTTGGTCGGCGTGCGCGGCGTCCACCAGCGTGATGATGCCGTCCAGCAGGAAACGTTCGCAAATGAGCTCGTGCGAGAAAAAGGTCTGGGTGATCGGGCCGGGGTCGGCCATGCCGGTGCATTCGATGATCAGCCGGTCGAATTCCAACTGGCCGCCGTCTACGCCGTCCAGCAGATCCAGCAGCGCGTCTGCCAGCTCGTTGGCTTTGCTGCAACAGATGCAGCCGTTGCTCAGGGTGGTGATGCGGCTGGCGCGGTCGCCAATCAGCGCATTGTCGATCGGCACTTCGCCGAATTCGTTTTCGATAACCGCAATCTTGTAGCCGTGGTCGGCGTTCAGAATATGGCGCAGCAGGGTGGTTTTGCCTGCGCCCAAAAAGCCGGTCAAAATGGTGACGGCGATGGGTTTCATGTCGGGTCCTTATTGACTCAAATCAGCAGCAGCGCATACCGCCTTTGCCGTCGCCGCCGTAGCGGGCCTGCTGGCGTTCGCGGAAAAACTCTTTATAGGTCATCACCGGCTTGTCCGGGTGGTTGTCTTTCATGTGCTGGACGTAGGTATCGTAGTCAGGCACGCCCACCAACATGCGCGCCGCCTGCCCGAGATATTTCCCCGCCTGGCCGAGATTTCCGAACATGGCCTTCTCCCAAAAAAATTACCCTGCATAACTGATTTCATTATGCAGGGTATCCGTTAAATCACCATCAGTGCTGCGGCGAAACTTTGACGTCCCCCTCAGTTACGCCGTGGGATGGCGCTTCTTCGGGTACCGGCACGTACGGCGTTTCCTGGTCGCTGCGGTTCGGGTTTTTATACGCCGCCATCGCGGTTTTCACCCCGTAGAAGATGATGCTGTACACCACCAGCAGGAACAGAATGCTCAGCCCGGCGTTGGTGTAGTTGTTCACCACGATATGCTGCATGTTGGCTACCTGCTGGGCGCTCAGCTCGGCACCGCCCTCGGCGATTTTGCGTTTGTACTCGCCGGCCTGGAAGAAGAAGCCTTCCAACTGCGGGTTGTCGCTAAACAGCTTCAGGCCCAGCGCATAGGTGGTGCAGATCAGCAACCACACCGCCGGCAGCACGGTGACCCAAATGTATTGGGTGCGCTTCATCTTGATCAGCACCACGGTGCCCAACACCAGCGCTACGGCCGCCAGCATCTGGTTGGAGATGCCGAACAGCGGCCACAGGCTCTTCACGCCGCCGAGCGGATCGACCACCCCTTGGTACAGCAGGTAGCCCCACAGGCCCACGCAACCGGCGGTGCCGACGATACCGGCCACCAGCGAGTCGGTTTTTTTCAGGAAGGGCGCAAAGTTACCCAGCAAGTCCTGCAGCATAAAGCGGCCGGAACGGGTGCCGGCGTCCAGCGCGGTCAGGATGAACAGCGCCTCGAACAGAATGCCGAAGTGATACCAGAAGCCCATGTTGGCGCCAGGGATGATCTGGTGGAACACGTGGGCGATGCCCACCGCCAGCGTTGGCGCGCCACCGGCGCGGTTCAGTACCGAAGGTTCGCCGATGTCCTTGGCGGTTTGCAGGATCTGTTCCGGGCTGATGACGAAGCCCCAGGAGCTGACGGTCGCTGCCGCGTGGGCGGTCACGTCTTTGAGCGACGCCATGATCATCGGCGCGTCTTCGGTGCCCAAACGGTGCAGGTCCGGCATGGTGATGCCCAATGCCGCCGGTGGGGTGTTCATGGCGAAGTACAGGCCCGGTTCGATGATCGAAGCCGCCACCAGCGCCATGATGGCGACGAAGGATTCCATCAGCATCGCGCCGTAACCGATAAAGCGCGCGTCTTTTTCATTGGCCAGCAGCTTCGGCGTGGTGCCGGATGCGATCAACGCATGGAAGCCGGAAACCGCGCCGCAGGCGATGGTGATGAACAGGAACGGGAACACCGAGCCTTTCCACACCGGGCCGGTGCCGTCGACAAACTGTGTCACCGCCGGCATTTTCAGCTCGGGGTTGAGGATCACGATGCCAATCGCCAGCCCGACAATCACGCCAATCTTCAGGAAGGTGGCCAGATAGTCGCGCGGCGCCAGGATCAGCCACACCGGCAGCAGGGCGGAGACGAACGCATAGCCAATCAGCGTGAAGGTGATGGTGGTGTCTTTAAAGGTCAGCGCCGGGCCCCAGTACGGGTCCTGGGCGATCACGCCGCCGAACCAGATGGACGCCACCAGCAGCACAATGCCAATCACCGACACTTCACCCACCCGGCCAGGGCGCAGGAAGCGCATGTAAATGCCCATAAACAGCGCGATCGGCACGGTGGCGCAGACGGTGAACACGCCCCACGGGCTTTCCGCCAGGGCTTTCACCACGATCAGGGCCAGCACCGCCAGGATAATGATCATGATCAGGAAGCAGCCGAACAGCGCGATGGTGCCCGGCACCGGGCCCATTTCCTTTTTGATGATCTCGCCGAGCGAAGCGCCGTTGCGGCGCGAGGAGATGAACAGCACCATAAAGTCCTGCACCGCCCCCGCCAGCACCACGCCGCCCAGCAGCCACAGCGTGCCGGGCAGGTAACCGACCTGCGCCGCCAGCACTGGGCCGACCAGCGGGCCTGCGCCGGCAATGGCGGCGAAGTGGTGGCCGAACAGCACGTTCTTGTTGGTCGGCACGTAGTTCAGGCCGTCGTTGTTGACCACCGCCGGGGTGGCGCGGAAGGCGTCCAGCTTCATCACTTTGGTGGCGATATACAGGCTGTAATACCGGTACGCCACCAGATACACCGCCACCGACGCGACGATGATCCACAGCGCACTGATGTTTTCGCCACGGCGCAGCGCAACCACGCCCAGGCAGGATGCACCGAGTATCCCCAGTAGCATCCACGGAATGTGTTTTAAAATCCCCTCTCGGTTCATGAGGTGTCCTTAATATTCTAATCTGCAAAAAAATGAGTGAGTTAATCCGCTTATAAGATGTTTCAGGCGCGTGGCCCGGGTGCGAATAACGGTGGCGCCGTAGGTTTGGCAACAGCTCATCATCAAGGGTCTGGAGAGGGGAAGACATGTGAATTTCAGTCAGCGGTTCCCTGCGCTGGGTGAACGGTTGAAATGGGCAGGTGAGCGGTTGGGGCCGTGTTCGGGGTGAACGGCATCGGGCGCAGCCGATGCCGTATGCAGCAGCTTACTGGGTTGAGTCAAACGGGGGGCGTTTCCTCGCCGCTCATTTTCGCCATCACTTTTTTGGCGAGCCAGGTGGCAAGAGTGGTGCCATTCACCGTCAACCCCTCAACGTTCACCATTACGCCAACTCCAGCAGGAGAAGCGATTTGCCCGGGGGCGTCGCTGGCTATCAGCAACAGATAGCTGTTGGCGCCCGCCAAGTCGCCATCCTTATAGAGCATTGCCGGTGACAGAGCGGATGCCGGGGTCATGAACCATCCCATGCACAGCTGTGAGGTACCGGCGGTGACGCCGGTTGTGGGCGTATGGAGTTTTTGCAGCAGGATTTCGCTATCCGGCAGGTTCTTATTCAGGCCCAGATTAAATCTCAGCCATTGCAGCATATCCCGTGGCGAGGTCATCACGCCGCCACCGCCGTAGTACGCGTCGAAGTTGTGGGAACTGGGCGATGCGAGCTCGTAGGTGCCGTCATTGCCATTGTCGCCAGCGCTATAGGTATAGCAACGAGGGAGCATTTTCGGTGCAGCGGGCGGTTTAGGCTCGGTAGAGAGCATGCCCTTGATATACGGCGGGCTGTACTGCGAATCGTTCATCCCCAATGGGCGGAAAATCCAGCTGTCGATGAGCTGCGCAAATTTGGCATGGCCGATTTTTTCGGCCAGCAGCCAGCCCAGCAAAGAGAAAGCCAGATTCGAGTAGGCATAACGCTCCGTGGTTCCTTCGGGTTCAAAGGGATTGCCGCGCAGGAATCCGAACATCTCGTCAACCTCATAAGGGACAGGAAAGGGCGTCGGCAGGGTGCCGGATCCCGGCACATTATCGGCCGGAAAACCCGAGGTGTAATTCACCAGGCTGCGCAGGGGAATATCAAGATAATTGCTGCCGAGGGTGGAAGGACGCACCATGTCCCCGACGGTGGTGTCGTCATCAATCATGTCTTTTTGCAGGGCCATGGCGTAGGCGGTGGCGGTAAAGGTCTTGCTGCAGGACGCTATTTTAAACAGCACGTCATCGGTGAATGCCATGGAATGGTTATCCCAATCGCGCAGATTGCCGTACCGGTAAATCCCGCCGGGGTCGGGGAAATCGCCGCCGTCCCAACAGATGGCAATACCCACCCCATCGGGGAAAGGCTCGGTCTGGTCGGCGCTGGCTTGTTGGAGCAATTGATCCAGTTGGTCGGTGGTCGGCGGGCGATAGTTATGGTCTGGCATGGCGCTGTCCTCTATCAACACGCCGGAAGGGGCGTTCAATCAAGATAGCTTATATTTCGTACAGCTGTGGAGAGCATCGCTCGCTGCTGCATGGGCAACACTCACCCGACAGCCGCTGTTGCCAATGCAACAGGTTCCGTTTTACTTATCTCGCTAACCTTTTATTTTTCAATTAGATCGAATGATCAGGCGGTTGGCACGCATCCTGCTAATCGGTTTATAACCAAATTGCGTAATTCAATATCTATAAATCAATAATGGTTATATAAACGCCGCATAACGGTACCGACATTCAGAAAAAGGAGAGGAAGCATGTCCAAATCGAACGAGCAGCAGCCCATCCAGTTTGCCTACTGGGTGCCGAACGTATCCGGTGGGCTGGTGATCAGCAACATCCCGCAGCGTACCGGCTGGGACATCGGCTACAACCGCAAGCTGGCGCAAATCGCCGAGCGTGCCGGTTTCGATTATGCGCTGACCCAAATCCGCTTCACCGCCGGTTACGGGGCGGATAATCAGCATGAATCGGTAGCGTTCTCGCAGGCGCTGCTGGATTCCACCTCAAGGCTCAAGGTGATCGCCGCGCTGCTGCCGGGGCCGTGGAACCCCACGCTGGCGGCCAAGCAGATCGCCACCATCAGCCACCTGTCCGATGCGCGCATTGCGGTCAATATCGTCAGCGGCTGGTTCCGCGGCGAGTTCAAGGCCATCGGCGAGCCCTGGCTGGATCACGAGGAGCGCTACCTGCGTTCGGAAGAGTTTATCCGCTGCCTGCGCGGCATCTGGACCGAGCCCAGCTTTACCTTCGCCGGCGATTTTTATCGCTACCGCGATTACTCGCTCAAACCCAAACCGCTGGATCCGCTGCCGGAGATTTTCCAGGGCGGCAGCTCGCGGGCGGCGCGCGACATGGCGGCGCGGGTGTCGGACTGGTATTTCACCAACGGCAACAGCATCGAGGGCATCAAGCAGCAGGTGGACGATCTCCAGACCAAGGCGACGGCCAATCACCACCGCGTGAAGGTCGGGGTGAACGGTTTTGTCATTGCGCGTGATACCGAGCAGGCGGCGCAGGCGGTGTTGCAGGAGATCATCGACAACGCCAACCCGGCGGCGGTAAAAGGCTTCGAACACGAGGTGAAGAACGCCGGGGCGGCCTCGCCGGAGGGCGAAGGCAACTGGGCCAAATCCAGCTTCGAGGATCTGGTGCAGTATAACGACGGCTTTAAAACCAACCTGATCGGCACCCCGCAGCAGATCGCCGAGCGCATCATCGCGCTGAAAGACGCCGGGGTGAACCTGATGCTGCTGGCGTTCCTGCATTTCCAGGAAGAGGTGGAGTTCTTCGGCAGAGAAGTGATCCCGCTGGTGCGTGAACTGGAACGCCAGCGGGCGGCAGCCTGAATCAGTAAATCTTTCTGGCGTTGATCCCGGCCGGGAAGAGGCCGGTGGCGAAGATGTGCCCGTTAACCTGCAACTGGTCGTCGGGCAGCATCTCCAGCGGGTATTCGTTGGCCAGATAGCTGAGGAAGTTATTGCGGTCATCGAGCGTTTGAAAGCCGATTAGATCGTAGAAAAACAGCGACTCGATTAACCCGCGGTGCTCGGGGATCTGCCTGAGCAGCGCCGCCGACGGGAACGGCAGGTGGAAGAAGAACGCGCACGGGTTCAGCAACCCCTGTTCCTTCAGCGCCTGGCCGCAGGGCAGCAACTGGTAATCATCGATGCAGATGATGTCGCTTGGGCAAACATATTCGCAGGCGATGTCGGCGAAGTGCAGGTTGAGCTGCCGGTAAGCCCGGTAATTCTCCGGCGTGAAATGCGCTTTCTCCGGCTGGTTGTGGAACACCGGCCACAGCCCATCGTGATAATAGCCCTGATAGTGGCGGCAAAACTCGTCGACAGACAGCGGGAAAGTCACCTGTTCATAACCGGCATTGTGCCGATAGCAAACCGGGCGCTCGCCAAAGTTCTGCACGTCGCCGTTCCAGCCCAGCCACAATCCCCGATCCGCCTCATTTGCGCCGTCGGGCGAAAGGGCCTGCGTGGCGCAGGCCAGATCCTTGCTGTCACACTGCTTGTTCGAGATCAAAACCAAACGGGACATGGTGTTTTCCTTACTCAGTGCACGGACTGGGGGATATTGAGTGCGCCGCAGGGTTGATCAATCGCGGGCTGCGTGATGGTCCACACCCTGTCTGGCTGGTTGATCGGTTCATAGCCCACCTTGGCGTACAGCCACGGCGCCTGGCTGGCGTAGAGCATGATACGGTGCAGCCCGCTCATGAGCGGATGTTCCAGGCAACTGTGCATCAGCCATTGCCCCAGCCCGTTGCCGCGGTATTCGGCCGTGATGAATACGTCGCTCAACCAGGCGAAGGTGGCATGGTCCGTCACCACCCGGGCAAAACCGATCTGGCGTTTTTTGCGGTACAGGCCGAAGCACAGACTGTGGCGAATGGCGTGCTCCAGCGTGGCGCGGTCGATCCCCTGCGCCCAGTGCGAATGACGGAGAAAGTGATGAATAAAATCGATGTCCAATAGCCGGCGATCGGTACTGATCGTCAATGCGCCTTTATGCCAGGTGAATAGCGGCCCATCATTTACTGCGTTCGGCTGATTATTATTGTCGGCTATTACCGACCGAGGTTGATGCTTCATCGTCGTCCTCTGTGCATTGCCAATAAATAAGGTCGTCACCGGGGAGAAACCACGGCGTTACAGCATCCAGCTTATTTCCGCCTCGGTGACCTGTTCTTCGAAACGGCGCAATTCGGCGGTTTTGCAGGTGTGCCACAGCGCGGTAAACGCCGGGCCGAGCGTTTCGCGCAACGGCAGGCTTTGCCGGAACAGCGTTAGCGCTTCTTGCTGGTTAAGCGGCAGCGCCGCCGCGTCGTCGTTTTCATACCCGTTGCCGCAGGCCGCCGGGGGCAGCGGCAGTGGGTGTTCCAGCCCGTACAGCATGCCGCTCAGCATCGCCGCCACCGCCAGATAAGGGTTGGCGTCGGCGCCGGCCAACCGGTATTCGATCCGCTGGTTGGCGCTGTCGGCGCAGGGCAGACGCAGCGCCACCGTGCGGTTGTTGTGGCCCCAGGAGGCACGCAGCGGCACGTGCATGCCTGGGCGGAAACGGCGGAACGCATTGATGTTCGGCGCGAATATCGCCATCGAGGCCGGCATCAGCGCCAGCATCCCGGCGATCGCCTGCGTCATGGCGGCGCTCAGTTCACCCGGTGTGCCGGCCAACAGGTTGTGGCCCTGTTCATCCTGCAGGCTGATATGAAAATGCAGACCGCTGCCGGCGGCCTGCGCGCAGGGCTTAGCCATAAAGCAGGCGTGCTGGTGGTGTTTTTCCGCCATCTGGCGCGTCAGCCGTTTCAGGGCCAGCACCTGGTCGCAGGCTTCCAGCACCCGCGCACTGTGGTGCAGGTTCAACTCATACTGGCCGGAGGCGGCCTCGGCCACGATCCCCGTCAGCGGCAGCGCCTGCAGCCGGGCCTGCTGCTCAATCTCATTGAGCAGCGCATGGTGGCGCTCCGGGGCATCGACAGAAAAACTCTGCGTTGGGCAGGGGTTGGCCCCGGCGGGCTGCTGCTGCGGATCGTGCAGATAAAACTCCAGCTCGGCCGCCACCACCGGGTAATAGCCTTTGGCATGCAAGCGCCCGAGCACCTGTTGCAGCACCACGCGCGGTTCCAGCTCGCAGGCGTCGCCATCGGCATTTTGCATCGTCAGCAGCAGTTGAGCATGGCGTTGCGGATCGCGGGCGCAGGGCCGCAGCGTGCCGGGCACCGGCAGGCACAAGCGATCCGGTTCGCCCGCCTGCTGGCCCAGTCCGCTTTCTTCGATCACTCGCCCGCCGAGATCCATGGCGTAAATCGACAACGGGAAATAGCAGCCCTTATCCAGCGAAAACAGTTCGGCAACCGGCAGCCGCTTGCCGCGAAACTGGCCATTCAGATCGTTGAGATAAATATCGACGTGTTCGGTCTGCGGGTAGCGCTGTAAATACTGTTCGACTTCTTTGCGAAACGAGCGCGAGCGCGACCGCGAGGCGGGAATATCCGCCAGCAGAGGGTTGAAACCAATAATATTAGAATACATGGCGGCCCCCGAGCTTAATGAAAAACGCGGGTTCAGTAATAAACAAGGCAGGGTATAAACACATGAGGCATCCGTCTCGTGAGGCCATTGCGGCGATGTAATGATGTTATCCGCGCCCCTGAAAACTGTCTGTAAAAACGCCGTAACTTTATTTCCGCCCAGAATAAAAAAGCTGTAAATAATACGCGGCGGCCCAATGGCTGAATAATAAAAGGCTGCATATACTGCGGAGAATAAAACAAGTCGGAGAGAGCCATGCTCAGAGTCATTATCGTATTTGCCGCCGTCATCACCACCTTCAATGCGGCAGCCTCGTCCGAAGCGGCCTGGGCCAAGGGCGATAAAGCGCTGCAGGCTGCCTGCCTGAAGGCCAGCGGGTTGAAAGCGGCCAAAGCCGTCGGGGCGATCATTCATTATGATGACGACGTCGGCTACTCGGCGCTGTTGATCGGCGGGCGCTACCCGCAGCCGTTTATGAAGAACAAGCCGGGCAAGGAGCTGTGCCTCTACCAGCGGGCGACCCAAAAGGCGGTGGTTCAGGAAGCCGACGGGCTGTTTGGCCGCTGATACTCTGGCGCAACCAATCTGGGTATTGCGGATATAGGCTACGGTCTATAATTTGATGCAGTGGAATAAGCCCATACCGAGGGATAATTCAATGGGTACTTTAAAAGACATGCTAGCCTCGCGTACCCCGGAGAGTCTGCAACGAATCGAAGAAATGGCGCAAGAAATGTGGCTGGAAACACGGCTGTACCAGTTGCGTGAGGCGCTGAATATCTCACAACAGGAACTGGCGAATAATCTGGGTATCTCCCAGCCTTCCGTCGCGGCGATAGAGCAGCGTGGCAATGAACTGAAAATATCGACATTGAAGCGCTATGTGGAAGCGATGGGCGGAACGTTGCGGCTGGATGTCGAACTGCCGGACGGCAAGCACGTCGGATTTAGAGTTTAAAAGCCAAAAGGGGCGCCGAAGCGCCCCTCCAGACGGCTGACCAAGCCCGTTATTAGGGAGAGCGTGCCGGAGGGGTCGTAACGGCCTTGGCCGTCGGAGCGCCCCTCGGTGCGCTAGGCCCGGGTATCTCGGGCTCAAAGACAACTTTGTCATCAACCTCAAGGGGCGCCGAAGCACCCCCGTTCTTGATTATTTCAATGCTATGCGAATCACGTCATCCGGATCCGTGGCTTCTTTTTCGCGGCTGGAAGCCTGTTTGACGCTGACATACAGCGTCTGGCCATCCGGTGAAAGCGCCAGGCTGTTCGGGTGGGTCGGCGTCTTGAGGGTGTTCAGCAGCTTGTAACTTTTGGCGTCGATCACGCTCACTTCGCCCGCCTTGCGGTGGGTCACGTAAACTTCATTGCGCGCCGGGTTGAACAGCACCGCCAGCGATTCCGGCACATCGATTTTGCTCAGGATAGCGCCGTTGCGGGTGTCGACGACCAACACCTGCGCCTGCTTGGAGTCGGTGATAAAGGCGCGGTGGGTGGTCGGATCCAGGCTGATGTTCAGGAAGAAGTGCTCTTTGGATTCATCCAGCTTTTTGCGGGTGAGCACTTTGTTGGTTTTGGTGTCGATAGTCACCAGCTCGCCGTCGGCGTTGGTCACATACAGGCGGCCGGCTGCGGCGTCCAGCGCCAGGCCGGTGCCGTATTTGCCGGTATCGGTGATGGTGGTGCGCAGGGTGAGATCTTTACCGTCTACCACCCAGACCACGCTGGATTCGCCCAGCCCGGTAATGTACAGCGTGTCGGTCGTGGCATCGGCCACCAACTCACGCGGCGCCAGCGGTTTTACCGTCTCGGTGCGTTGGCGGGCATCCAGCACCAGGCGGCCTTTCACTTCGCCGCTCTTGGCGTCGATAGCGGTCACCGAGTTGTTTACCGTGTTGCCGAAGAACAGCGTATCGGTCTTGCCGTTCATCGCGGCGCCGAAGGGTTTGATGTCGTTGTGAATCACCTGGGTGATGTCCAGCGTCTTGGGATCCAGCCGATAAACCACGCCGCCCTTGTCCAGCTTACGGCTTTGCGAGGTCGCCAGATACAGCGCGTTTTCGCCCTGGCTGTACACCATCTCGTAAGCGCCTTTACCGACCGGTTTGCGCAGCAGCTCAGGCTCGCTCTGGGCCAGCAGCGGGGCGGAAAACAGCATTGACGTGAGCAACAGCAGCGGGAAGGTGGCGCGTGCGCCAAAGCGGCGGCTGGTGGTGGTTGCAGAATTCATAACCTCTCCATGGAGTTAAAAAAGCCTATCGCCACAGGGCGGTTGCCCTGGAGCCAGGAACGCTCAACATTGAATAAAGGGAAAATCCGAAATCCGGCCGGTCGCGTCGTGGCGCGCCGATCCTTTTAGTTGCGAATAATAATCATTATTCATGCCGGAGGGGAGCTATTTCGGCAGGGGGTGGGGGGAAAATCACAATGTGGAGGGGGGAGGGGCCGTCATTGAGCATCTTCCCCGGTTACCTGTTAATCCCCCGTTCGCCTCATTAATGCAAATGCAGCGGCGTTATTGCCTGCCCGGCGCAGGAATAAAGTGCGTTGGTTATCCGTTATCATCGTCCCTCGCACCCTGTCGTTTTAGTGCGATTCGGACAGACTGAGTTCAATGTTGCGCCACAGAGCCTTTAGCCGTGGACCTATGTCGGGATGGTCGACCAAAGTGCGTTCATCGGCCTCCGACAAGACATAAGGCGCTGCGAGGGTAGCGCAGGGGATGCAGGATTCGATCAGGCGGCAGCCCATGATTTGCAACGTTTCCGCCAACTGCGACTGCGCCAGCTGTGCGCGTACGGAAATATTGGGGAAAGCCAGTGGCTTGTCCATGAGTTCTCCACTGCCGACGATCCAGTCCAACGCATTCTTCATCACGCCGCTCACGCCGTGCGCGTATTCCGGGCTGGCCAACAGCACCAGATCTGCCTGCGCCAGTGCGGATTGCCAGTGGGCGACGGCCGGATGGCCCAGTTGTTCATGGTCTGGGTTGAATAAGGGGATGGCGCCCAGGTGCGAGTAAATCTCGAACTGCACGCTGTCGGGGCTCACCAGCGCCATGGCGCGTAAAAACAGGCTGTTCAACGACGCGGCGCGCAAGCTGCCGGAAATGCCCAAAATGCGAAATTTGTGTGCCATAAAATTATACTTTCCAACCCGCTAGCGGGCATTGCGGTGAAGCTGAGGTGCTACACGAAAGATACCGATCGGTTGGCACGTTCATGACGGCTGCCGGGAAGCGCGTTTCCGCTGCCAATAGCCAGAAAAATTCCTCCCCGAAGCGGCTAAAGTAAAAAAGGCGGTGATCGCCATCGGCGCGAATATAAAGATCGGCGCCGCCACTATTGAAGTTAAAGCTATTTTTACCGCCGCAATTAGAATTTAGTGCTTAACCGCCGCCCGCTACATGGCAATGCCGCTCCCTGCCGCCTGCCCCGCGGCGCTTCTCTCCGCCAGATAGCGCGCCGGCGGTTTGCCCACCGCTTTGCGGAACATGGTGACAAAGCCGCTGGCGCTCTCATAGCCCAGATCCAGCGCTACCTTCTGCACGCTGTCGCCCTTGGTCAGCCGTTGCAACGCCAGCATCACGTGCAACTGCCGCCGCCAATGGCCGAAGCTCATGCCCATTTGTTGTTGCAGGGTGCGATTGAGAGAGCGCTCGCTCATGCCGATGCGCTGCGCCCATTGGTTCAGGGTGGCTTTGTCCGCCGGATTGGCCAGCAGGCGTTCGGTCAGTTGGCGAATGCGCGCGTCCTGAGAGACCGGCAAATGCAGGTTTTCGATCGGCGCATTAACCACCTGATCCAGCAGCACGGTGGTCAGCCGTCCTTCCGGGCCCTGTTCGTCATAGAGCGGATCGAACCCGCTGGCCTGCAACAGCAGCTCGCGCAGCAACGGCGACACCGCCAGCGTGCAGCAATGGGTGGGCAGGCCGGCGATAGCGTCCTGATCGACAAACAGGCAATAGCATTCGGTGTCGCCGGCCCCCTGGGCGTTATGCAGCACGTTGCCCGGCATCCAAAGCGCGCATTGCGGCGGCACCAGCCACAGGCCGTTTTCCGCCTCGCAGCGGATCATGCCGCGGACCGTATAAATCAGCTGCGCCTTGCGGTGCCGGTGAGGGGCCATCTCCCAATCGCTGCTGATGGTGGAGCCCTGTACGGCAAAAATCGCCCGCGGTACCTGATCGATATCGAAACGCGGTTCGGTGATAACTGGCATGAGAATTATTCTCAATTTGGCGTGATTGAAAAACATTATGTCCTGATTGTGCAATGTGGTCTAGCGCGTTAGTCGATAAAGTAAGCGCCAGATTTAGCACTCTGAGGGGGCGCAATGTATCAGCAACAGGTAATCACTCAACTGCTGGCCTGGATTGAGCAAAACCTCGACCAGCCGCTGACGCTGGACGATATCGCCGCCAAATCCGGCTATTCCAAATGGCATTTGCAGCGGCTGTTCAAGCAGTTAACCGGCCACGTTCTGGGGACCTACGCCCGGCGCAGAAGGTTGAGCGCCGCCGCGCGCGAGTTGCGGCTCACCCACATCAGCGTGGCCTGCATTGCCGATAAGTACCAGTTTGATTCCCAGCAGACCTTCACCCGCTGCTTCAAGAAGCAGTTCGGTTTGCCGCCGGCCGGCTATCGCCGCAGCCCGGATTGGGCCAGCCACGGCATGCAGCCGCCGCTGCGTTTGAGCGAAGGGCCGTTGCCGCAGGCGGACATCGTTACCCTGCCTGCCATGCAACTGGTGGGGCGCTCCCAGCGGGGCAACTGCACTCTGGGGCAACTGCCGCATTCTAAACACGAGCTGCGTCAACACGCCTGGCGCCAGATGGTGCGCACGCAAGCCGAGCCGCCGGCGGTGGTGTACGGCCTCACCAGCCTGGAGGCGGACAGCCGCCAACGCGGCGGCAAGCGCATTGTCTATACCGTGGCGCTGGCGGATGAACAGGCGGAAGGCGAGAGGGTGCTCATCGAGCAAGGCGACTACGCCAGTTTTGTTTATCAGGGCAGGGTGGAGGAATTACAAAACTTTATCGCCCGCCTGTACGATACCGCGATCCCGATGATGAAAGCGGTGCGGCGGCCGGGGCAGGATATCGAGCGCTTTTACCCGGCGGCGGGCGGCGTTTGCAACGGAGCAAGCACGGCGATCCGTTGTGAATACCTGATCCCCATACGCCGAATTACGCCGCCAGACGTCGCGCTTTAGCGGCATTTTTTACAGTAAGTCATCTTCATACCGCAGCAGGTTACAAAAAAGTGCGTCATGACACAGGGAATGTTTCGCACTTAGGTCAATGTGCACATATAATGCGCATCCGGTCATTTATGGCCGAAAATAACCTATATCAATAATCTGCCAGTGGCCACGACCAACACGAAGATGAAAATGAACATTCGCGCGTTATTAACCCTGTGTACGGCGCTGGTTGCATTCAGCCAGTCTGCCTTCGCCGTCGTATACCCTTTGCCAGCCAAAGACAGCCGTCTGGTCGGTGAAAACATCCAAATCACCGTACCCGAAGACAGCAAGCTGCCGCTGGAGAGCTTTGCCGCTCAATACCAGATGGGCCTGAGCAATATGCTGGAAGCCAACCCGGGCGTGGATCCGTTCCTGCCGAAAGCGGGCAGCACCATGACCATCCCGCAGCAGTTGATCCTGCCGGACGCACCGCGTGAAGGCATCATCATCAACAGCGCCGAGATGCGTCTGTACTACTACCCGAAAGGCAGCAACACCGTGGTCGTGCTGCCAATCGGTATCGGCCAGTTGGGTAAAGACACCCCGCTGAACTGGATTACCTCGGTGCAGCGCAAAAAAGACGGCCCAACCTGGACGCCAACCGCCAAGATGCGTGAAGAATACGCGGCAGACGGCGAGATCCTGCCAGCGGTGTTCCCGGCCGGTCCGGACAACCCGATGGGCCTGTATGCGCTGTACGTTGGCCGCCTGTATGCGATCCACGGCACCAACGCCAACTTCGGTATCGGCCTGCGCGTGAGCCACGGCTGTGTGCGTCTGCGTGCTGACGACATCAAATACCTGTTCGACAACGTGCCGGTCGGCACCCGCGTGCAGTTTATCAACGAGCCGGTGAAAGCCACCGTCGAGCCGGACGGTTCCCGTTACGTGGAAGTGCACAACCCGCTTTCCGCTAACGAAGAAGAGCTGAAGTCCAAAGATCCGGTGCCGTTAACCATTTCTGCGCCAGTGGGCAAAGTGGTGATGGATCCTGCCGTTAACCAGAGCGAAGTGGACGCGGCGATCAAAGCCCGTTCCGGTATGCCGGTTAAAGTGAACTGATTGATTCAGTGATCTGAAAAAGACGCCTTGGGGCGTCTTTTTTTTGGCTGAAAATCGCTATTTTGCGTACTGCGCCGCAACTATTTTTTTCTCGTTACTTCTACGGATTTCAACGCTCGACACCTCAGGCAATTCTAGATTTTACTCGTTGCCGTCATCCGGTATTGCGACGATTTTGGTAAACCCGGTTGCACTTGGGAAGTCTATCACTAAGTGCTATATTTTTTATGACCAACTGAGCGTTGGAACCATCGCCACACGGATAGAACAAAACGAATGGGTGGAGATTTGCCATGAAAAAAAAATCTGATTTTCGCAGCACTGCCTTTGAGGCTATCCATCGCGCCGCTGAAGGTTTACATCAGGTTGGGGCTATTTCACAGGAAACCATGCGCAGTTTCGATGAGTCTTGTCTGGTCCCGCTGGAAGAGTTGCAACCGAAAGAGATCAAGGCGCTTCGTGAACAGTTGCATCTGAGCCAACCGGTTTTTGCCCGCTATTTAAATACCAGTCTTTCAACCATTCAAAAATGGGAGTCCGGTGCGAAACTACCGGGAGGCCCATCCCTTAAACTGCTCTCCATCGTGCAAAAACACGGCCTGAAGATCTTGCTGTAATCTGTTAGGTTAATTACATTCATCCCCCGTTATTTTTCCTGCCTCTCATGCACATTTGCGACAGATTAATAAAAAATATCAGTTAATTAATTGGTTATATAACCAGTCTGGCCAGTTGCTGTCTGAAACAATTCTCGCAAAATACCCTCTCTGTGATAATAAGATCACAAAAGCGTAACGAAAGGTAAACAAAGGCCTCCTATATTGGCTGCTTTGCTTTTGGGAGGGAGTGCCATGCGTAACTGGAACGAACCGAAAAAGAACAAGGCGCACATCGAGTTGATCCCCATGATCGACGTGATGATGTTTTTGCTGGTGTTTTTTGTGCTGATTAGCCTGAACGTGATCCCGGCGCTGGGGCTGAAAACCCAGTTGCCGTCTGCCGGCAGCGCTCAGCAACTGAAGCCGCAGAAGAAAGCGATCATCACGCTGGGGGCTGAAGAACAATTGCAGTTGGACGGCCAACCGGTGGCGCTTAACGCGCTGGTCAGCACGCTCAAACAGCAGCAGCAGGAAAACCAGACCACCACCATTATCGTCAACAGCGACAAGGGCGTTGCGGTGGAGCGACTGGTGGCGGTGATGGATAACCTGCGCCAGGGCGGATTCTATTCCGTCTCGATCGCTACACGGAAGCTGTGACATGTATCTGCTCTATCGTTCACGTCACCTTTTCAGCTGGCTGCCGGCGCTGATCGTGGCGGGCTGTTTACTGTTCGCCAGCCAGCAGGCTGCGCTGAAAATCCAGCCACGCTATGACGACACTACCATGGAACTGGCGCTGGTCGAGCCGGAGCCTGAACCTCAGCCTCAGCCGGAACCGCCGGTGGAAATCCCGCCGCAACCCGAACCCCCGCCACCGGAGCCGCAACCCGTTCCTGAACCCGTGGTGCCGGCCCCGGAGCCGATTATCGAGGCCAAGCCGGTTCCCAAACCGCAGCCCAAACCCAAGCCCAAACCGGTGAAAGAGAAAGCCAAACCGGTAGAAAAGGCCAAACCGGTATCCGCACAGCCTGCGCCGAAAGCGCTGGTCAGCAAGCCTGTACCCACGCCGGCCGCACCTGCCGCGCCGAAGGTCAACGCCCAGGCGATCGAAAACGGTTATTTGCAGGCACTGCGCCGCGAACTGGAACAGCGCAAGCGCTACCCGAGCGGACGGCAGGCATCGCTCGAACGGCCGCAGGGCAATGTCGAGGTCTGGCTGGAGGTCGATCGCAGCGGCCGCGTGCTCTCTTCCGGCATCGCCAACAAGGCTGCCAGCATGCTGCTGAACCGCGCGGCGATGGGCAGTTTACAAAGCATCAGCCAGGTGAAGGCGTTCCCGAGCGACGCTTTTGCCGGGCAAGCAACCAAACGATTTTCAGCCACGTTCAATTATCAGGCGCCGTAGCGACCTGGCATAACAGTTTGATTTTTTAGGGGATGGAAACAATGAAGTCTTTCAATCGATCTGGGATTTATCTGGCGGTGATGTCGGCGATGCTGCCGGGCGCGGCGCTGGCGGCGGACACCACCGACGTCGGTACCATCAGCGTGAAGGGGCAGTCGCTGGGCGGCGGCATGATGGTGCAGGACGACAGCGCCAAGGCGCGCTCCACCGTCACCAAAGAGGCGATGGACAAAATGCCCGCAGCGGCCAATGCCATCGACAAGCTGAAATACACGCCAGGCCTGAACGTCAACAGCAACGACGCCAGCGGCCTGAGCGGCGTCGATTACACCATGCGCGGCATGAACTCGGATCAGATCGGCCTGTCGATGGACGGTATCCCGATCAACGACTCCGGCAACTATGCCGTCTATCCGAACCTGCTGGGCGATTCGGAGAACCTGGAGGAAGTGTTCGTCACCCAGGGATCATCCGAGGCGGACGGCCCGCACATCGGCTCCAGCGGCGGCAATATCGGCATGGTGACGCGCCGCCCGGCAAAAGATTTCGGCGGCTTCGTCAAGCAGACGCTGGGCAGCAACAACCTGAGCAAAACCTTTGCCCGTTTGGAAACCGGCGAGTACAACGGTTTCAGCAACTGGCTCTCCTACTCACACACCGAGGCGAAAAAGTGGCGCGGGGAAGGGCGCGAATATTCCAACAAGTTCGAAATGAACTCGCTGTACGAAGACGGCAACGGCAACAGCAGTAACCTGATCATGAAGTACAACCGCCAGCAGAACGTCAACTACAACACCCTGAGCAAGGCGCAGTTCGAAAACGACGGGCGCGATACCGACTACGCCACCACGCCGGAATACAACAGCAAGGGCCAGTTGAACAAGTACTACAAACTCAACCGCAACCCGTTCGATACCTTCACGCTGTCATTCACCCAGAAGCTGCAACTGCGCGACAATCTGTCGCTGACCCTGCAGCCGTATTACTACTGGGGCAACGGCGGCAGCTTTACCGGCCAGACGGCGTCGGTGCTGTCCAATACGTCGGACAAGGCCGGGCAGTACGATCTGAGCAATCTGAAGTCCAACACCTATTACCGCCCTTCCTGGACCCAGACCTGGCGCCCCGGCATTACCACCAAGCTGAAGTGGGACATCAACGATCAGCACAGCCTGGATATCGGCTACTGGTATGAACGTGCGCGTCAGCTACAGACCCAGCCGTTTATCGGCATCAAGGACGACGGCAACCCGGCGCAGATTTCGGGCAAACCGGGCGGTTCCGATCAGGTGCAGGACGCCAACGGCAAGACCGTGCAGGGGCGTAACCAATACACCATCACCCCGGCGCAGAAAGTGTGGCTGCAGGACACCTGGTACGCCACGCCGGACTGGACCTTCGTCGGCGGGCTGGCCTATCAGTACGTGGAGCGTAAAGGGGACAACCGCGGCAGCCTGTACAACGTGCCGGAGAAGCGCGATGCCACTTACCACGAATTCCTGCCTAACTTCAGCGCCAGCTACAAGCTGAACCAGGAAAATCAGGTGTTCTATAACCTGACGCGCAACATGCGCACCCCACCGAACTACGTGCTGTACAACGTCGGCGACTCGATCAGCACCAAGCCGGAGCTGAGCTGGAACCACGAGCTGGGCTGGCGTTTCCAGCAGGAAGACATGCTGATGAGCGCCACGTTGTTCTATATGCGCTACAGCGATCGTCAAGTCTCCACCACCAACTCGTCCGGCGATTACGAGATGATGAACATCGGCAACGTGGAGAACAAAGGGCTGGAGCTGGAGTGGAGCGGCCAACTGCCGCACAACTTTAACTACTACACCTCATACACCTATACCCAGTCGAAGCAGAAGAACGACATTGTCAGCAACGGCGGGCTGCCGCTGCCGACGTCCGGCAAAGAGGTGCCGAACGTGCCGAAAAACCTGCTGAACATGACGCTGGGCTACGACGACGGCCTGTATTACGGCAGCGTCAGCGGCAAATACGTCAGCTCGTTCTACGGCGATCTGACCAACGACGAGAAGATCGGCGGCCGCACGGTGTTCGATCTGGCGGCGGGGGTGCATTTGCCGGTGGACAAGAAAATCATCAAAAGCGCAGCGCTGCGCTTTGGCGTCAGCAACCTGTTTGACAAGGAATACCTGACCTCGGTGCGTACCACCACCTTCAACGCCGCGCCTTATGGCGGCGTGAAAGCCAGCACGCCGTATTACAACGTCGGGGAAGAGCGCACCTTTAGCGTGTCGCTGGAAGCCACCTTTTAACTAATCTGAGGGGTATGTTATGAATGCCAATTTATTGCACGACATTATTTTCTACGTAATGTACGCCGCGCTGGCGATTGCGCTGGTGATCATTATCGAACGCGCGCTGTATTTCGCTTACACCCAGCGCCAGGCCCGTCGGTTGGAGCAGGCGCTGACGCCGGACGTGCACCGCGCCGCCGATCTGCCGGACGAACTGACCCAGCGCAACAGCCTGCCGCTGGCGGTGATCGCGCCGGTACTGGAGCAGAAGCACCGCGCCGGTGACCGCGAAGCGATAGGCGATTTGGTCGACGCGCAGTACCTGTTGAGCAAACCGCTGATGGCGCGTGGCCTGTGGCTGTTGGAAACCATCGTCACCGCCGCCCCGCTGCTGGGGCTGCTGGGCACGGTAATGGGGATTATCGAAACCTTTAAGGCGCTGGCCGCTTCCGGGGTGTCGGAGCCGAGTTTGGTGTCTGCCGGCATGGGCACCGCGCTGTACGCCACCGGGCTGGGGATCGCCATTGCGCTGCTGTGCCTGGTGGGCAACAACTACCTGCAAAGCCGCATGGAGCGCATCAACGAACTGCTGAAGGTGCTGTTGATCCGCGCCGGTGCGCCGGCCAGCCGCCCGGAAAACGGCAGCCGCGAGCAATGGGTTGACAGTGAGGCACCGCGCTATGCCTAATGGCCGTCAACCACGGCGGCCATTAGGCCGCCTTTACACTGCGTTATGGGGTGGCTGTCTGTTGATGTTGAGCCAGAGTGCGGCGGCGCGTTTTGCTATTCCCGGCTACGAGCTGGTGTATACCGCGCCGGTGGAAACCGCGTTGCAGGCGGATGACCTGCGTAACACCGCCGAGGTGTGGCAGCAGATGTTCGATGCGGCGAAAACCCGCATCGATCTGGGTCAGTTCTATGTGGCGAACCAACAGGGCTCGCTGCTGGACGGCGTGCTGCAACACCTGAAAGCGGCGGGCGAGCGCGGGGTGAAAATCCGTTTTCTGATGGAAGAGAAGGGGATTCGTATATCCACCCCGGAGACGCTGGAACAGCTGAAGGCGATCCCCAACCTGGAGCTGCGGATTATTCCTTACCAGCGGTTGAGTGGCGGCATTCTGCATGCCAAATACCTGCTGGTGGACGGCGAGCAGGCGTTTGTCGGCAGCCAGAACTTCGACTGGCGGGCGCTGGAGCATATTCATGAAACCGGGCTGCGCATCAGCGATGCCGGGGTTGTCGGGCAGATCCAGGCGATCTTCGAGCAGGACTGGCGGGCGCAGGCGTTGCTGACGGCGGATAAACCGGTGCCGCAGCTGGCGTATCAGCCCACGGCGGCAACGCCGCAGGGCAACTATCTGATCGCCAGCCCGCGCGCCTATAACCCGGCCGGCGTGATTGACTCGCAGGTTGAGTTGCCGCGTCTGCTGGCGAGCGCCAAACAGCGGGTGCGGGTGCAGGTGATGGACTATGCGCCGTTGTCTTACGGCCCCGAACGCAGCCGGCCTTATTACGCGGTCATCGACAATGCCCTGCGCAGCGCCGCCGCGCGCGGCGTGCAGATCGAGCTGATGGTGGCCAACTGGAACACCAAAAAGCCCGATATCGCCTGGCTGAAAAGCCTGGCGCTGGTGCCGAACGTGCAGATAAAGGTGGTGACCATTCCGCCGGCCAGCCAGGGGTTTATCCCGTTCGCGCGGGTGATCCACAGCAAGCTGATGACTATCGACGGCGAAACCGCCTGGGTGGGCACCAGCAACTGGACCGGCGGCTATCTGGATAACTCGCGCAATCTGGAACTGGTGCTGCACAGCCCGGCGATGAGCCAGCGGCTGGACACACTCTACAGCCAGCTGTGGGACAGTGTTTACGCCGAACCGCTGAAACTGGATTACGACTATCCGGCACCCAAACCGGGCGGCGAATCCTGATTTATCGTGGGCGCGGGCAACCCGCGCCCAGGATACCCTTTCACCGCCGCCAGCCGGCCTTCTCCAGGGCGATAAGCAACTGCTCCGCGCTTAGCCCTTCCGCCCGATGGCCATTGCCGGAAACGGTATTCGCCGCCAGCAGGGCATTGATAATCGCCTCTTCCACCGCTTCGGCCGCCGCCGCAAACAGATCGGAAATGTAATCGTTATTCACCATGCGCAACGGGGTAGTGAACGCGCCCTTGTTGGCATAGTCGGCGGGGGGCAGGCCGTCGTTGCCGGTGGCGAAGGCGAGAAAGATATCGCCGCTCGAGTCCTCGGTGCCGCCGCCGGTACGGGCGATGCCGATACTGGCGCGTTGGGCCAGGCGGGTACACTGATGCGGTAACAACGGCGCGTCGGTAGCCAGCGTGACGACGATCGACCCCATGCCCGGATGCGGCAGTTGTGGGGTGAACGGCGAGGAGATATGGTCCAGATGGCGGCCTACCGGGTAGCCGCCGACCAGCAGCGACTGGCGTTTACCGTGGTTGGCCTGCACGATGGCGCCAACCGTCCAGCCGCCGCGTTCGGCGGGCAGGCGGCGCGAAGCGGTGCCGATGCCGCCTTTGAACTCATGGCAGATCATGCCGCTGCCGCCACCTACCGCTCCTTCCTGCGGCAGCCCGTCATGCGCTGCCTGCAAGGCCTGCCGAACGTGATCGGGTTTGACGTGAAAACCGTTGATGTCGTTCAGTAGGCCGTCGAAGGTTTCCATTACCACCGGCATGCTCCAGTACACCGCGTCGTCGCCCGGCGGCAAGGCTTCGCGCTCCAGCGCGATCAGGCTGTCGCGCACGACGCCGACGCTGTGGGTGTTGGTGAAGGCGATCGGGCTGGTGAGCAGGCCGGCTTCGCGGATCCACTCCAGGCCGGTGGCGTCGCCGTTGCCGTTAAGCACGTGAACGCCGGCAAAGCAGGGAGACTGCCGCGCCTGGCCGGGACGGGGTTCTATCACCGTGACGCCGGTACGGACGCTGCGTCCATCGGCCAGATCGGCGTGGATGCCGGCGTGGCCTACGCGCACGCCGGGCACGTCGGTGATGGCGTTCAGCGGACCGGGTGTGCCGTGGCCGATGTTAATACCCAACTCCTGAGCGCGTTGCGACATGGCTATTCTCCTTCAATCGAGGGTTCAACAAGGGGGGCGGCCTGCCGGTTGCGCATATAGCTCAGCGTCAGACCAAAACAGAGGATGCCGGCAATGATAATAAAGTCTTTCAGGCTGCTGGCGATTAAAATTGTCCACAGTACATACAGGCAACCGATCAGGGCGATCGCCACCGGCAACGGCCACAGCGGCATCAGGTACGGGTGGTGGAAGCGCGTCCGGCGGCGGCTGATCAGCGCGGCTACCGCCATGATGATGTACACCAGCAGCAGCAGGATCACGGTAAAGGAGGTCAGATCGCCAAGGTTGGAGCAAAAGGCCAGCAGCGCCGAGGGGATGCCGAACAGCAGGGTGGCGATCCACGGCGTACCGAAGCGAGGATGGATTTTTTTCAGGGCCCGATTCACCTGCGGCAGCCAAAAACCGTCACGCCCGCTGGAGAACATCATGCGGCTGAACTGCGCCACGATGGCGATAATGGCGTTGAACACCGACAGGTAAATGGCGCCGCTGACCACCCGCGCCAGCGTCGGCCCACCCAGTTGGCTGACCACATAGCCGACCGGATCGGCCTGTTTGGCCATGTCGGCTAACGAGGGGGCGCCGATCAGCAGGGCGGTGAAGGGCAACAGTTCGACCAGCACCACGATCGCCAGCGTCAGCATGATGGCGGTTGCCATAGGTTTCCCTTGTTCGCGCATATCCTCCGCCATATACACCGCCGCCCCGTAGCCGTTGTAGGAAAACAGCGCGACGCCGACCATGGCGACGATCAAGGGCATGGAGACCGGCGCCAGCACGCCTTGCGGGTCCAGCATGACCGGTGCGGTGAAGATCTCCGTGCTTTGGTGCGGGTGACTGAACCCCAGCCAGGCGATTAAACCCAGCACCGCGATCTCGACCACCAGGAAGGTGCCGGTCAGCAGGGCGTTGGCTTTGATATTGAAAATAGCGCAGCCGCCGCCGATCAAGATGGTGATCATGCCGGCGGTGGAGGCGTCAAATTGGGTACCCAAGGCGGTGTTCAGATAGGGCACTGCGCCGGTGGCCAGCACTGCCGGCACAAACAGCGCGGCGCTGAGGATAAACAAATAGGTTTGCAGCCCGCACAAGGTGCCGAACAGCCGTTTGATAATACTGTATTCGCCGCCGGCGCTGGGATGGGCGGCACCCAGCTCGGCATAACACAGGGCGATGGTCGCGGCGATAAAGGCGGCGATCAGGAATGAGATAAAGGCACCGCTGCCGGCGCTGGCGATCGCCAGGGGGGCAATGACGAAGATCGAGCTGGCCGGCGTGACGCCGGAAGCGGTAATCATCACCACGTCGAGGACGCTGAGATTGCCTTTGAATTTATGTTCTGGTGTGGGCTCTTTCATTCAATACCCCATTAACAACGCGTAAGTGAGTGATGTTGCGGGCGGCGATCGTGCGATAGAACATTGCGATGGCATGCCGCTGCCCGGGCCTGATTAAATGGAGCGCGTGGAAAAAGAGGGCGAATGTCTTCGCCCCCATAACATCATTATTTTTATGATGAAATTACCCCTGCCCGGACGGGAAGCTGAAGGTGGCATGTTGGGCTTCGCTGGACGAAGGCCAGCGCTGGGTGATGGTTTTGCGTTTGGTGTAAAACCGGACGGCATCCGGGCCGTAGGCGTGCAGATCGCCAAACAGCGATCGCTTCCACCCCCCAAACGAGTGGTAGGCCACCGGCACCGGCAGCGCGACGTTGATTCCTACCATGCCGACCTGAATATGGCTGGAAAAATAACGCGCCGCCTCGCCGTCGCGGGTGAACAGGCAGGTGCCGTTGCCGTATTCGTGGGCGTCAATCATCGCCATCGCCTCCTGCAGCGTGCCGACGCGCACCACGCCCAGCACCGGGCCAAAGATCTCCTCCTGGTAAATCCGCATGCCGGGGCGCACGTTATCGAACAGTGTGGGGCCGAGGAAATAGCCCTGGCTGATTTGCCCGTCGTCATCCCGCACCGCCAACGTACGGCCATCGACCACCAGGGTTGCGCCTTCGTCAACGCCTTGTTCGATATAGCCTTTCACTTTCTGATAATGCTGTTGAGTGACCAATGGCCCCATGTCGTTGCGGTTGTCGCTGCCGATGCCGACACGCATGGCGGACATGTGCTGCCGCAGCCCGGCAATCAATGCGTCGGCGGTATCATCCCCCACGGCGACCACCAGCGGGATGGCCATGCAGCGCTGGCCGCAGGAGCCGAATGCCGCTCCCATCAAGGCGTTGACGCTGCCTGCGATGTCGGCGTCCGGCAGCACTACCGCGTGGTTTTTCGCGCCGCCCAGTGCCTGCACCCGTTTATTTTGGCCGCAGCCGGTATGGTAGATGTGCTCCGCTACCGGTGTCGAACCGACAAAGCTCACCGCCTTGACGCGCGCATCGTGCAGCAGGGTGTCTACCGCTTCGCGATCGCCGTTGACGACGTTCAGCACCCCAGGCGGCAGCCCGGCTTCGGAAGCCAACTGGGCGATATACAGCGTGGAGGAGGGCACGCGTTCGGACGGTTTCAGCACAAAGGTATTGCCGCACACGACCGCCATCGGCCACATCCACAGCGGCACCATTGCCGGGAAGTTGAACGGCGTGATGCCCGCCACCACCCCCAGCGGCTGGAACTCGCTCCAGCTGTCGATACCCGGTCCGGCGTCCTTGCTGTGCTCGCCTTTCAGCAATTCCGGCGCATAGCTGGCGTATTCGATATTCTCGATGCCGCGCTGCAATTCGCCCATGGCATCGCTGAGTACCTTGCCGTGTTCAGCGGTAATCAGCCGGCAGATATGCTCTGCGTGCTGTTCCAGCAGCGCTTTCAGGCGAATCATGATCCTGGCGCGCTTCAGCGGCGGGGTGTCTCGCCAGGCTGGGTAGGCCCGTTCTGCGGCGTCGATGGCGCTTTCCACCGTGGCGGGGTCCGCCAGCAGCACCTGCCGGTGCGACAGCCCGGTAGCCGGATCGAACACCGATTGGCTGCGGGTGCCGCCGGCGGCGGGCTGGCCGTTGATCCAATGTGAAATGGGCATGGCATTCGCTCCTTATTCGGTTGCGTTGAGGGCGTCGCCCAGGGCGTTGATCAGCGAGTCGATCTGCGCCTCGCTGCTGATAAACGGCGGGGCCAGTTGGAGGGTGTCGCCGCCATAGCGGACGTAAAATCCGTTTTCCCAGCAGTGCATCGCCGCTTCATATGGCCTGCGCGCCGCTTCCCCTGGCCGCGCCGCCAGCGTGATGCCTGCCGCCAGGCCAATATTGCGGATATCGGTGACGTGCTTGCAGCCTTGCAAGCCATGTACCGCCTGCTCGAAATAGGGGGTAAGCTGCCGTACCCGTTCGATCATCTGTTCGCGCTCGATGATGTCCAGCGTCGCCAGCCCCACGGCACAGCTGACCGGGTGGGCGGAATAGGTATAACCGTGCGGGAATTCGAGCAGATACTCGGGCTCGTCGGTGTGCATGAAGGCATCGTAAATCGCCGGTTGGACCACCACCGCGCCCATCGGCTGCGCGCCGTTGGTCACCTGCTTGGCGATATTCATGATGTCCGGCGTGACGCCGAACGCCTCGGCGGCGGTCAACGCGCCACAGCGGCCGAAGGCGGTGATCACTTCGTCAAAAATCAGCAGAATGTTGTTTTGGCTGCAAATTTCTCGGATGCGTTGCAGATAGCCGATTGGCGGCACTATTACACCGGCGGAACCGGAGAAGGGCTCGATAATCACGGCTGCGATGGTCGACGCATCGCGCAGCGCGATAATTCGGTTCAGCTCTTCCGCCAGTTCGGCACCCTGAGCGGGCATGCCGCGCGAAAAGGCGTTACCCGCCAGCAGGGTATGCGGCAGGTGGTCCGCTTCCGCTCCTGCGCCAAAAGCCTTGCGGTTACCGGCGATGCCGCCTACCGAAATACCGCCAAAGTTAACGCCGTGGTAGCCCTTTTCACGGCCGATAAAACAGGTTTTTCCTGCCTGGCCTTTGGCCCGCCAGTAGGCGCGCGCCATTTTTAACGAGGTGTCCGCCGCTTCTGAGCCGGAGCCGGTAAAAAATACATAATCCAGCCCGGCTGGCGTCATGGCCTTAATTTTATTCGCCAGTTCGAAGGATAATGAGTGGCCGAATTGAAACGCCGGGGAATAATCCAACCGAGAAAGTTGACGGTGGGCCGCATCGGCAATTTCCTGGCGCCCGTGGCCTAATCCGCAGCACCATAGGCCGGATAAACCGTCAAAGATTTTACGCCCATCCTGGCTGGTATAATAAGCGCCTTCAGCGTGACTTATCATTCGCGGGTTGGCTTTAAAATTACGGTTGCCGGTAAATGGCATCCAATGTGCTTCTAACCATTCACGATCGGGTTTATTTTCGCGGTGATTTAAATCAGCCATTTTTCCCTCCGAGGGGGAGAATAGGTGCGGTTAATTAAATATACCCGTCATCTTTTAAGTTACAGCGTTGTTATCTGCATTCGCTCACCCCAGTTACTTACTTGAGTAAGCGCCTGGAGTGAGCGAGCTGGCCGCCTGGCCGCAACTTAAAAGCCATAGGGTATAAATAAACGTGTTAATGAATTGTTGAGTGAAATTGACTATGTTCCGCTTCTTCACTAATGTGAATAATCATATGTCGAAACTTACTTAAGGTTTTATGCAAGTAAAAAAGCGCGCGCTTTTAGGGCAGTTGTCGGATATGGATCTGCGGTTGCTGCGGGTGTTTAAAGCGGTGGTCGACTGCGGAGGAATGAGCGCCGCCGAGCTGGAGCTGAATATCAGCCTGTCGACCATCAGCAAACATATCAAGGATCTGGAGCAAAGGCTGGGGCTGACGCTGTGCCAGCGCGGGCGGGAGGGCTTCGCCGTCACCGACGAAGGGCTGTTGATTTACCAGGAAACCACCAACCTGCTGGCGGCCACCGAGGCTTTTCGCCGTGGGGTGGATGACGTGCATCGACGCATGGGCGGCCAGCTGCACGTGGCAATATTTGATCATACGGTCAGTAATCCGCAGGCGCACATCGGCCGGGCAATTGCGTTATTCAGCGAGCGTGCGCCGGACGTGTCTTTGCAAATGTACGTGGAGCCGATAAATACCATTGAGCGCGGCGTTATTGACGGGCAGTTTCAGATTGGCGTTATTCCAATGCACCGCAGTGCGGAAAGTTTATCTTATAGTTCTTTATTCAATGAGAGGATGTTCTTATATTGCGGTGCGCAGCATGAGTTATTTTCCGCTCATCACGACATGCTGAATTGGGATCTGTTGCACAATTATGCCTTTGCAGGATTGGGCTACCATTCGCCGAATATGGCGTTAAGTTTGCAGCAGCATTTGCAGCGCAAGGCGACGGGTTTTGCTCAGGAATCGATAGCGACCTTAATCCTCTCCGGCAAGTATGTCGGCTTTCTTCCCGACCACTATGCGGCGTTTTTCGTCGCACAGAATATGATGCGGGCGATAAAACCGGAGCTGTTCCGCTACCACTGTGAATATTCCTGCGTGGTACGGCGTTCACCCAGCCCGCAACGGGTGGTGAAGGTGTTCCACGAGTGCCTGCTGGCGGCGCATGAGGGGGGATGAACGCTTATTCCTGGCCTTCGGCACCTTGCCAAAAATCGCCGATCAGTTGCTCAAAACCGCCGTTACCTGCTGCGTAAAGACGGTTTATTCGAACAGGCTTTCGGCGCTGCCGACCTTTAAAATCCGTTTACTGCTTTTTCTTCCTACTGAAGATTTTAAGCAGTACGCCAACCAGAATGCCAATGGCGATGCCGGTGAAAATCCAGCCGATGATACCCATTTCCGATCTCCCGCTATTGCTTTGATCTCATTATATTATCATTCGACGCGGAATGCGCCTTCGATCATCAGTTGCCGTTGCGCGGCGGTATAGTCGATCAAGGAGTTCTTGCTGTTGGATTTTTCCAGCGTCACCGCCAGTTCGTCGCCGGAAATCGGCAGGTCATCCTGCCAGAACGGCGCGATGGCGTTGCGGGTAATAAACTCGATCAGATAGCGTTCCGGGCTGTCTTGCTGTTCGGGGAACAGGCGTGCGGCCAGATCGCTCATCAGCGCGCACTGTTGCGGCTGCTCGCTTTGCGCCAGCAGTTCGAGGAACGGCAACAGCAGGCGGCCGCAGACCTGGCCGTGGTGGTAATCGTGCAGCGCGCCAATCTCGCCGGCAATGCCGTGGATCACCCCCAGCCCGGCGGCGCTCAGCGTCAGCCCCCCCAGGTACGAGGCCTGCATGATGGCTTCACGGGCGCGATCGCTGCGGTTGAGCGCCGGCCAGGCATCCAGGAAATGGCGGATGCCGGTCAGCGACATCTCGCGCGTCATGGCGCTGGCGGCTTTGGACAGATAGGCTTCGAACAGGTGGGTAAAGGCGTCGATGGCGCAGTAAGCCAGTACTTTGTCCGGTGCGCCCTGCAGCAGTTGCGGATCCAGGATGGCAGTATGCGGCACGAAGTTGTTATGGCGCAGCGAGGCTTTCACCTTGCTGATCCGGGTATCGGTGATCACTGCGTTTTGGGTCACTTCACTGCCGGTGCCGGCAGTGGTCGGGATGGCGATCAGCGGCAGGGTGGCGCCGCTGATTTTGGTGTCGCCGATCTTTTCCATATAGCGCAGGGTCGGCAGCGGATGTTCCACTAAAGCGGCAAACGCCTTGGCGGCATCCAGCACGCTGCCGCCGCCAATGGCCACCACGCGCAATGCCTTGCCGCGCCAGCGCGCGACCCAGGCGTCGATCTCCTGCGGCGAGGCTTCGTGGCTGACGATCTCGGTGCCGATCAGCAGCGGCGTCAGGGCATCTGCCAATGAGGAATATACCGCGCCATTGAGGAATGAACGGCAACTGAACAGCAATGTCGGCTGGGGATCGGCGGCCAGTAATGGGATCAGTTGGCTAATACTGCCGTGGCCGAACCAGGTATGCCGGTTGGCGATCGTCAGGCTGGTGGTCATGTTCTCTCCTTGGCGCGGTAAAACCACAGCATAAGCCAGCCTCGTCGGAGGAACCACTGCTTTTCACTGCCGGAAACCCATTCATTAACATATTAACCAGGCCCGTGGGTGACGGGGTGCCATAATCTGGCGAAGCTGTGATTTGTTTAACATGCAAGCAAGCGAAACCTTGCATTTGGCGCTGTTGAATGCTTTTTATAACAAGCGGGCCATGGCGCTGCCGGTTTTATCCGAAACAAGGTAATTGTTAATTTATTAATGATGGCGAGGGCGGATATGAGTATTCAGGTCGAACGGTTATCGGCGGTGATTGACGCGGTTGCGACACCCAGGTTTTATCCCAGCCTGCTGGCCTGGATGGAAGCTTTCTTCGCCTTCGACAACGCCATTGTTTATGCCTTCGAACGAGGCCGTGCGCCGCGTTGCCTGCTCAAAACCGAGCAAGAAAACAGCGATGCGGTCAACCAAATCTACCAGCGGGGCGCTTACCTGCAGGATCCCTTTTACCAGATGCTGAACGGTGGCGGCGGCGGCGAGGTGTTTTCGCTGCGTCAGTTGGCGCCATGCGGTTTCTATCACACTGACTATTACCGTAATTTTTACCGTAAAACCGGTTGGCACGACGAGGCCGGCGTGCTGCTGCCACTGACGCCGGAACGCGGATTGGGGGTGTTTTTCGGTTCGGCGCGCCAGACGGTGGGGATGCGCTATCCGCAACTGGCGGAGTTGAGGAGTGCGTTGACGCTGCTCAAAAGTATCGCGCGCCTGCATGGCGAAGTGGTCGCCGCGCCGGTATCGCCGGATACGGCGGAGGACAAAACCCGACAGGTGCGCTATCTGTTGACCCCGCGAGAACGCGAAATTGTCGATCTGATCCTGAGCGGCTGTGGCTCGCAACAGATTGCCGACCGGCTGTTCATCAGCCTGGGGACGGTGAAAAACCATCGCAAGAACATCTACGGCAAGCTGGATATCGGTTCGCAGGCCGAACTGTTCAACCTGCTGTTGGCCGGGCCGAACCGCCGCAGCGCATAATGTTAATTTTTTGTAGCAAATGTCCCTAAGGGGACATGGCGGCTTTGCCGGCCGCTCCCGATAATCCGCTGTAGGGCATAGGGTCTTCGGGAGTGCGGCAGTGAACAATAATATCGAATCGTTAACTTACTACGCGGCAACCAAAAAGTACGATCTGCGCTTCCCGACGCTGGAAGACGATCTGGACGTTGACGTGGTGATCATCGGTGGCGGCTTCTCCGGTATCAATACCGCGCTGGAGCTGGCGGAGCGGGGCATCACCAACATCGCCATTCTGGAGGGGCGCCATTTGGGCTACGGCGGCACCGGGCGCAATGGCGGGCAGGTGATGGCCGGCATCGGTCACGATCTGGAAAAAATCAAACGTCACGTCGGCCCATCCGGGCTGGAAACCATCTTCAAAATCAGCAACCTCGGCGCCGGCATTATCCGTGAGCGCATCAAGAAATACGCTATCGACGCCGATTTCCGCTTCGGTTACGGCTATCTTGGCAGCAATGCGCGCCAGGAGAAAACCCTGCGCAGCTGGTTGAAAGAGTTCAAGGCGGTATCGCCAAATGAAGAGATCGAACTTTATACCGGCGCGGAAGTGAAGCAGGTGGTGGGATCCGATGCCTACACCTGCGCATTGAAGCACATGGGCGGCGGGCACGTGCATTCGCTCAACCTGCTGTTGGGCGAGGCCAAGGCACTGAGCGGCTACGGCGTGAAAATTTTCGAAAACAGCAGCGTGCTTAACGTCGAGTACGGTTCGCGCATTAAGGTTCGCACCGCCATGGGCTCGGTGCGCGCCAACAAGATGCTGTGGGCGTGCAACGGCTTTCTCAACGGCATGGAGCCGTTTATCCATAGTAAAACCATCAACACCTACGCTTTCCAGTTGGCAACCGAACCGCTGCCCGAGGAGTTGATCCGGCGCATCAGCCCGATCCGCGGTGCTTACAGCGATATTCGCCCGGTGATCGATTACTACCGTGTCACCAATGAAAACCGCCTGCTGTTCGGCAGCGCCACCCGCTTGATCGAATACATTCCGGCGGATCTCAAAGCCTGGAACCGCAACCTGATGCTGAAAGTATTCCCGTACCTGCATGACGTGAAGATCGATCTGGCCTGGGGCGGGCCGCTGTGCTGCAGCGCCAACCTGTTCCCGCAGATCGGTACCTTGCCGCAGCACGACAACGTGTTCTACGTACAGGGCTATTCCGGCTTTGGCGTAACGCCAAGCCATATCGTCTGCAAGGTGCTGGCGGAGGGCATGAGCGAAGGATCCGATCGTTACGATCTGATGAGTTCGATCCCGCACGTCAACATCTTCGGCAAAGATCGGCTGCGCCGGGTGATGACCACCGCCGGCAAGGCCTGGCACCAGACATCCGGCTACTGGAAAGGCCGCCGTTAATTCTTATCAGAGGAGAAAGACATGAAACCATTACTGCTTAAGCAGCCGCTGCCTGAACTGCTGGAGATTGGCAGCGTCAGCAACCTGGGTGCCAGAGTGATCGCAGGCTCGCCCAACGTCGGGGTAGCGACTCTTTTCGGTGAGCCGACCGATAACCTGAACTGCGGCGTTTTCAGCTGTACGCGCGGCACCTTCGTGATGGAGTATCCGTTTGCCGAACACGCCACCGTGTGGGAAGGGACCGCGACATTGACCGATGAGAACACCGGGAAGTCCGTGCAGTATCAGGCCGGGGATTCGTGGTTTGTCGAAAAGGGCACGCCGGTGCGCTGGGAAATCACCTCCGATCGTTTTGTAAAACACTATCTCGCCATCGTCGAAGGTTGATCTCACCGTTAGCCCCTCTCCGCCGGGAGAGGGGAAATCCGCTATCCCAGCACCCGCTCGATAAAGTCGGTGACCCGCTTCAATATCTGATCTTTGTTGGTTTCGTTAAAACTCTCATGCCGCCCGCCGGGGTTGATCATGGCGTCGAAATCGCTGCCTTTCAGCCGATCGATGGCGGTCTGCGATTCGGCCATCAGCACCAGCCGATCGTCATCGCCGTGTATCCACAGCGTAGGTAGCGTACCGAAACCCGGCCCTGCGTTGATTTTTGCCAGGATCTGCTGCATGGCGCGCAGCGTCGGTCGTTTGAATGGCCCGTGCCACACCAAAGGATCGGCCTGATAGGCTTCGCCAACGGCCGGATCGCGCGACAAAGTGGCGGTATCCAGCGGTTCGTTCGGGATAGCGGGCAGATCAAGCAAGTCGGAGATCAGGGTTCTTTCGCCGATCAGCGGGCCGGATAGCACCAGTGCGCGGATACCTTCGCGATAACGCTGGGCATAACGAGTGGCGATCATGCCGCCCATCGAATGGCCGATGACCACCAGCGGCACGTCTGGGTGTAGCTGCTGAAAATGCTCTACTACGCGGCGAACATCGTCGACTACGGCGTCGTAATCCTCAATCAATACGCGCTCGCCCTGCGACAACCCGTGGCCGAGATGGTCGGGGCCAAACACGCGTGCGCCCTGTGCCGCCAGCGTACGCGCCACGTATTGATAACGGCCGAGATGCTCGCCGTAACCGTGTACCAGCAGCGCCAAAAAGCGCGGCCGATCGCGGCTCCAGTCATGCACGGCAATATCGCCATGGCCACCTTTGATAAAGCTAATCTTTTGTTCAGACATAATATTTTCTCGTCGGCAGGATAACGGAAACCCTATTCAGCGTAGCGGCAATGGCGTAGGGGCACAACCTGCGGCGCCTCAGAGGGAAACTACAGTTTGAACTGCTGCGCCAACCGATCGATGGCGTCGCGTTGAAACAGGTTGAAGGCGTCACGCGGCTGCTGTTGCCGGATAAAATCCAGCAGCGGATCCTGCACTTCGGTGCGAATGCCGCTGAGCTGTTCCATCACCGCCAGGCCGCAGAACGGCACGTAGGATTCGGCGTAGCCGCCCTCATGAACCATCACCAGTTTGCCGCCGCACAGGCGATCGGCGGCGTCTTGCGCCAGCGCGGTCATGCTGCGAAAGCTGTCGCTGTGCAACTGCATGCGCGCCAGGGGATCGATGGCGTTGGCGTCGTAACCGCAGGCAATAATAATCAGTTCAGGCTGAAACTGTTCCAGCGCCGGGATCACTATCCGTCGCAGAGCGTAGAGGTAGCCGTCGTCGCCGGTACCGGCCAGCAGCGGAATGTTGATGTTACAGCCTTCCCCCGCGCCTGCGCCGCGATCCTGCTCGCCGGAATAGCCGGCCGGGAAGCAGCCGTCCTGATGCAACGACAGCGTCAGCACATCATCTCGCTGCCAGTAGATATGCTGGGTGCCGTTGCCGTGATGCACGTCCCAGTCGAGCACCGCCACCTTGCCCAGGCCGTATTGGGCCTTGGCGCGCTCGATTGCAATCGGGATATTGGCCAGAAAGCAGAAACCCATCGATTGGTCAGGCAGGCAGTGGTGACCCGGCGGGCGCGACAGCGCATAGGCGTTGTCCAGCTCAGCTTGCAGCACCGCCTCGACCGCCGCGCAGGCCAGCCCGGCGGACAGTTTCGCTATTTCATAACTGCCCGGGCCCAGCGGGGCTTCTTCCCCCAGCATGCCGCCGCCGTTGTCGCTTAACTGTTTGAAACGTTGCAAATAGTCGGCCGGGTGAATGCGCAGCAGGTCTTCGTCAGTGGCCAGTTCGGCGCTCAGCAGCCTGAGCCGGCGCGACAGGCCGGAGACGTCCATCAGGTTTTTCATCCGCCGTTTGGTTTCCGGCGATTCCGCATGGCCCGCCCCCGAAGGGGGTTGAACCCAACCGCCGACCGGCAGCGTAGTGGCATGCAGGCCGGTACTGTGCCAGAAACAGCGTTCATCAAAGAAGAAACCGGTTTTTCTTTTCACCTTTTTACTCCTGGTCAATGGCGCGGCGTGCGCGGTGAAGCTAACAAAATCAATAACAGCGACAGCAGCGCGCAGCCCAGCGCGCCGATCAACAGGGCGTCGAAGCCACCCGAAGATTCAATCAGGTAGCCGGCCAGCGTTGGGCCAATCGCCATGCCGCCGCCAATCACCAAATTGATGTTATTCATCAGCTTGCCGTTATTATCCAGCCCGGCGACGCGGGCCAGAATAAACGGCAGGACAAAGGTCCAGGTAAACTTGAACAGCACCGCCGCCACCGCGAAACGCAGCAGCAAGGGGTCACGGATCAGCAGCGCAATGCCGGCGATCAACAGGCCGTAGCCCAGCCAAATCAGTCCGTTGCCACGGCGGCGTGCGCTGATAAACGCGGCACTGCCGGCGCCGACGATGCCAAACAGGGTGGCGGCAGCCAGCACCTGGCCGCTGTTGACCGGCGAAAGGCCGGCCGCGGCGGCGATACTGCCGATAAAGGTCCAGACCGCGCTCAGGCTGATATAAAAGCTCAGTACCGCCATCACGGCGAAAACTTTGCGGAACCAGGGAGAGGCGGCGGAGCGCAGCGCTGCGTGCGTCGGGTGAAACCCGGCTGGGAAGGCGCGGATCAGGGGCAGGCAGCACAGCATGATGGCCGCCAGAATCAGATACACCGCCATCAGGCCGAAATGAGCGAACAGCGGGGGCAGCACCAGTAGCCCGACCGCACCCAGCACCAGTTGGCCCAACACCCAGAAGGCGTAGACCCGGCTGGGGTTGGCGGTGCCGCCCGCGCAGGTGATGCACAGGATCATCAAGGTGCCGCCCGCCATCGAAGCGATAAAACGCAGCCCCAGCAGCAGGGTGAAATCGCCGATGAGCGCCGAGGCCAGATTGCCGGCGATAAACACCGCTGCCGCCAACGCAGCGACCCGGCGCCAGTTAACGCGGCTTATCCACCACCACGCGGGCAAGGTCGCCAGGCTCATGGCACCCAATTCGGTCGAAAACAAGTGGCCGATTTGCGCTGGGGTGAGCTGCCACTGGCCGGCTAACTGCGCCGCTATCGCCGGGGCGGTCATCAGGATGCCCGGCGCAATGGCGGCAAAAATAATAATGGCGGTCAGCAGCCGTGGCGGGCAGGGGATAGCCGCCCCGGTTGAGGGTACAGAAACTGAATCACTGGACATAATAATTATCCCCGCAGGTTAAACCTGAATCAGATATCGCCGCGATGCCGTATTTTGGGCAGGCGGAAACCGCGCCATGGATAGCGAATAATTAACGAGTTTATTTTTACCTGTTATAAGCCATCGTTATGGCTGTATTCATTAACCCAGGGCAATAAAGCTGCTGGCCACCAATTCGGTGCGGTTTGCTACCTCGGTTTTGGCAAAGATATTGCGCATATGGGTTTTCACCGTCGAAAGTGAAATGCCCAGCTTCAGGGCGATGCGTTTATTGCTGGCCCCTTCGCGCACCATATTGACGATCTCCTGCTCCTTGGCGGTCAGCAACTGGGCTTCGCCGCCGGGCAGCAGATCGCGCGTCGCCAGTTCTATCAGCGGCAGTACCGCCCGCAGGCGGCCACGCTCCACCTCGGTAAAGGGCGTATCGCGGATCAAGGACACCCCGGCGATAATGCGTTTACGCTGGCGGATAAAAATCTCCGTCATATCGCGCATGTCATTCGGCAGCATAAAGTCATGATAATAATGGCGGTTATTGGCGATCGCCGCCGGGCTCATGCCGACCATGCTGATATCCTGCTGATGGAAATTGGCGGGTTTGAGCGGATCAATCTGCTGAAAATGGGTCAAATACTGCTGATGCGTCTTATCGGAAATGCCGTGCAGAATATAGTGGTCTGGCCGCAGATCTTGATTGACCAGGTAAAACACCCCGGCGGACACCGGGATCAAATGCGCAATGGTGGTCAGACAGCTGTTGATAAAGGCATCGGATGATGTGCTGTGCATGATTCATTTCCCTCCTTTACCTACCCTGCGTTCTGGAGAATGCGTCGTTCAATATATGAACGATTCCAGCATAGTTGTAGCAATTCGGTAACACAATAAGAACATATTAACAACGTGAGCCTGATTGCAATAAAATACATAAATAACAAGGCAACGCCCCCCGTTTGGCTGGGGAATGGGCGGCCTTGCGTCAATATTTAGTTAATATATTAACGAATGGTATGCCTCCTTCCCGCTGAATTTAAAGTGATTTCCCCTGCCAGGGGGACGGCGCTGCGCGTATCGCCGGTTGGCGACCCCTCTTCGCTCGCTGCCGGCGGCTCGTTCCTAAGAACGATGGACAGACGCGCTATTCCCCGCATTCTCTCGAAAATCCCCTCCGCGAGATTCAAACCATAACGGTTGGCCGGGCTAAAAAGATAAGAGGAAAAAGCTATGGTTCGGCCTCGTCCTTAAGGACGATAGCCAGTATTTTCCTTTCCTCTCTATAGTGAGATCACCGCTAATTGCGGCGTAAACCTGCACAAACAACACCAGGGCAAAAACTATAAGAGGAACTACCCATGAACCTGTCGTCGCGGCTTCATGCCCACCTTGAACGGGGCAAGGTCGGATTCCCCACTACGCTGGCCAGCTCGGTCGGGGTGATTATGGCCAGTCCGGTGATCCTCACCGTCACCAGCGGTTTCGGTATTGGCGGCGATACCTTCGCGCTGGCGATGCTGATCGCCTTTATCATGATGCAAGCCCAGCTCACCACTTTCTCGGAGGCGGCGGCGATGCTGCCGACCTCCGGCTCGGTGTATGACTATATCGCCTGCGGCATGGGCCGCTTTTTTGCCATTACCGGCGCGCTGTCGGCCTATCTGATCGTGCATATCTTTGCCGGCACCGCCGAGACCATTCTCTCCGGCATCATGGCGCTGGTGAATTTCGAACACCTCAACACCCTGATGGAAACCCACAACGCCTCCTGGATGATTGGCGTCGGGTTGGTGATCCTGTTCGGTCTGCTCAATGCGTTTGGCATCGAGGCGTTCGGCAAGGCGGAGATCGTGCTGACTTTCGCCATGTGGAGCACTCTGGTGATTTTCGGTATCGCCGGGCTGCTGTCGCCGCATGCGGTGCCGCTGGAAGGCTGGTTCGGCAGCACGCTGAGCCTGAGCGATCCCTTTGCGGTGTTCAGCCTGATCGGCATGGCGATGTTTATGTTCGTCGGCTGCGAACTGGTGACGCCGATGGCGCCGGAGATCAAAGGCTCCGCCAGAGTGATCCCGCGCGCCATGTCGCTGGGGCTGTGCGGCGTGGCGGTCTGCATGGCGCTTTACGGCGCCGCGCTCAGCCATCAGGTGGAGAACGTGGTGGTGGATGCCGCCAACGGCGTTCACTTGCTGGACACGCCGATGGCGATCCCGGCCTTTGCCGGGCAGGTGATGGGCGAGTTCGGCAAATATTGGCTCGGTATCGGGCTGCTGCTGGCCGGGGCGGCGACCATTAATACGCTGATGGCGGCGGTGCCGCGCATTCTGTACGGCATGGCGTTGGACGGCGCGCTGCCGCGCATCTTCGCTTATCTGCACCCGCGCTTTAAAACCCCGGTGGTGGGCATTCTGGTGGCGGTGCTGATCCCCTGCGTACACGCCTTCGTCATTCAGGGCAATCTCGAGCGCATTCTCCCGCTGGTGCTGGCGGCGGTGTGCGCCTGGGGTGTGGCCTACTTGCTGGTGACCTGCTCGGTGGTGATCCTGCGTATTCGGCGGCCGGATCTGCCGCGCGCCTACAAATCGCCGTGGTTCCCGCTGCCGCAAATCGTCTCCAGCATCGGCATTGTGCTGGCGATTATCTACATCACTCCGCCGGGCATGAACCCGCGCGACGTTTATATCCCCTTCAGCATCATGATCGGCCTGACCGCCGCCTATGCGCTGTTCTGGACGCTGTGCGTGCAGAAGGTCAACCCGTTCAAACCGGTGCCGGTCGAACAGGTGCTGGAAACTGCCTTCGCCAAAACGGAAAACGAGGAGGCGCAGTTTGATCGGCTTACTTCCCTCACTTAATCGCGTGTGGCGGCGGCAGCCGGCGGGTTATCAGCCGGGGGTGACGCTCACTCGGCTGGCGCAAAATCTTCAGCCCTATGCCTGCGAACGCCTGGCGCCGTGCCAACTGCGCTTGACGCTGCCGCAGGGGCCGGTGATTGAGGTCAGCGAACGGGTTAGCGCGCTGTTTATGGCGCATATCGTCAGCCACCGCTTCCGCCTGCAGGGGGCAAGCACGTTGGCCGAGCCGCTGACGCTGCGCATCACCGCCGGTGGTTGGCTGCGGCGGCGGGGCGTGGTTTATCGCGCCACCCGCGACAATGCCACGGCGCAGCGGGTGATCGACGCCTTGCAGCGTTATCCGCAGATTGGCCAGACGCTGACGCAGCTCGATTTCCGCAGCATCCAACTGAGGGTGGCCGACAGCCGCTGGTGGCTGGATATCGAACATTTTGCCGCGTCTGAAGTGGTCAGCCGGTTGCCGGCCGGCCGTCGCTACCTGCGGCTGGAGCCGGAACAGCGGAGGTTGTTGCTGAGCAGCCTGCTGATGATCGGCCAACTGATGGAGAAACTGGATGAATAGAGTGGTGGTGATTACCGGCGGCGGCACCGGCGTGGGGGCTGCCTGTGCCCGGCGGCTGGCCGCTCAGGGCGACAGGGTGTTTATCATCGGCCGTCGCCGCGAACCGCTGGCGCTGCTGGCCGAGGAAATCGGCGCCGTGGCGCTGGTGGGCGACGCGTCGAGCGGCGAAAGCTGGAATACCATCCTGCTGCCGGCCATTTTGCGGCAGGGCGGGCGCATCGATTGCCTGATCGGCTGCGCCGGCGGCATGGGGGTTGGGCGCATTACCGACACGAGCGACGCGCAGTGGCAAGGCGCGTTGGACAGCAATCTCAACAGCGCTTTCGCCAGCGCGCGCGCCTGCCTGCCGGAACTGGTGAAAACCGGCGGCAACCTGCTGTTTGTCGCCTCTATCGCCTCGCTGGCCGCCGGACCGGAGGTGTGCGGTTACGTCACCGCCAAGCATGCGCTGATCGGGCTGATGCGTTCCATCGCCCGCGACTATGGCCCGCTCGGGGTACGCGCCAATGCGGTGTGCCCCGGTTGGGTGACGACGCCGATGGCGGACGAGGAGATGCAGCCGCTGATGGATGCCCATCGGATCTCGCTGGAGCAGGCTTACCGGATGGTGTGCCGCGACGTGCCGCTGCGTCGCCCGGCCAGCGCGGAAGAGATCGCCGGCGTCTGCCGTTTTCTCTGCTCGGCCGAGGCGTCAATCATTACCGGTGCGGCGCTGGTGGCCGATGGCGGCTCTACCATCGTCGACGTGCCGACGTTGGCTTTTACTTCCCTTTAAGGAGAATCAGATGAGTACAGAGGCGGTATTTATTCAGGTTGGCGCACTGGCGGAAGGCTTTGCGCCGCACAGCAACACGCTGGAACGGCAGCTCGGGCTGAGCGGCAGCACGCTGACATTGCATTTTGCCGATGGCGAAACGCTGAAGTGTCATTTTACCGATGATCAAAGGCTGAACTGGGGCGCGCGCACGGGTATTGCTTATCGTGCCACCAGCATTCGCTCCGGTATTTTGTTTATCGATTTTCTCGATCCTTCGCAAGACAACGCCAGCATGACGCTGGTGTGCGATCGCAATCAGGGCAATTTCACCCTGGTGTACGGCCAATTGCCGGATGAACGGCAAACCCGGCTGGATGCTTTCAGCCGCGTTGAACAAGGCTTGCCGCTCACGGCGGTCAACGCCGAATTCCGCTTCGGCACGCTGGATAATGCGGCGGCCGCGTTGCCGCATTTCACCGACGAATTGATCGGCATGCGCAATATGTACACCTACAGCCCGACCGAACGTTACGAGCACATCTACCTGAACGACAATTTTTACGCCTGGCAGTGTCTGGACGGCGTAGAGAAAGGGCTGGCGGACGTCGATCGTTGTCATTATGTGAAAGTCGCCGAGCAGCTTTACCTGTTCGTGTGGCGCGAGAAGATCGTGCCGACGCTGGGCGTGGTGATGATCGATCTGCAGGCGATGCGGACCGACGGCAAGATCCTCGGCTATCAGGGCAGCGACTTCAGCGCGCTGAGCAATTTTGCGGTGGGCGCTCATGCGCAGGTGCTGAATACCACCCGTCATCCCAGGGGGTAGCCGATGAACGCAACCTATGCGGCCGATGCCTTCAGTGGCCAGGTGGTGTTGGTGACCGGCGGCGCTCAGGGCATCGGGCTGGCGATTGTCGAAGCTTTTGCCCGCCTGGGCGCGACGGTGGTGATGGCCGATCTGCAACTGCGCAAGGCGCAGGACGCGGCGGAGAGCTTGCAGCGGCAAGGTTGGCGGGTGCAGGCCGTGGCCTGCGATGTGGCCGACGCGGCGCAGATTGCCGAACGGGTCGCGGCGGTGGGGGAGCAGTATCGGCGGCTGGACGTGGTTGTCCACAATGCGGCCTACTTCCCGCTGACGCCGTTTGCCGACATTGACGCCCCGCTGTTGCAACGCACGCTGAGCGTCAATCTGATGGCACCGTTCTTTCTGGCGCAGGCGGCGCTGCCGTGGATGCGCCGCCAGGGCGGCTGCGTGCTGGTGACCTCGTCGGTGACCGGGCCGCGGGTGGCTTATCCGGGGCTGGCACACTACGCCGCTTCAAAGGCGGGCGTGAACGGGTTTATTCGTGCGGCGGCGCTGGAGCTGGCGCCGGCGGGCATTCGGGTTAACGGCGTGGAGCCGGGGATGATCCGCACGCCGGCGATGGCCAATTTGGGCGGCGCGGCAGTCAATCAGGCGATTGCCGCCGCCGTCCCGCTCGGGCGGCTGGGGGAGCCGGAAGACATCGCTGCGGCGATGGTGTTTCTCGCCTCGCCGGCGGCGGCCTATATCACCGGCCAGACGCTGGTGGTGGACGGCGGCGCACTGCTGCCGGAAGCGAATTCTCTTCTTGCTTGACGCTGCAGCGTGGTTGGCTGCAGGCGTAACTAGCTGCGCCGAATAGTGCTACAGGTGGGGGTCATGCAGAACGCCGACGCGCCGTGAACCCGTCCCTGGGGGCTCGTATCGCGCATCCCTGCGCTCAACGGTCGGCTAACCTGCCATGACGCCCACCAACCTCAAGCTTAGGGTGTAGCGGTATTAAACACAGCTATTTAGCTGCAACGCCCGTTCATTGAGGACGCCGATTCATTGAATCATTTCTTGGTGGGATGGGCCGTCACGTTGGCCGGCAGTTTGTCGCCCAGGGTGATCAGCTCGTCCAGCAACGTCATCAGTTGATCCATCTTCTGCTGCGAAAACGCGGCTTCAATCTCGCGGTAACCCTGTTCCACCTGATGGCGTGCCACGTCGTACAACTCCTGGCCCGGCTGGGTCAGCGAAACGTACAGCTTGCGCTGATCGTTGACCGGCTTCAGGCGGAAAATCAGCTTATCGCGCTCCATGCGCGACAAAATGCCGGTCAGGCTGGGGCGCAGGATGCAGGTCTCCGCCGCCAGTTCGTGGAATTCAATCGAACGGCTGTCGGCCAGCACGCGGATGATGCGCCACTGCTGTTCCGTCAGATTGTGGCTTTTCAGGATCGGGCGGAAAAACCCCATGGCGGTTTCACGCGCCTGCAACAGGGCAATGGTTAAGGATTCATGCATAGATTTGGCCTTTACTGTCAAGGTGTTCGGTATGTCGGCCCTGATTCTGGGGCCCCAGCATGCTGGGACCACGAGCGCAATAGAGTACGCCCCTGCCAGGCCTGATTTATTAATAACTTAATAATAGCCAGATTTACCCCAACGTATAAAGCGAAAAAGCGGCTGGCGGGTAAAAATACGCCAAAAAATGATTAATTATTTGAATAATAACGCCAATGTTCCGCAGTTGTGAATATTTTGTTATCAGGATCACAAATCAATCCAACCGCGTTGCGTAAATCGTAAACAGCGTATAAAACTAATCGTTAATATATTAATGAATGCCGGTTGTCATGTTCTGTCACGAGAGGAGTTTGCATGAAAGGCACCGTATTTTCCGTCGCGTTGAACCACCGCAGCCAGATTGACGCCTGGGATCAGGCGTTCCATCAGCCGCCCTATAACACCCCGCCCAAGACCCCGGTGTGGTTTATCAAACCGCGCAATACCCACCTCGCCAACGGCGGGGCGATCCCGTTCCCGGCCGGTGAGAAGGTGCAAAGCGGCGCTACGCTGGCGGTGGTGATCGGCGATACCGCCCGCAAGGTACCGGCCGAGCGGGTGGCGGACTATCTGGCGGGCTATGCGCTGGCCAACGACGTCAGCCTGCCGGAAAGCAGCTTCTACCGCCCGGCGATCAAGGCCAAGTGTCGCGACGGTTTTTGCCCGCTGGGGGATATCGGCCAGCTGGCGGCGACCGGCAAGCTGGAGATCGTCACCGAAATCAACGGCGTGGAGCGGGATCGCTGGTCGACGGCCGATCTGGTGCGCTCGGTGCCTGAACTGATCGCCGCCATCAGCGATTTCATTACCCTGCAACCGGGCGACGCGGTGCTGATTGGCACTCCGCAGCAGCGGGTGGATCTCAACCCGGGGGATGAAGTGACGGTACGCGCCGCCGGGCTGCCCACGCTGACCAACCGCGTGACGCAGGCAGGAGAATTATCATGAGACACGCCCGTATTCGCCATCATGGCCAGATTGTTAACGCCCGCGTGGATGACCAACTGCGCGTTACCCTGCCGGACGGCACTGTGTTGCAGGAACGGGACGCCGAGTGGCTGCCGCCGGCGCAGGGCACGGTGTTCGCCCTGGGGTTGAACTACGCCGATCACGCCAGCGAGCTGGAATTCAAGGCACCGGAAGAACCGCTGGTGTTCCTCAAGGCGCCGAACACCCTGACCGGCCACCGCCAGGTGTCGGTACGCCCGGCCGGCGTGGCGTATATGCACTACGAAGCCGAGCTGGTGGCAGTGATCGGTAAAACCGCCCGCAACGTCAGCCGCGAACGGGCAATGGAGTACGTGGCGGGTTATACGCTGTGCAACGACTACGCCATCCGCGACTATCTGGAAAATTACTATCGACCGAACCTGCGGGTGAAAAGCCGCGACACCCTGACGCCCATTGGGCCGTATATCGTCGATCGCGATGACATTGCCGATCCGCACCGCCTGGCGCTCAGCACCTACGTCAACGGCGAGCTGCGCCAGCGTGGCAGCACCGCCGACATGATTTTCGATATCCCGTTCCTGATCGCCTACCTGAGCGAATTTATGACGTTGCAACCGGGCGACATGATCGCCACCGGCACGCCGAAAGGGCTGGCCGACGTGCAGCCGGGCGACGAGGTGGTGGTGGAAATCGAGGGCATCGGCCGTCTGGTTAACCACATCATCAGTGAAAAAGATTACGAGGAGAGCCTGCGATGAAAACCATCAACCATTGGATCAACGGCAAGAACGTCGCCAGCAAAGAGTATTTCACCACCTGCAACCCGGCCAACGGCGAGGTGCTGGCGGAGGTGGCGTCCGGCGGGCAACGGGAGATCGACCAGGCGGTGGCCGCCGCCAAGGCCGCGTTCCCGAAATGGGCCAATACGCCGATGAAAGAGCGTGCGCGTCTGATGCGCCGTCTGGGCGAGCTGATTGACGAGAACGTGCCGCAGATCGCCGAGATGGAAACCGCCGATACCGGCCTGCCGATCCACCAGACCAAAAACGTGCTGATCCCGCGAGCCTCGCATAACTTCGAGTTCTTCGCCGAAATCTGCCAGCAGATGAACGGCCGCACCTACCCGGTGGACGACAAAATGCTCAACTACACGCTGATCCAGCCGGTCGGGGTGTGTGCGCTGGTGTCGCCGTGGAACGTGCCCTTCATGACCGCCACCTGGAAAACCGCGCCCTGCCTGGCACTGGGCAATACTGCGGTATTGAAAATGTCCGAGTTGTCGCCGTTGACCGCCGATCGCCTGGGCGAACTGGCGCTGGAAGCCGGCATCCCGGCCGGGGTGCTCAACGTGGTGCAGGGCTACGGCGCTACCGCCGGCGACGCGCTGGTGCGCCATAAAGACGTGCGGGCGGTGTCCTTCACCGGCGGCACCGCCACCGGCCGCCGCATCATCGAGAGCGCCGGGTTGAAGAAATTTTCCATGGAGCTGGGCGGCAAATCGCCGGTGCTGATTTTTGAGGATGCGGACATCGAACGCGCGCTGGATGCCGCGCTGTTCACCATCTTCTCGATCAACGGCGAACGCTGCACTGCCGGTTCGCGCATTTTCATTCAGGAAAGCATTTACCCGGAATTCGTCAAACGTTTCGCCGAACGCGCCAACCGCCTGCGCGTGGGCGATCCGCAGGATCCCAACACCCAGGTGGGGGCGCTGATCAGCCCGCAGCACTGGGAAAAAGTCTCCGGCTATATCCGCCTGGGGGTGGAAGAAGGGGCGACCCTGTTGGCCGGCGGCCCGGAAAAACCGGCCGGGCTGAGCCACGGCAACTTCCTGCGCCCGACGGTGCTGGCGGATGTCGACAACCGGATGCGCGTCGCGCAGGAGGAGATCTTCGGGCCGGTGGCCTGTCTGCTGCCGTTCAAATCGGAAGAAGACGGCCTGTGCATGGCCAACGACGTGGAGTACGGCCTGGCGTCCTACATCTGGACGCAGGATGTGAGCAAGGTTCTGCGTCTGGCCCGCAATATTGAAGCGGGCATGGTGTTCGTCAACACCCAAAACGTACGCGATCTGCGCCAGCCGTTCGGTGGCGTGAAATCCTCCGGCACCGGCCGCGAGGGCGGCGAATACAGCTTTGAGGTGTTCGCCGAGATGAAGAACGTGTGCATTTCCATGGGGGACCACCCAATCCCGAAATGGGGCGTCTAAGCCTCAGGCCACAACAAAAACGAAAGAGATGAGAACGATGACGATAAAACTTACCACCCATGCTGTCCCTGCTCCCGACGTTGTGCGCTGTGCCTATATGGAAATTCAGGTAACCAACCTTAAAGCGGCGCGCGAATTCTACGTCGACATCCTTGGCCTGGTGGTTACCGCCGAGGATGAGAAAACCCTGTACCTGCGTTCGATGGAAGAGTTTATTCACCATAACCTGGTGCTGCGCGAAGGCCCGGTGGCCGCCGTTGCGGCCTTTGCTTTCCGCGTGCGCACGCCGGAAGACGTCGACCGCGCCGAAGCCTATTTCAACGCCTTGGGCTGCCGCACCGAGCGCCGGGTGAAGGGCTTCGTCAAAGGCATCGGCGATGCGGTGCGGGTTGAAGATCCGCTCGGCTTTCCGTACGAGTTTTTCTACGACGTGCAGCACGTCGAACGCCTGGCCTGGCGTTACGATCTCTACACGCCGGGTGCGCTGGTGCGCCTTGATCACTTTAACCAAATTACGCCCGACGTCCCGCGAGCTGTGGAATACATCCAGGGGCTGGGTTTTCGCGTGACGGAAGATATCCGCGATGAAAACGGCGTGGTTTACGCCGCCTGGATGCGCCGCAAAGCCACGGTGCATGATACCGCGATGACCGGCGGGGCCGGGCCGCGCATGCATCATATCGCCTTCGCCACCCATGAAAAGCACAACATTCTGGCCATCTGCGACAAGCTCGGCGCGCTGCGTAAATCCGATTTGATCGAACGCGGCCCCGGCCGCCACGGCGTCTCCAACGCCTTCTATCTCTATCTGCGCGATCCCGATGGACACCGGGTGGAGATCTATACCCAGGACTACTACACCGGCGATCCGGATAACCCGACCGTGACCTGGGATGTGCACGACAACCAGCGCCGCGACTGGTGGGGTAACCCGGTGGTGCCGAGCTGGTACACCGAAGGATCGCAAGTGTTGGATCTCGACGGCCGGCCGCAGCCGGTCATCGAACGCAGTGCGCCAAGCGAAATGGCCGTCACCATCGGCGCAGACGGTTTTTCCTACACCCGCGAGGGCGACAAGGAAAAAGGCTTCAAGCTCGGCAACACCCTGTAACCACCGCCGCGCGGGCGGCTTGCCCGCGCAAATTCGCCGTTCGGAGATTGCTATGCCGCATTTTTATGCTGAATGCACCAACAACATCCGCGAAGAGGCCGATCTTCCCGCCTTGTTCGCCAAGGTCAATCAGGCGCTGGCGGACACCGGCATCTTCCCGCTGGCCGGGGTACGCAGCCGCGCCCTCTGGCTGGACACCTGGCAGATGGCCGACGGCAAGCAGGATTACGCCTTCGTGCATATGACGCTGAAGATCGGCCACGGCCGCAGTCTGGAAAGCCGCGAGCAGGTCGGCGAGATGCTGTTTGCGCTGATCAAGGAACACTTTGCCGCGTTGATGGCCAGCCGTTATCTGGCGCTGTCCTTCACCCTTGAAGAGCTGGATCCGGTGCTGAATTACAAGCAGAACAATGTCCATGCGCTATTTCGCAAAGAGTAAGGGGCCGTAAATGTTGGATAAAGAGCTGATTAGCCGCGCCGTGCAGCGCTTGCACCAGGCGGAACAGAGCCGCGAACAGATCCGCGCGCTGTCGCTGGATCATCCCGAGATCACCCTTGAAGACGCTTATGCCATTCAGCGGCAGTGGGTGGCGCTGAAGATCGCCGAAGGTCGTACGCTGAAGGGCCATAAGATCGGCCTGACCTCGCGCGCCATGCAGGTCAGCTCGCAGATCACCGAACCGGATTTCGGCGCGCTGCTGGACGACATGTTCTTCAACGACGGCAGCGACATTCCAGTCGATCGTTTTATCGTGCCGCGCGTCGAGGTGGAGCTGGCGTTCGTGTTGGTCAAACCGCTGCGTGGGCCGAACTGCACGCTGTTCGACGTGTACAACGCCACCGATTACGTCATTCCGGCGCTGGAGATCATCGATGCGCGCAGCCATAACGTCGATCCGCAGACCCAGCGGCCGCGCAAGGTGTTCGACACCATTTCCGATAATGCCGCCAACGCCGGGGTGGTGATGGGCGGCCGGCCGATCAAACCGGACGCGCTGGACCTGCGTTGGATCAGTGCGTTGCTGTACCGCAACGGGGTGATCGAAGAGTCCGGGGTGGCGGCGGCGGTGCTCAACCACCCGGCCAACGGCGTCGCCTGGCTGGCCAACAAGCTGTTCCCGTATGACGTAGAGCTGGAGGCCGGACAGGTGATCCTCGGCGGTTCCTTTACCCGGCCGGTGCCCGCGCGGCGCGGCGATACCTTCCACGTTGATTATGGCCCGATGGGTTGTATCAGCTGCCGGTTCGTTTAAGGGGGTTCAATGTTAACCAACCATTTCAAACGGGCATTGCAGGAAAAGCGCCCGCAGATTGGCCTGTGGCTGGGTCTGTGCAGCAGTTACAGCGCGGAACTGTTGGCCGGCGCCGGTTTCGACTGGTTGCTGATCGACGGCGAACACGCGCCCAACAACGTGCAGACGGTGCTGGGCCAGTTGCAGGCGATAGCGCCTTACCCGAGCCACCCGGTGGTGCGCCCGCCCTGGAACGATGCGGTGATCATCAAGCAGCTGCTGGACGTCGGTGCGCAGACCCTGCTGATCCCGATGATTCAGAATGCCGAACAAGCGCGCGAGGCGGTGCGAGCCACCCGTTATCCGCCGCACGGCGTACGTGGCGTCGGCAGTGCGCTGGCGCGAGCTTCTCGCTGGAATCGGGTACCGGATTATCTGCAGCAGGCCGATGCGCAGATGTGCGTGCTGGTGCAGATCGAGACCCGCGAGGCGGTGAAAAATCTGGATGCCATTCTGCAGGTAGAAGGCGTCGACGGGGTGTTTATCGGCCCGGCGGATCTGAGCGCCGACATGGGGTTTGCCGGCAACCCGCAGCACCCCGAAGTGCAACGCACCATTGACGACGCCATCGCGCGCATCAGCGCGGCCGGCAAAGCGCCGGGCATCCTGATGGCCAATCCGCAGTTGGCGCAGCATTACCTGGCCTCCGGCGCGCTGTTTGTCGCCGTTGGGGTGGACACCACCTTGCTGGCGCGTGCGGCGGAATCCCTGGCGAGCCGTTTTAAACAGGATCTGCCGCCGGCGCAACCGCAATCCCCGGGCGTTTATTAATCGGAGCTACCATGAGCAACGTCGATTCGCTGCCGCCGGCCAACCCGGCGCAGCAACATAAAGCGTTAACCGCCGCCGAGCAATCGGTGATTAAAAAGCTGTTTCGGCGACTGATTATTTTCCTGTTCGTGCTGTTTGTTTTCTCTTTCCTCGACCGCATCAACATCGGTTTCGCCGGGCTGACGATGGGCAAGGATCTCGGCCTCAGTTCGACCATGTTTGGCCTGGCGGCGACGCTGTTTTACGTCACCTATGTGATCTTCGGCATTCCCAGCAATATCATGCTCGGGATCGTCGGCGCGCGGCGCTGGATCGCTACCATCATGGTGCTGTGGGGCATTGCCTCGACCTGCACGTTGTTCGCCACCGGCCCGACCAGCCTTTACGTATTGCGCATGATCGTCGGCATCACCGAGGCCGGTTTCCTGCCCGGCATTCTGGTGTATCTCACCTACTGGTTCCCGGCCTTTTACCGCGCCCGCGCCAACGCGCTGTTTATGATCGCCATGCCGGTGACCATGGCGATCGGTTCCCTGGTATCGGGCTACATTCTGGCGCTGGACGGGGTGATGAACCTCAAGGGCTGGCAATGGCTGTTCCTGCTGGAAGGCATTCCTTCGGTGTTGCTGGGCGTGGTGGTGTGGTTCTATCTCGACGATACGCCGGCCAAGGCCAAATGGCTGACCGACGAAGAAAAAACCAGCCTGAGGGCGATGATGGACGCCGACAAGCTGCAACTGGTGCAGCCGAATGGACCGCGCAGCCACCGGGCGATGCAGCAGCGCAGCCTGTGGCGTGAGGTGTTCACTCCGATCGTACTGATGTACACGCTGGCCTATTTTTGCCTGACCAACACCCTGAGCGCCATCAACATCTGGACGCCGCAGATCCTGCAGAGCTTCAACCAGGGCAGCAGCAATATCGTGATCGGCATTCTGGCGGCGATCCCGCAGATCTGCACCATCGCCGGCATGGTGTGGTGGAGCAAGCGATCGGATCGCCTGCAGGAGCGCAAGCGGCATACCGCGCTGCCCTACCTGTTTGCCGCCGCCGGCTGGTTGCTGGCCTCGGCCACCGATCACAGCCTGATCCAACTGCTGGGGATCGTCATGGCTTCGGTGGGGTCCTTCACCGCGATGGCGATCTTCTGGACCACGCCGGATCAATCCATCAGCCTGGAAGCACGCGCGATAGGGATCGCGGTGATCAACGCCACCGGCAATATAGGATCGGCGCTCAGCCCGCTGTTGATCGGTTGGTTTAAGGATCTGACCGGCAGCTTTAACGCCGGGCTGTATTTCGTGGCGGCGCTGTTGGTCATCGGGGCGTTGATCGTCTGGCGCATTCCGATGCAGGGCTCGCGTCCGCGGGCCACGCCATAGGCCTGATAAGGCTTGAGTTTGATGACAAAGTTGTTTTTGAATCCGAGATACCCGGGCCTAGCGCACCGAGGGGCCATTATGGGACACATTCGTGTGTCCCACCCTACGGGCCGACATGGAGTCGTTCCAATTTGCTCCCGGCAAATTGGTCGGTGGGCAAGCCGCTACGACCCCTTCGGCACGCTCTCCCTAATAATGGATTTTGTCAGCAGTCTGACGCCTAATAAAAGGCTTATCACGGATCTCATCGCTGAGGGAGGAGGATGTGCAGAAAAGTACCGGTTTTATCGCCAATATCGACATCTGCAAAGAGTACGATGCGCGCTACGCCGCCGATGAGGTGCACTACGAAACCTTTGCCGGTCTGGCGGCGTTTTTTGGCCGCGACATGCAGGTGCATTGGCACGACCGTTTCTTCCAGGTGCATTTTCTGGAGACCGGCAAGATTGAGTTGCAGCTGGACAGCCAGCACTATTCGGTGCAGGCGCCGCTGTTTATCCTGACGCCGCCCTCGGTACCACATGCGTTCTTCACCGAGCCGGTCAGTGACGGCCACGTGCTGACGGTGCGCCAGGAGCTGATTTGGCCGCTGCTGGAACGGCTGTACCCCGGCAGCAATCTGGCGCTCGATATGCCGGGCATCTGTCTGTCGATGGCGGACGCCCCGCAGGAGCTGGCGGCGCTGAGCCATTACTGGGCACTGATCCGCCGTGAATTCGGCCAGCAGCTGGCCGGCCGCGAGCAGACGCTGGGGCTGCTGGCGCAGGCGGTGTTTACCCTGCTGCTACGCAATGCCGCGTTGGAGGATACCGCCACCGGCGGGGTGCGCGGCGAGCTGAAATTGTTCCAGCGTTTCAACAAAATGGTGGATGAACGCTTCCGCGATCATCTGTCGGTACCGGACTATGCGCGGGCGCTGGGGGTGACCGAATCACGGCTGAACGACCTGTGTCGCCGTTTCGCCAACCAGCCCCCCAAACGGCTGATCTTCGACAGGCTGCTGCGCGAGGCCAAGCGCATGCTGCTGTTCAGCGCCTGTACCGTGCATGAGACCGCTTACAGCCTCGGGTTCAAGGACCCGGCCTACTTCGCCCGTTTTTTCAATCGCCTGGAAGGCTGCTCGCCTTCGACCTACCGCGCCGCACAACATCCCCTTTCGTAACCTGGATCACAATTCGCAGCCATTGCGGCCAATCCGCCTGAAAAGTACCGGCGATTGCCGCAAAAGTCTCTTCTCGAAATCGGCGTTGGCAGCTTCAATTAAGCAACCAAAAAGAAACATATATTTAACAGATGACCGAATCCAGGGTCTGGAAAATGCCGATTACGAGGAAGACTTAAATGAAACCAGAAGACTTTCGTGCCGACAGCAAACGCCCGTTCACCGGCACCGAATACCTGAAAAGCCTGCAGGATGGCCGCGAAATCTATATCTACGGCGAGCGGGTGAAGGACGTCACCACCCACCCGGCGTTCCGCAATGCGGCGGCTTCGGTCGGCCAACTGTACGACGCGCTGCACGATCCGGTCAGCCAGGATCGCCTGTGCTGGAATACCGACACCGGCAACGGCGGCTACACCCATAAGTTCTTCCGCTACGCCCGCAGCCCGGAAGAAATGCGCCAGCAGCGTGACGCCATCGCCGACTGGTCGCGCCAGACCTACGGCTGGATGGGGCGCACCCCGGATTACAAGGCGGCCTTCGGTTGCGCTTTGGGGGCTTACCCGGAGTTTTACGGTCAGTTCGCCGATAACGCCCGCCATTGGTACAAGCGCATTCAGGAAACCGGCCTGTACTTTAACCACGCCATCGTCAACCCGCCGATTGACCGCCACAAGCCGGTCAACGAAGTGAAAGACGTTTATATCCAGGTGGAGAAAGAGACCGACGCCGGCATTATCGTCAGCGGCGCCAAGGTGGTGGCGACCAACTCGGCGCTGACCCACTACAACTTTATCGGCTTCGGCTCCGCCCAGGTGATGGGCGATAACCCGGACTTTGCGCTGATGTTTGTGGCGCCTATGGATGCCGAAGGGGTGAAGCTTATCTCCCGCGCCTCCTATGAGCTGGTGGCCGGCGCGACCGGATCGCCGTTCGATTACCCGCTCTCGAGCCGTTTTGACGAGAACGATGCGATCCTGATTATGGATCACGTATTGATCCCCTGGGAAAACGTGCTGATTTACCGCGATTTCGATCGTTGTCGCCGTTGGAGCACCCAGGGCGGCTTCGCCCGGCTGTTCCCGCTGCAGGCCTGCGTGCGCCTGGCGGTGAAGATGGACTTTATCACCGCGTTGCTGCAAAAGAGCCTGTCCTGCACCGGCGTGCTGGAGTTTCGCGGCGTGCAGGCCGATCTCGGCGAAGTGGTGGCCTGGCGCAACCTGTTCTGGTCGCTGAGCGATGCGATGTGCGCGGAGTCCACAAAATGGGAAAACGGCGCCTATCTGCCGGATTCCGCCGCGTTGCAGACCTACCGCGTGATGGCGCCGATGGCCTACACCAAGGTGAAGCACATCATCGAAAAGAACGTCACCAGCGGGTTGATTTATCTGCCGTCCAGCGTGCGCGACATGAACAATCCGGAGATCGACAAATACCTGGCGCGTTACGTGCGCGGATCGGACGGTATGGATCACGTCGAGCGCATCAAGATCCTCAAGCTGATGTGGGATGCGATCGGCAGCGAGTTCGGCGGCCGTCATGAGCTGTATGAGATCAACTATGCCGGCAGCCAGGATGAGATCCGCCTGCAGTGTCTGCGCCACGCGCAGGGATCCGGCACCATGGATCAGATGATGCAGATGGTCGACAAGTGCCTGTCCGATTACGATCAGCACGGCTGGAAAGTGCCGCACCTGCATAACAATGGCGATATTAATCAGCTGGATAATCTGCTGAAGTAATTCAGGAGGAGGGTTGTATGTCTCAGGAAAATGAACACCGTCTGCGGTTTCGCGACGCCATGGCCAGCCTGTCTGCGGCGGTGAATATTGTGACTACCGACGGCCCGGCGGGGCGCTGCGGCATCACCGCCACGGCGGTCTGCTCGGTGACCGATACGCCGCCGACGCTGCTGGTATGCATTAACCGCAACAGCGCGATGAACCCGGTCTTCCAGGAGAATCAGCGGCTGTGCGTCAACGTGTTGAACCACGAGCAGGAGCTGATGGCGCGCCATTTCGCCGGCATGACCGACGTCAGCATGGAGGATCGCTTCCGGCTGGAGGAATGGCAAAGCGGCCCATTGGGCCAGCCGGCCCTGCGCAATGCGCTGGCCAGCCTGGAAGGGGAGATCGCGCAGATCCAGAGCATCGGCACCCATCAGGTGTATCTGGTGCAGATCCGCCAGATCCTGGTGAGCGCCGCCGGTAACGGCCTGATTTACTTCAAACGCAATTTCCACCCGGTGATGCACGAAATGACTTTGGCCTGAGTGTTGTCGGGGCGAGCCTGCTCGCCCCGATGCTAGCTTTTGTTGGCCGCCAAATCCCCCACCAGCCGGTTAACCGGATCGCTCATATTGGTGAATTTGGTCAGTTCTGAACGGGTTACCACCACGAAGACGCCGATATTTTTCTGCGGGATCATCGCCATATAGGTAATAAAGCCACCGCCGCCGCCGGTTTTCTGAATAATGCCCGGCAGGCCGTCCTTCGGCGCCATATACACCCAACCCAATCCCAACGCGCTTGCTTCACCCGGTACGTCCATGCCTTTCAGCGACACCAGATCGCTGCGCTGGAAGTACATGGTTTGTTCGCTGGCCGCCGTCGATTTGCGTGCGCCGGCGGTGTTGGAAGAGAGGAACTGTTGCATCCAGCGCTGCATGTCGCGCGGGGTGGAATAAACCCCGCCGCTGCCGGCTGCTGCGGTGGTATCGCGACAGGCGCTTGGCCCGGCGGCCGCCACCATCAGGCGCGAACACTGTTCGGCGCTGGGGGTAAGGGTGGTGTCGACCATGCCGAGCGGCGCGGTGATTTTTTCGCGCAGCAGAGCGCTATAAGGTTTGTTTGCCGCTCGCGATAAGGCATCCGCCAGCAGATCATAGGCCAGGTTGGAATAGGCGGCGCGCACGCCCGGCGGCACTGTGACATTGGCGTGTTCGAGCCACTGCCAGCGCTGTGCCTTGGTCGGCCAGGTGAACACCGGCGTTTTCGCCGGTTTTTGACCCGGTTGCTCGCGCGGCAGCGAGCTGGTGTGGGTCGCCAGGTTCAGCAGGGTAATGGGTTGGCGCGAATTATAAGCCGGCACGAAGGCGCCCGGCGGGGCGTATTTTCGCAGCGGATCGGTCAGCTTGACCCGGCCTTCCGCCGCCATTTTGACCATCACTTCGCTGGTCATCAGCTTGGTGATCGAGGCGATGCGGATCAGCGAATCCGGGCGCGGGCGCAGATCGTTGCCCGGCTTGGTATCGCCAAAGCTGCGGTTAACCACCTGATTGTTATCAATCACCACCAGCGCCATGCCGGTGGCGCCGCTGTTGAAGAAAATGTGTTCGGCATACTGGTCGACGATTTGCGAGGCCAGTTGCGGGTCGGCGGCTTGAGCGGCCAGTGGCGCGGCGCACAGGCTCAGCGCCAGCAATGAAGCGCGGAAAGAGTTCTTCAACGATCGTTATCCATGTTAAAAGGCTGCAGGGAAAGGGCCCGGGCCGTGGCGTGATACGGCCTATACCCGTCGTCTTTCACGCTGCGGCGTTGTTACCTGCGCTCGCTGCAACTTGAAAGCCATAGGGTGCAATATGCTGCCAGTGTAATGTGCCTTGGCCCCTGCTGCATGTGGAAAAAAGAGCGGTCCGTCAAAAATTTTTACCCTTGCCCCCGCCGTACCGAAACGGCCTATTGCGCGCGGGTAAAGATGGCGATCACTTCATCCAGATGCGCTTTCATCGCCTTGCGTGCGCCGCGCACGTCACGCGCCTCGATCGCCTCCAGGATCGCCCTATGTTCCTGTTCTGAACGGTGCGGCATATCGTCCGGCGTATAGTGACGTTGCAGCACGCGGAACATGCTGCCGTAGCGGTGGCCGAGCAGGTGGCCGATAACGAACGCGTAGGCCGGGTTGCCGCTGGCCTGGGCAATGCGGATATGGAACAGCCGGTCGCCGGGGTGGGTGGCCGATCCGGCGCGGTTATCGCGGCAGTTTTGCTCATAGGCAGCCCGAATGCCCGCCAGTTCTTCGTCGGTGGCATGGCGCGCCGCCAGTGCGGCGGTTTCCGGTTCGATCAACAAACGGGTTTGCAGCAGCGAGAACGGCGGCAACTCGGCGTTAAAATCCAGCTCGATATTCAGTTCGTCATCGATTTCCGCCCATTGGTCGCGCCCGGCCTGCGCCATTACCGGTTCCTGCGAGGCTAAAATCGGCGCCTGTGCCCGAACGATCACCCCGTTACCGACTTTTACGTCGACCAGACCAATCACTTCCAGCGCAATCAGTGCCTCGCGTACCGAGGCGCGGCTGACCTGTAACTGCTGGGCCAGATCCCGCTCGGACGGCAGGCGGCTGCCTGGGGGGAATTCGTTGTTTTCGATGAGCCGCTTTAATTGATCGGCTATCTGTCTGTAAATACGAGGATTTTCCAGTCGGGTAATGGGCATGGGTTACCTTGAGCTGTTTAGCGATAAGTGATTCAGCGCACAGTTATTAGTCAACTCGCTTGAGTAATGGTTAATCAAGTGTAAAAAGTTGGTTAATCAAAAATGCTGTTTTAACTGTGTCTCATAACATTCTCACCAAACGATAACGCGTAAAGCGTCTTTTGTCATGTTAAAGGCCTGACCTTTAACTGCCTTTAATGGCCTGACCATTGGACCTTTAGGCCAAGGGAGCGAAAATGAATTTAACCGGGAAACGCGTACTGATCACCGCCGCCGGACAGGGGATCGGTTTCAGCACCGCCAGGCTGTTCGCCGAGGCGGGCGCGGAAGTGATCGCCACCGATATCGACACCGGCCAACTGCAGGGGCTGCCCGGCATCCAGGCGCTGACGCTTGACGTGACCGACCCGGCCGCGATAGCCGCGGCGGCGGAAACCCTCGGACCCGTCGACGTATTGTTTAACTGTGCAGGCGTGGTGCACAGCGGGTCGATTTTGGCGTGCAGCGAAGCGCAGTGGGCGTTCGCCACCGAGCTAAACGTGACGGCGATGTTCCGTATGATCCGCGCCTTCCTGCCCGGCATGCTGGCGCGTAAAAACGGCTCGATTATCAATATGTCTTCGGTCGCCTCAAGCGTGAAAGGGGTGCCGAACCGCTTTGCTTACAGCACCACCAAGGCGGCGGTGATCGGCCTGACGCGTTCGGTGGCGGCGGATTACGTTACCCAGGGCATCCGCTGTAACGCCATCTGCCCCGGCACGGTGGAATCGCCGTCGCTGCGTCAGCGCATTGCCGAGCAGGCGCGTGAACAGGGGCGCAGCGAAGAAGAGGTGTATCAGGCGTTTGTCGCCCGCCAGCCGATTGGCCGCATCGGCACTACCGCCGAGATTGCCCAGTTGGCGCTGTATCTGGCCTCGGACGCCAGCTCTTATACCACCGGCACGGTGCAGATTATCGACGGCGGCTGGAGCAACTGATTTTTACGTTTTGCGGCGTCGTCGAAGGCGCTTCTATGGAGGATTGAGGAATCTATGAAACTTTTACGCTATGGCGCACCGGGGCAAGAGCGGCCGGGGGTGTTGGACAATAACGGCCAGATCCGCGACCTTTCGCAGCATATCGCCGATGTCAGCGGTGAAGCGCTGCTGCCGGCATCACTGGAAAAGCTGCGTGCCTTGGATATCAACCAACTGCCGCTGGTCGAGGGGCAACCGCGCCTGGGGCCGTGCGTCGGCCAGATCGGCAAGTTTATCTGCATTGGCCTCAATTACGCCGATCACGCGGCGGAAACCGGTGCGGCGATCCCCGGCGAACCTGTGGTGTTCAACAAATGGACCAGCGCGGTGGTGGGGCCAAACGACGACGTGCAAATTCCGCGCGATTCGGTCAAAACCGACTGGGAAGTGGAACTGGGCGTGATCATCGGCCAGGGCGGGCGTTACATCAGTGAGCAGGATGCCCTGCGTCACGTCGCCGGCTACTGCGTGATTAACGACGTTTCCGAGCGTGAATTCCAGATTGAGCGCGGCGGCACCTGGGACAAGGGCAAAGGCTGCGACACCTTCGGCCCCACCGGCCCCTGGCTGGTAACTGCCGATGAAATTGCCGACCCTCACCGCCTGAACCTGTGGCTGGAGGTGGACGGCAAACGCTATCAGGATGGCAACACCGGCACCATGATCTTCCGCATTCCGCACATCATCAGCTACCTGAGTCGCTTTATGAGCCTGCAGCCGGGCGACGTGATCTCCACCGGCACGCCACCGGGCGTGGGCATGGGGCAGAAGCCGCAACCCATCTACCTGAAGGCCGGGCAGACGATGCGTCTGGGTATCGAGGGATTGGGTGAACAGCGTCAAACAACCGTACAGGCCTGATGGGGAGCCGCACCATGACGACGATTACCGCACTGCGGGTTGAAGATATTCGTTTCCCCACGTCGCTGGGGCTGGACGGATCCGACGCGATGAATCCGGATCCGGACTATTCGGCGGCGTACGTGATCCTGGAGACCGACCACGCCGATCTGCGCGGCCACGGGCTGACCTTCACCATCGGCCGCGGCAACGAGATCTGCTGCGCGGCGATCCGCGCGCTGGAGCATCAGATTGTCGGCGTTCGGCTTGAGGATATCGCCGCCGACATGGGCGCGTTCTGGCGGCGTTTTACCGGCGACAGCCAACTGCGCTGGATTGGGCCGGACAAGGGCGCGATTCACCTGGCGACCGGGGCGGTGGTGAATGCGGTATGGGATCTGTGGGCCAAATCCGTGGGCAAACCGGTGTGGCGGCTGGTGGCGGAGATGACGCCGGAGGAGCTGGTGCGCTGCATCGATTTCCGTTACATCACCGACTGCATTACGCCGCAGGAGGCGCTCAACCTGCTGAACCAGCGGGCCGAGGGTAAAGAACAGCGTCTGGCGCGGCTGCTGGAGGAAGGCTATCCGTGCTACACCACCTCCGCCGGCTGGCTGGGTTACCCGGACGACAAGCTGCGTCGGCTGTGTCAGGAGGCGGTCGACGCCGGTTTCTCCTACCTGAAGCTGAAAGTGGGCCGTGACCTGGAAGACGATATCCGCCGCGTGCGCATCGCTCGCGAGGTGATTGGCCCCGACCGCCAACTGATGATTGACGCCAACCAGGTGTGGGAAGTCAACGACGCCATTCCGTGGGTGAAGCACCTGGCATTCGCCAAGCCCTGGTTTATCGAAGAACCGACCAGCCCGGACGACGTTGAGGGGCATCGCCGCATCCGCGAAGGGATCCATCCGGTCAAGGTCGCCACCGGCGAGATGTGCCAGAACCGCATTATGTTCAAGCAGTTCATCATGCGCGGGGCGATTGACGTGGTGCAGATCGACGCCTGCCGCCTTGGCGGGGTCAATGAGGTGTTGGCGGTGATGCTGATGGCGGCGAAATACAACTTGCCGGTGTGCCCGCATGCCGGTGGCGTAGGGCTGTGCGAATACGTGCAGCATCTGTCGATGATCGATTACCTGTGCATCGCCGGCACCCACGATGGGCGAGTGATCGAATACGTTGACCACCTGCATGAGCATTTTATTCATCCTTGCGATATCCGGGGCGCGGCCTACATGCCGCCGCAACACCCTGGGTATTCGATCGAGATGCATCCTGCGTCGATCGAACAGTATCGGTTCCGCGGTTGAAGCGGGAGCACGGCATGCTGCGCATCGACGCTCACCAACACTATTGGCGCTACCGGCCGCAGGAGTATCCGTGGATTAGCGAACAGATGGCGGTGCTGCGCCAGGACTACGGTCCGGCGCAGCTCGAACCGCTGCTGGAACGCCACGGATTCGATGGCGCACTGGTGGTGCAGGCCCGCCAGTGCGAGCAGGAAACCCGGACGCTGCTGGCGCAGGTGCAGCAAAGCCGTGGCGTATCCGGCGTGGTGGGCTGGCTGGATATTGCGTCGCCACGGTTGCCGCAACGGCTTGATGAACTGCGCCAACAGCCGCTGCTGCGCGGCCTGCGCCATCTGGTTCAGGATGAGCCGCAACCGGCGGCCTGGCTGGAGCGACAGGCGGTGCGGTGCGGCATGCAGGCGCTGCAGCGGCACGGTTATGTCTACGACATTCTGGTCACTCACCGAGATCTGGCGGCCGCGGCGCAGTTTGCCGCCCGGCACGACGATTACTGGCTGGTGCTGGATCATCTCGGCAAGCCGGATATCGCCCGGGGCGCGCAACATTGGGCGCAGCAAATCAAGCCGCTGGCGGCGTTGCCCCACGTGGCCTGCAAGCTGTCCGGGTTGATTACCGAAGCGCCAGGCGGCGGTTGGCAGGCGCAGCAGCTGTTGCCGTTTTTTGAGGCGGCGCTGGAGGCATTCGGCCCGCAGCGGCTGATGTTCGGCTCCGACTGGCCGGTGTGCCTGCTGGCCGGCGATTACGGCCAGGTTTATCGCCTGTGCGAACAGGCCGTCGCCGCGCTGAGCCCCGCACAGCAGGCGGCAATTTGGGGCGGGACGGCCAGCCGCGTTTACAGCCTGGCTATGGGCTAGCTACGGATTAACGGAGTTGAGTGATGGATTTGTATCTGAAAGAGAAAGTGGTGATTGTCACCGGCGGCGGTTCCGGCATCGGCGCGGCCATTTCCCGCCTGCTGGCGGAAGAAGGGGCGATTCCGGTGATTGTCACCAACGCGGAGCCGGAGGCGGATTTCCTGACGGCACTGCGCCGGTTGCAGCCGCAGAGCGAAGTGATCATCACCGATCTCTGTGAAGAAAACGACTGCCGGCGAGCGGTGGCGCAAACCCTGGCAACCTTCGGCCGCCTCGACGGGTTGGTGAATAACGCCGGAGTGAACGATGGCGTCGGGCTGGAGGCGGGGCGAGAGGCGTTTGTCGGATCGCTGGAGAAAAACCTGATTCATTACTATCTGATGGCGCACCTGTGCCAGCAGGCGTTGCAACGCAGCAAGGGGGCCATCGTCAACATCGCCTCCAAAACTGCGCTCAGCGGGCAGGGCGGCACCAGCGGTTATACCGCCGCCAAGGGGGCGGTACTGGCGTTGACGCGCGAGTGGGCGGTATCTCTGCGCCATGACGGGGTGCGAGTGAATGCCGTAGTACCGGCGGAAGTGATCACGCCGCAGTATCAGCGCTGGATCAATACCTTCGAACAGCCGGAGCAGCAGCTTGAGAAAATTACCGCGCGCATTCCGTTCGAACAGCGGATGACCACGCCGCAGGAAATCGCCGATACCGTGGTGTTTTTGATCTCATCGCGGTCGTCGCACACCACCGGGCAGTGGCTGTCGGTGGACGGCGGCTACCTGCACCTTGATCGGGCACTCACATGAAGGGCTCTGCGGGTTTGCCGCGGCGCTTTTGCCAGGCGCTCGATCTGGTCGATTCACCGGCGCTGATTGAGGAGTATCAGCGCCACCACCAACGCATCTGGCCGGAAATTGCCGAACATCTGCGTGAGCACGGCATCCTGGATATGGAGATTTACCGGCTGGGCACCCGGCTGTTCATGATCGTCGAGGTCAGCCCGGCGTTCGATGCCGGGCAGTTTGACGCCGCCGGTCTGAGCAATCCCCATGTGCAGCGCTGGGAAGCCCTGATGTGGAAATACCAGGTGGCCACCCCCTGGACGCCGCAGGGCGAAAAATGGGTGGCGATGGAGCGGATATTCTCTTTGCAACAGCAATAACAACATCTCACTACCCTACCCGAGGATATATCAATGCTTGCTGAAAAAAGTGCGGCCCCGCCACAGCTGGGCGTCAAGGCGACCTCCAATTTACGCTGGGCCTTTATCCTGGTTACCAGCCTGTTCTTTATGTGGGGGCTGTCGTATGGCCTGTTGGACGTATTGAATAAACATTTTCAGGAAACCCTGCACGTGACCAAGGCGCAGTCGGGGTTATTGCAGGCGGCGTATTTCGGCGCTTATTTCCTGGTGGCGCTGCCCGCCGGCTATTTTATGGATAGGAAAGGTTACAAGGCCGGCATTCTGGTGGGGCTGTGCCTGTATGCGCTGGGGGCGCTGTTGTTTGTGCCGGCGGCCTCCGCCAACAGCTTCGGCGCCTTCCTGTTTGCGCTGTTTGTCATTGCCTGCGGCCTGGGTTGCCTGGAAACCGCGGCCAACCCTTACGCTACGGTGCTGGGCGATACGCAGGGCGCGGAACGGCGGCTCAACCTCGCCCAGTCTTTTAACGGCCTGGGGCAGTTCATCGGGCCGATGATCGGCGGTACGCTGTTTTTCTCCGCAACCCAGGGGGCAAGCGGCGGTGACCAGAGCGCGGTGAAGGTGACTTATGTGGCGATCGCCGCGCTGGTGCTGCTGATTGCCTTGCTGTTCAGCCGCACCCGGCTGCCGGATATCCGTGAGGAAGAGCGGCCGGAACAGGGCGAAATCGCGCAAGGCTTGTGGCAGCACAAACACTTTGTCGGCGGGGTGATTACCCAGTTCTTCTACGTGGCGGCGCAGGTCGGCGTGGGGGCGTTCTTTATTAACTACGCCACCGAACACTGGAGCGACGTTTCCAACCAGAGCGCTTCCTACCTGCTCTCCATCGCCATGATTTGTTTTATGATCGGGCGCTTCTTCAGCACCTGGCTGATGGGCAGAGTGAAACCCGCCACGTTGCTGATGCTTTACTCGCTGATCAATATTTTGCTGTGCGGCGTGGTGATGCTCAGTATCGACGGGATCTCGGTGGTGGCGCTGATTGGCGTGTTCTTCTTTATGTCGATCATGTTCCCGACCATTTTCGCCCTGGGGGTGAAAAATATGGGTAAACACACCAAGCGCGCCAGTTCCTTTATGATCATGGCGATCGTCGGCGGCGCCATCATGCCTTACTTTATGGGGGCGCTGGCGGACAGGTACAGTACGGCGCTGTCGTACCTGCTGCCGTTGCTGTGCTTTGCCGTGGTGTTTGTCTACGGCATGCAGCAGCGCCGCCGCTAGACCCACGGCCCGCCGGCTCGGGCAGCGGCGGGCCGCAGGTTGCCATCAGGGTGTAGGTTCAGCCCTGATTTTTACCCTCGCGATAACCAGCAATGCCAGACCTGTGGTGGCGCCGGCCATCAGGGCGTTGGTTACCAGACCATATTTATCGACAAGTTGCCCTCCTGTTACGGCGCCGAGAGAAATACCGATATTAAAGGTGGCGATATAGAGAGAGGTGGCGACCTCGATTGACCGGGGGGCTGCGATCATCATCCAGGTCATCAACGATACGGAAACCCCGCCATAGGCAAGCCCCCACAGCAGGGTAATAAGACCGCCGCTTACGGCGGTTGCTCCCCACCAGGAAAACAGGATGACGGCGGCAGTTAGCCCGAGGGCGATCAGCGCCAGCGTCGGGCGAAGGTGTTTTTCCGCTGCGCTGCCGGCAAGAAAATTCCCGGCAATGCCGGCGAGGCCGTAGGCGAACAGCAACGGGCCAATCCAGTTGTCGTCAAAATGGGATACCGCCTGCAGCAGCGGTCGAATAAAGGTGAAAGCCATGAAATGGCCGGCGACCAACAAGGCTGTGACCAGGAGCCCCGCAAGTAGCTTTGGGTTTGCCAGTTGTTCGGCGAATTGCCCTAAAGTGACAGCCTGTTCCGCAGGCACCGATGGGAAAGACCTGATGAGCAAGATTAGCGCCAGTAGAGCTAAAAGGGCCATCGCCAGAAAGGCGGTACGCCAGCCGAATGCATCACCTATAAATGCCCCTAAGGGCACGCCCAATACCGAAGCGGCCGCGACGCCGCCAAAAATTATCGATATTGCCAGCCCTATGGAAGCTTGCGGGACCAACCGCCCCGCAATGCCCCCGGCAATGGCCCAAATTCCACCCATGCAGAAACCGACGACGACGCGAGCGGCCAACAGCCCGTTCATGCTGGCTGCCGTGGCCGAAGCAATATTAGCCGCAATCAGCAACACCAGAAGCCAGCGGAGGATCGTCCTGCGGTTAATCCCTCCGGAGGCGAGAACAACCAGTGGGGCAAAAAAGGCGGCCAGTAGGGCCGGCAATGAAATCATCAGGCCCGCCCTGCCAACCGTGGCGTTTAGCGTATCCGCAATGGGATTCAACAGGCCGACGGGTAACATTTCGGTGGTGACGACGGAAAATGTGGCGAGCCCGATTGAAAATACCGCCAACCAGGGGCCTGGGACGCTTGCCGGTTGCCCGGCGGCCTGGTGAGATGTGCTCATTAAATGTCCTCGTTTACTGGGTTTGATAGGGGGGCATGGGTGGACAGAACACAGTGTATACGCGCACTATCGGGTGATAAACTGGCCTTAATGAGCAACATTGGGGACAAAACGTGGCTAATTTACTGGCGATGCCGCTTGATAACCTGTCCGATCTGCTGGTGTTTGTGCGGGTCGCTGATGCGCGTAGTTTTACTCTGGCGGCCGAGAGGCTCGGCATATCCCGCTCGTCGGCGGGGAAAAGCGTCAATCGGCTGGAAGAGCGGTTGGCCACCCGGCTTCTGCACCGGACGACGCGCAGCGTGAGCCTGACCGAAGAAGGTCTGGTGTTTTATGAACATGCGCTGCGGATTCTGGCGGAGGTCGACGAAGCGGAAACGGCGATAAACCAGCGGCATCAAACTCCCAGAGGACGCTTGCGTATCGATCTTCCCGTCGCCTTTGGCCGTTTGCATATTTTACCGATTTTGAGGGATTTCCTGCTCCAATGGCCGGAAGTGGATGTAGAGGTGACGTTCTCCGATGACTACAGCGATCTGGTGCGCGAGGGGATCGATTTGGCTATCCGCATTGGCGGTAACGATGACAGCCGGCTGGTGCGTAAAGTCCTCGCACCGAACCGGCTGATAACCTGTGCTTCACCGCGCTATTTGGATAACCATGGCGTGCCTCAGACGCCGGACGATCTGATTGATCACCATAGGTTGGTGTTCTCGCACCAGGGAATGCCGGTTCCCTGGCGCTATCAGGTAAATGGACAACATCGCGACGAACCTGTCGGCGGAAGAATGCGTTTCAATAACACCGAAGCACTGCGGGATTCGGCACTTGCAGGTTTGGGTTTGTGCCAACTCGGCGCTTTTCTGGTTGGTGAACAACTCTCGGCCGGCACGCTTGTGCCGGTACTGGAGAAATATTGCCGGGCTGAAGCGCCCATATGCGCCGTTTATCCCACCCGGCGCTATCTGTCGCCTAAAGTGAAACGATTCGTGGGGGCGATAGAAAGCCGATGGGGCGGCAAGGCCATTTGGGAACTGGCCTGACGCCAGCCGGCCATTTCCCGTCAGGCCGCATGCACGGATTTTTGCAGCAGACGGTAACCGCCGACGGCGACCAGCAATACCACCAGGCCGGCAGATATCGTAATGATGAACCCCGCTTTTACCCCGGCCTCATCGACAACCCATCCCGCCAGAGCGGCGCCGAGCGCTACGCCAATCCCCAGCCCGGTAATCATCCAGGTTAACCCTTCCGTTAACCGGGAGGGCGGAACGATATTTTCAACCAACCCCATCGCAATGATCATGGTCGGGGCAAAGAACAGGCCTGCGACAAATACCGTGGCCGCCAGCGTGAAAATATCCTCAACCAGCAGCAAGGGCAATGCGGTCATCGCCGTGGCCAGAGCGGCGTATAAAAACAGGCGGGGCAGGGAAACCGGGATTTTCATGGCACCGAAAACCAACCCGGCCAGGCAAGACCCGATGGCGTAAACCGACAGCACCAGGCTGGCTGCGGCAGGTTGCCCAAGCTGTTCGGCAAAGGCGACGCTGATGACGTCGACGGTACCGACAATGGTGCCCAACGCGACTAACGCCAGCACCAGTATCTGCATCGGCACCTGCTTGATGACGGAACCGCGAGCCGCGCCGTCGTCCGAATAAACCGGCGGTTCGGAGCCGGTTTGCCAGACAAAGGCCGTGACGCCCATCGTCAGTAAAATGGCGGCGGCCAATGGCCCCGCCTCTGGAAAGATCGCTACGCTGAGGCCTACTGAAATGGGGGGGCCGATAATAAAACAGACTTCATCGAGCACGGACTCAAACGAAAATGCGGTGTGCAAGCGGGGTGTGCCACGCAAGATCTCAGTCCAGCGGGCTCTGACCATGGCCGGCATGCTGGGCATGCCGCCGGACACCGCCGCAAAGACGAACAGCGTCCAGTCGGGCGCCTGATAATGCGTACACAGCAGCAATGACAGCACGCCGGCTACGCTGACCGCGGTGACGCAGGGCAGCACGCGGCGCTGCCCCAGGCGATCAACCGCGCGTGAGATATGCGGCGCCAGCAGCGCCATGGAAAGCGCAAAAGTCGCCGCTACGGCTCCGGCCAGCCAATAAGACCCCCGCAATTGTGCGAGCATGGTGATGATGCCGATCCCGAGCATGGAGAGGGGCATGCGTGCGATGAGCCCGGCAAGGGAAAATGCTTTGGTGCCCGGTACGCTGAAAAGCTCGAGGTAAGGGTTGGCCATAAAAACTCCAGAGTATTGATGGGTATATTCGGCCTCATTGACATACGAGGCGTATGTAAACCTAATTGACATACGCTACGTATGTCAATTATAACGTCATGACCCTAAGCCCGGAGCGTCAAAATGGCACGTAAAGCACGAACGGAAATGATTGAGGAAACGCGCAAAAAGCTGGTTGCGACCGCGCGTCAGCAATTTGGCCGCGTTGGGTATGCCGACACGGTGATGGATGAGCTCACGGCGCAAGCCGGCATGACGCGCGGCGCGTTGTATCACCACTTTGGCGATAAAAAAGGGCTGTTTCTTGCCGTGGCGCAGGAAATCGATGCAGAAATGGACGCGCGCCTGGCCGATATTTCCGCCCATGCACCGGATAACTGGAGTGCATTCAAAGGGCGCTGCCGGGCCTATCTTGAAATGACGATGGAGCCGGAAGTGCAGCGTATTTTGCTGCGCGATTCGCCGTCAGTACTTGGTGCGGAGTATTTGCAGGCCGGCAAGTTGCAATGCGTTGCTTCGATGACACGCATGCTGAAGACGTTGATGGAAGAAAAACATATTGCGCCGACTTTGCCCGAAGTGCTGGCGCATCTGATTAATGGCGGCTTGATGGACGCGGCTTTTTGGATCGCCAATCGCCCTGAGGACAAGCAAGCGCTGGCGCAGGCACTGGATGGGGTGGAACTGCTGCTGAACGGGTTGAAACCTTTGCGCACTCCGACGACGAGCGCATGAGGTTTCTCGCTTCCCCCCGCAAGTGATTACGGGGGGCTGCGGTCAGCTTGTCATGGGGTCACCGCGGTCTGTACGTTTTCCGCCAGTTGGATATTGTTGCGGCCGTTGTTTTTAGCCAGATACAGCGCCGCATCGGCCGCGCGGATCGCCGAGGCCACGTCAAGCTTGTCCAGCATGGCGATACCGGCGCTGAGCGTGACGTTGGTCATCTCTAACTGGTTAAAGCGGTGGGGGATTTTCAATTCCTGCACGCGCCGGCGCACTCTTTCAGCCAGTTGCGCGGCATAATCTTCTCTGACGTTGGTCAGCAGCACCAGAAACTCTTCCCCGCCGTAGCGCACCACAATATCGCGTGAACGCACCGAGTCGCGGATGGCGATAGCCACTTGCACCAGTGCCTGATCGCCCATGGTGTGGCCATAGTTATCGTTATAGGCTTTGAAGTGGTCAATATCGAGCAACAGAACAAAATGGCGACCCGATTGGGACTCCGGCAACATATTGATCTTGTTCTCCAGGCCACGCCGATTATAAAGGCCGGTTAACGGATCTATCATGCTTAAATTACTGAACCTGTCTCGTTCGTTATACAGGTTAGCCACCAGCGTTTGGGTAAAGGCTTCGCTGCGCTTGAGCATAAGGTGATGAATTGAGAAAGCGATAATGGGCAGTACCGTGGTAAAAACTATCCGCACGGTATTGTGCATGCCATCCAGAAATAGAATGACCAGCGCGGACGGGACGGCATGCAGACAAAAAGCGATAAAGTTATCGGTTAAGGCAATGGCGCTGATAAAGAACATACTGAACAGGCTAAGTAATAAGAAGCCTTGGTTATTCGGTGCATAATACTGACTTTTAATGTAAATATGCGCCGCCCACAGCAGGCCAATAACACAGGAAAACAGATTAAGCTTTTTGACGAATTGCTGCATGGATTGCAGGGTAAATAATAATGCAACCAGACAAAATAGCGGTATGGCTAATAAAGGCAGGGTAAATGCGGGTTTACCCTGAAACGGAACCAATATTGTAAATATAGAAGAGGCCGCGTTCATCAACAAAAACAAAAACAATGATAAGCGGTGCTTGCTAGTCAGCAGTTCCTGATAAGAACGCGCGTTCATACGGAGTTCACTCTTTACAATATCGATCTGTCGAAAAATTAAGGTTAGAAATATTCTTTCAGCGTGAATTAAACACCTGTATTACATGGTTTTTAATTGTAATTATTAGCACGCTACGGCGACTAAGAATTTTCTTATCGCAAACTATCATTTTTTCGCCGTTCTGTCATCCGCGTTTGGCCGCAGCGGTGAAAATGATGCGCGTTGAAAAAAAGTGTTATATGATATTGGTTATCATTATCACTTAAAGGGTAGGGTTATCATGATTGCAGCCATGATTACCGCATGTGGTTTGTGGGGCGTTAGCTGGTGCCTGGGCAACCGCCTGGCCAGCGCCTGGGGCGTTCTGCTTCCCTGCGCCTTGATGCCGTTACTGGCGTTGATAGACCTGGATATGATGCAACTGCGCACGCTAATCGTGATCGCCATGTTAGCGACGTTGGTTATGCTGTTTAACAGCCGCTGGCGTCATTATTTGCTGCTGCCTTCCTGCATGGCGCTGGCCGGTGGATTGGCGGCGGTCAGCCTGAATTTCAGCTTCGGTTAGAAGCGCAAAAAGCCGCTTGAGCGGAGAGTCTTTGGTGCTATTTTTTGGGGGACTTCAGAGGAACAGCGGGAGGGGAACTCATCAATTGGTGCGAAGAGAGGGACTTGAACCCTCACGTCCGTAAGGACACTAACACCTGAAGCTAGCGCGTCTACCAATTCCGCCACCTTCGCACAGTCGATGTTGTTACTTTCAGATTTATATTACGTCGCCAGCTTGGTGCGAAGAGAGGGACTTGAACCCTCACGTCCGTAAGAACACTAACACCTGAAGCTAGCGCGTCTACCAATTCCGCCACCTTCGCATTGATGCTGCGTGCAATATAAATCATGTGGTTATTTGGTGCGAAGAGAGGGACTTGAACCCTCACGTCCGTAAGGACACTAACACCTGAAGCTAGCGCGTCTACCAATTCCGCCACCTTCGCATACCAGAAACATTACCGGAGTAACGTTACCACGGAGGCGAATTCTAGAGATTTTGGCGGGTACGTCAATAGTTATTTCCCCTGTTTGCGGGCGTTTGCTGGAAAAACAGCCATATCGCTGCTTTTAGGGTTTTCAAACAGCCCAATCAGCCAGTCAATCAATACTCTGACCCGTGGCGCAAGGAATCGGCCGGGCGGATACATGATGTAAATCGGCATCGGCGGCGGTGGCGTTTCCGCGAGCACTTCCACCAACTCCCCGTTTTCCAGCCACGGCGCCAGCGAATAGTGCGCCGCCTGTATCAACCCCATGCCGGCCCGGCAGCCACTGGTGTAAGCATCGGCACCGCTGACGCTCAGCCTGGCGGGCAGCTCGCGCCGTTCCACTTTCCCGTTGCGGCAAAATTCCAGCGGATAATCACGGTTATTGGCGAGGGAAAAATACCCCACCGCGCGGTGTTGCCGCAGGTCGTCGATGGACTGCGGAACGCCGAACGCCGCCAGGTAACCGGGAGAGGCGCAGGTTAACTGCGGCAGCATGGCGATGCGCCGCGCCACCAGGCTGTCGTCTTCGGTTTCCCAGGCGCGCAGCACGCAGTCCACGCCTTCGCGCAGCAGATCCACGTGAGTGTCATTGGCGCCTAACGCCAGCGTAATGTCCGGATAGCGCCGATAAAAATCGTCCAGCGCCGGGATAACGATTTCACGCGCCAGCGAATGCGGCATATCGATGCGCACCTTGCCGGAAGGTTGCAGCTTATGGCGGCTGAACAGCGTATCCGCTTCTTCCAGCGCGCCCAGCAGCTGTACGCAACGCTGATAATAGAGCGTGCCTTCGCTGGTCACCTGCACCTGACGGGTGGTGCGGATCAGCAGCCGTACGCCGAGACGCTGCTCCAGCCGTTTCAGCACGTTGCTGACCGTGGCGCGCGGTAGTTGCAAACGCTCGGCCGCCCGGCTGAAACTGCCCAGCTCGACGATACGGGTGAAAATACGCATGGCCTGAACCTGATCCATTTTACCGTCCGTGATTGTTGGCGATTTTTGAACAGTGATGAGTGATCTGCATTATTTATCTTTGCAGGGTAAACAACCAGACTTTGTTGCGACACCACTCCGGTTTAAAAAAACAGCAAGAGGGCAGCACAATGCAACAGCGCACATTAGGGTTTAACGGGCCGACCGTTTCCGCTCTGGGTTTGGGATGCATGGGAATGAGTGACTTTTATTCGACTGATTCCGATGAAAAAGAAGCCATTGCCACTTTGCATCGGGCACTGGAGCTGGGGGTCACCCTGCTGGATACCGCCGATATGTACGGGCCGCATACCAATGAGCAACTGATTGGCAAAGCGATCAAGGGCAAACGGGATCAGGTCTTTTTGGCCACCAAGTTCGGCATTCTGCGCGATCCGACCGATCCCAGCGCCCGGGGCGTCAGCAGCCGGCCGGAATATATTCGCCGTTCGGTGGAGGGCAGCCTGCAGCGGCTTGGGGTGGACGTGATCGATCTTTACTACCAGCACCGCGTGGATCCTGAGGTGCCGATTGAAGAAGTGGTGGGCACCATGGCGGACCTGATTAGCGAAGGTAAAATTCGTTATATCGGGATGAGCGAGGCTTCGGTCGCCACGCTGGAGCGTGCGCACAAGGTGCACCCGATTACCGCGTTGCAAACCGAATATTCGCTGTGGACGCGCGATGCCGAGCAGGGAACGTTGGCGGCCTGCTCGCGGCTGGGCATCGGCTTTGTGCCTTATAGCCCGCTGGGACGCGGTTTCCTGACCGGGGCGATCCAGCGGCCGGAGGATCTGGACGCCGACGATTTCCGCCGCAGTAATCCGCGCTTCCAGGGCGAGAACTTTGCCCGCAATCTGGCGCTGGTGGAAAAGGTCGCTGAGCTGGCGAACCGTAAAGGCGTCGCACCGTCACAGCTGGCGCTGGCCTGGGTATTGGCGCAGGGCGAACACATTGTGCCGATCCCGGGCACCAAGCGTCGCCGTTATCTGGAGGAGAATATCGCGGCGGCTGAGCTGACGCTGAGCGAGGCTGAACTGGCGGCGATTGAGGCGGTGTTCCCGTTCCAGGCGGCGGCGGGCCCGCGCTATGGCGCCGAGTCGATGACCTACATCAACGGCTAAAAAAAAGCGCAGCGTGAAAACGCTGCGCTCTTGGTCATGATATTCGGCGGGTAACCGTTACTTCTTTTTCTTCGCATCGCGCGGCGCGCGGGCGACGGTGGCTTGATACACCTTGAAGCGGCCGTTTTGCGCCAGCACTTCGTGGCTGCCGAAGGTGGCGTCCAGAATGTCCGGGTACGGCAGGAAGGCGTTGGCCACGATGCGCAGACGACCGCCTATCGGCAGGTGTTTCAACGCACCGCGGATCAGGGTTTCGGCTGCGGTCAGGCTGGTTTGCAGGCCATCGTGGAACGGCGGGTTGGAGATGATCATGTCGAAACGGCCGGTAATGTCGGAATAGACGTTACTGACGATCACTTCGCCCTCGATACCGTTGGCGGCCAGCGTAGCGCGGCTGGACTCCACCGCGGCGGCGTTGACGTCGCTGAGCGTCAGCTTCACCTTAGGCGACAGCTTAGACAGCACCGAGGCCATGACGCCGGCGCCACAGCCCAGATCCAACACTTTGCCCTTCATGTGTTTTTCCAGCGTCGACAGCAGCAGTGAGCTGCCTACGTCCAACCCATCGCGGCTGAACACGCCCGGCAGGGTTTTCACTTCCAGATCGTGCAGCGGGTAGCTTTCCCACCAGTCGTCCAAATCAAATTCGGTTTGGGTATCCAGGCGACCGTGATACAGGCCACAGCGACGGGCGCTGTCGATTTTTACCAAGGTGGCGTAGTCTTCCATTATCTGTTCCGCACTGCGCACGCCGCTGCGGTTCTCGCCGACCACGAACACTTCTGCGCCTACCGGCAGCAACGCCAGAATGTTGCACAGCTGGAACTGCGCTTCCTGTTTGCTCTTCGGCCAGTAGTAGATCAGCGTATCGCATTCGGCGACAAACTCGGCATCTACGGTCAGACCGAACTGCACGTTGTCACCCATCGCCCGGTTCAGTAACTGCCAGTGATGGTATTGCTGGGTATGGACACGTACATCCGCGGCTTCGAATTGGGCCGGCAGGCTATCCTGCAGGTCACCGGCGAACAGAACGCGGCGTTCAATAAACTCATCACTGTGGCGCAGCATGACTTCACTGGCGGGGGTTAATGCAGACATCGGTTTTTTGCTCCTGGAAATTAAGCTGGGGATTATAGAGCTTTGTGGCGATATGTTCGACGGGTTTGTTGGCGCAGGCCGCGCGGGTTTGTTAGCATAGCGCGGCGCATGGCAGGCATGGCGCACCACAACGGGTAGCTCCTGACAGGAATCGGCATGGCATCAAAACGCGACTGGCTGTTACAACAACTGGGTATTACGCAGTGGACATTGCGCCGCCCGGGCGTGTTGCAGGGCGAAGTAGCGGTCAGCCTGCCGCCCGATGTGCGTTTGCTGGTGGTGGCGCAGCCGCTGCCTGAGCATAACGATCCGCTGTTTTGCGACGTGTTGCGCAGCCTGGGGCTGACCCCGGCGCAAACCTATGGCCTGACGCCGGACCAGGTAGCGATGCTGCCTGAGGATACCGAATGCAACAGTTGGCGGCTGGGCGTCGCGGAGCCGCTCGCGGTGGCCGGCGCACAACTACACAGCCCGGCACTGGCCGAGCTTTCCCTCGACGCGAGTGCCAAGCGCGCACTCTGGCAGCAGATTTGTCATCATGAACAGTATTTCTACCCTGACGGCGGCCGATCTGGCCACGGCATTCAAGATTGAGCAGGCCAGCCACGCCTTTCCCTGGACGCAAGCCACTTTTGCCGGCAATCAGGGCGATCGTTACCTTAACCTGAAACTGAGTGCCGAAGGGCAGATGGCGGGCTTCGCCATTACCCAGATCGTGCTCGACGAAGCGACGTTGTTCAATATTGCGATTCATCCCGACTGGCAGCGTCGCGGTTTCGGCCGTTCACTGCTGGAAGCGCTGATTGCGCAGTTGGAAGCCCGCGGCGTAGTCACGCTGTGGCTTGAAGTGCGCGCCTCTAACCGTGCGGCCATTGCGCTGTACGAAGACCTCGGTTTTAACGAAGTGACTCTCCGCCGTAATTACTACCCGAGCGCCAACGGGCGTGAAGATGCGATAGTGATGGCGTTGCCGCTGGCATAGCGGGTGTACCTAGCCTATCTTTCCCGCCGGGAAAAGCATTGATTGTCACCGGTTGACAAATCAGCGAAAATGCCCGGCTATTATCTTTTATTTACCGCTTTGCCTGGCGCCGTGCGCGGCGCGTTCTGATGATGTCGCAGGGCGGACTAACCGTAGAATCTGAAAAACATGTCTCCTAGTGAATTTGCCCGCGAAGTCTCGAAAAGAAGAACTTTCGCCATCATCTCGCACCCCGATGCCGGTAAAACCACCATTACCGAAAAGGTATTGCTGTTCGGACAGGCTATCCAGACCGCCGGTACGGTAAAAGGCCGCGGCTCGAACCAGCATGCCAAATCCGACTGGATGGAGATGGAAAAGCAGCGCGGTATCTCGATCACCACCTCGGTGATGCAGTTCCCGTACCGCGAATGTCTGGTTAACCTGCTGGACACCCCGGGGCACGAAGACTTCTCCGAAGATACTTACCGTACCCTGACCGCCGTGGACTGCTGTCTGATGGTGATTGACGCCGCGAAAGGCGTTGAGGATCGTACCCGCAAGCTGATGGAAGTTACCCGTCTGCGCGACACGCCGATCCTGACCTTTATGAACAAATTGGACCGTGATATCCGCGATCCGATGGAAGTGATGGATGAGGTTGAGCGTGAGCTGAAAATCGCTTGCTCGCCAATCACCTGGCCTATCGGCTGCGGCAAGCTGTTTAAAGGGGTTTATCATCTGTACAAGGATGAAACCTACCTGTACCAGAGCGGCAAAGGCCACACCATTCAGGAAGTGCGCATCGTCAAAGGGTTGGACAACCCGGAACTGGACGCTGCGGTAGGCGAAGATCTGGCCGCGCAGTTGCGTGAAGAGCTGGAGCTGGTGAAGGGGGCCTCCCACGAGTTCGATCACGAAGCTTTCATGAGCGGTGATTTGACGCCGGTATTCTTCGGTACCGCTTTGGGCAACTTCGGTGTGGACCACATGCTCGACGGCCTGGTGGCCTGGGCTCCTGCGCCGATGTCGCGTAAAAGCAGCACCCGTGAAGTGGTGGCGGCGGAAGATAAATTCACCGGCTTCGTGTTCAAGATCCAGGCCAACATGGACCCTAAACACCGTGACCGCGTGGCCTTTATGCGTGTGGTTTCCGGCCGCTACGAGAAAGGCATGAAGCTGCGTCAGGTGCGCACCGGTAAAGACGTGGTGATCTCCGACGCCCTGACCTTTATGGCGGGTGACCGTTCGCACGTGGAAGAAGCCTATCCGGGCGATATCATTGGTTTGCACAACCACGGCACCATTCAGATCGGCGATACCTTCACTCAGGGTGAAGACATGAAGTTCACCGGTATTCCGAACTTCGCGCCGGAGCTGTTCCGCCGCATTCGTCTGCGCGATCCGCTGAAGCAAAAGCAGCTGTTGAAAGGCCTGGTGCAACTGTCCGAAGAAGGGGCGGTGCAGGTGTTCCGACCGATAGCCAACAACGATCTGATCGTTGGCGCGGTCGGTGTGCTGCAGTTCGAGGTGGTCGTCGCGCGCTTGAAAAGCGAATACAACGTGGAAGCCTTGTACGAGTCGGTCAACGTCTCGACTGCCCGTTGGGTTGAATGCAGTGACGTGAAAAAATTCGAAGAGTTCAAGCGCAAGTGTGAGCTTAACCTGGCGTTGGACGGCGGCGACAATCTGTCGTACATCGCGCCAACCATGGTTAACCTGAATATCACGCAGGAACGCTACCCGGAAGTGGTGTTCCGCAAAACGCGCGAACATTGATAGAACGACAGGGCGCCTTAGGGCGCCCTGTGTTATGTTGCCCGACCCTACTTCTGCTAATTAATAAATCCCCCTAATAATTTCTCTTTCCCCCGCTGCCGCCAGGATTTCATCGGTATTCCCTACGTTTTTCGCCCTATAGTCTATATTTAACAGGGGAGGGCGTATCCAATAAGCGTAATTCACTGCTTTTTACTTTTTAGGTAGAGAGTTATTCGGTGTTGTTGCCAATTGGAGACAGCTCGATCTGTTAAAGATCAGTGAGATAGCTAAAGTGTTGTTTTTACAGGTTGTCATTGTCGCTGATTGGCGACAGATTTTAGGTTAAACAATGAGCTATTTTTTGTTTATAATTGATTTTTAACGATATTTTAAGGTTGGCACAGGTGTTGCAATAATCCTTGTGTAACAGCAATCGTTTTAGCGTGAACGTTTGATCGTATAGAAGTCGTGAAGTATTTACTGAGTGGGCCGCATCATGGCGGCTGAAGGATCCGCAATCATTTGGATCCGCAACCAAAGGAAGAGATCGATGAAAAATACCAAATTTGCACAATCACTGATGGCTGTTGTTTTGGGTTCCGTACTGGTTAGTGGCAGCGCGCTGGCTGAAGATACGCTGCTCAATAAAGCGTCAAGTGCCGCCGACAGCGCGGGTGCCAAAATCGATAGCTCCATGAAAAAAGTCGACGGCTACATGGATGACAGCGCAACAACGGCTAAAGTTAAAAGTGCGCTGGTCGACGATAAAACGATCAAAAGCACTGACATCTCCGTGAAAACGGAAAAAGGCACCGTGACCCTTAGCGGTTTTGTCGGCAGCCAGGCGCAGGCCGAGCACGCGGTTGAAGTGGCCGGCAAAGTAGAAGGCGTCAAATCCGTCAGCGACAAGCTGCACGTGAAAGATGAAGCCAAACAGTCGGTGAAGGCTTACGCCGGTGACACCGCAACTACCAGCGAACTGAAAGCCAAACTGCTGGCTGATGACATCGTGCCTTCGCGCAACGTGAAAGTAGAGACCACCGACGGTGTGGTGCAGCTTTCCGGCGAAGTGAAAACCCAGGCGCAGGCTGAACGCGCAGAAAGTATCGCCAAGGCTATCGACGGCGTGAAAAGCGTCAAGAACGACCTGGTCGTGAAGCCTTAATTGAAGCAACGGTAGAACCAAGCTCTACAGGTAGGGGTTCAGCATGCTGAACCCATTGATTCTTTGGGTCATCACGGGCGCAACCTATTGCGCCCCTACGTAAGGAGAGGCTTATGTTTCGTTGGGGCATTATCTTTTTAGTCATTGCATTGATTGCTGCGGCGTTAGGTTTCGGCACGCTGGCGGGCACCGCCGCGTGGGCTGCAAAAATCGTCTTCGTCGTGGGGATTATCCTGTTCCTGGTCAGCCTGTTTACCGGCCGCCGGCGTCTTTAGTTTTTCTCAAAGTGTAACAAAGCTTCATTCCTTTTCTTGCAGTAGGGAGGTGCGTCATGAACAGCGACATCATCCTCGGACGCTGGAAACAGCTGAAGGGTCAGGTATGTCAGACCGTGGCGGAATGGTCCGGTAGTGACTGCATTTGGCTGATGGGAAGCAATGACTGCCTCTCTGGCGTACTGCAAGAGGATTACGGAAGAGAGCAAGACGAGGTATCCTCGGAAAAAACGTCTCACTGAGGATACAGGGTTGGGATACAGAATACCCATCACGCTCGGCAATATAGAACCGCTGGCGTATAAACCGTACCGGCCAGGTAAAATGGCGTTGGTATGTGAAGGGGGCGGGCAGCGCGGCATCTTTACCGCCGGCGTGCTGGACGAGTTTCAGCGTGCCCGCTTTAACCCTTTTGAGCTGATGATCGGCACTTCTGCCGGCGCGCAGAATCTCTCGGCCTTTATTTGCGGCCAGATGGGTTATGCACGGCGGGTCATCACCCGCTACACCACCACCGCTGACTTCTTTAATCCGCTGCGCTTTGTGCGCGGCGGGCACCTGATTGACCTCGACTGGCTGATCGACACGACTTCGCAGCAATTGCCGCTGGCGATGGACGTGGCGGAAAAGCACCTGGTCGATGGCCGCGAATTCCTGATGTGCGCCTGCCGCAGCGATGACTTCGAACCGACTTACCTGCCGGCGCTGCGCGCCAGTTGGCTGCCGGCGATCAAAGCCTCCAGCGCCATCCCCGGCTTTTACCGCATGGGCGTAGAGTTGGACGGCGTCAGCTATCAGGACGGCGGCATCAGCGACGCTATCCCGGTCGAAGAGGCCTACCGCCGCGGTGCCGATACCATTGTGGTGATCCGCACCGTGCCTTCTCAGATGTATTACACGCCGCAGTGGATGAAGCGCATGGAGCACTGGCTGAGCGAAAGCAGCCTGCAGCAGATGGTGCGCATCCTGCAACACCATGAGCAAAGCTATCACCGCATCCAGCAGTTTATTGAGAAACCGCCGGGCAAGCTGCGCATCTTTGAGATTTTCCCGCCCAAACCGCTGGCCAGCAATGCGTTGGGCAGTCGCTTGACGTCGCTGAATCAGGATTATCATCTGGGCCGCCGCTGCGGGCGCTATTTTCTGGCGACCGTCGGCCATTGGCTGATGCAACAAGAAGAACGGGACGGCGTCAAAGTGAAAAAGGCGCTGTCGCGGCGTCTGCTCCAGCCGGAAAATGTCAGAATGCCATCGCCGATCATTACCGATGTCAATCATCCGCATGACCTTGCCGCGCAACCGGAGGCCAACCTGGCCGCACCGAAAATTATCCTGCCGGGCGACGTGCCGCCAGGTGAAGGAGGCGCGCTGTGAGTCACGATTTTACCGACACCCACTGCCATTTCGATTTTCCGCCCTTCAGCGGCCATGAGAGCGAGAGCCTGGCGCTGGCGGAACAGGCGGGGGTGCAGCGAATTATCGTGCCGACGGTGACCGCCGATCGTTTTGCGCGGGTGTTGAAGCTGGCGCGCGAGCATCAGCCGCTGTATGCCGCGCTGGGGTTGCACCCGCTGTATATTGCCCAGCATCAGGAGCCGCAGCTTGAGCAGTTGGCCGGGTTCCTGGCCAGTCGGCCGCCGAAGCTGGTGGCGGTCGGGGAGATAGGCCTCGATCTGTACATGGAAAATCCGCAGTTTGAGCGGCAGCAGCGGCTGTTGATTGCCCAGTTGAAGCTGGCGAAACAGCATGATCTGCCGGTGATCCTGCATTCCCGCCGGACGCACGATCAACTGGCCGCCGCGCTGCGCCGCGTGCCGTTGCCGCGCTGTGGCGTGGTCCACGGTTTTGCCGGCAGCCTGTCTCAGGCGCAGGCGTTTATTCGTTTGGGCTATTACATTGGCGTCGGTGGCACCATCAGCTATGAGCGAGCGCAGAAAACCCGCAGCGTGATGGCCCAGTTGCCGCTGACCTCCCTGTTGCTGGAAACCGATGCGCCGGATATGCCGCTTTCCGGTTATCAGGGGCAACCTAACCGCCCTGAACGTGCCGCAGAGGTGTTCCGGATATTGTGCCAACTGCGCCCGGAATCCCCCGATGACATTGCTGCCCACCTGCAACACAACACCCGCTCCCTGTTTCGCCTCTGAACGATAAATGAGTTAAAAAACGTGATGCATATCTCGTTATAAGATTTTCATTTGCTTCCTGTTGTATATATTTGTGACATAAATCGGTGCGGGTGCTGCCCCGCTCCGTATAATCGCACCCCGAAATCACTCTTCGGCGGCCCTCTCGTTTCTACCGGGTAGGGATGCATTTCTTTTTCGCAACAGGGATACTTTGCATGCAACTCATCATGAGCCTGGTAGGAATGGCGGCACTGATCGCCATAGCCGTGCTGCTCTCCAGCAACCGTCGCGCCATCAAATTGCGCACCGTTGTCTGGGCATTCATCATTCAGGTGGCCATTGGCGCGTTAGTGCTGTATGTGCCGGTGGGCCGCAGCATTCTCGGCGGCATGTCGGCCGGCGTGGCTAACGTGATCGCCTACGGCAACCAGGGGATATCGTTTATCTTCGGCGGGCTGGTGTCCGACAAGATGTTCGAGGTGTTCGGTGGCGGCGGTTTCGTCTTCGCTCTGCGCGTGCTGCCGGTGATCGTGTTCTTCTCCTCGTTGATTGCCGTACTGTATTACCTGGGCATCATGCAATTGGTGATCCGTATATTGGGCGGCGGTTTGCACAAACTGCTGGGCACCTCACGCACCGAATCGCTGTCGGCGACCGCCAATATTTTCGTCGGCCAGACCGAAGCCCCGCTGGTGGTGCGTCCGTATATCGCCACCATGACCCAATCAGAACTTTTCGCCGTCATGTGCGGTGGCCTGGCCTCGGTGGCCGGTTCGGTGCTGGCCGGCTATGCCCAGATGGGCGTACCGCTGGAATACCTGATTGCCGCGTCCTTTATGGCTGCGCCGGGCGGGTTGCTGTTCGCCAAGCTGATGGTGCCGGAAACCGAACAAACCCACGATAAAGACGATGCGACGAAACTGATCGCCGAAGATGACCGCCCGGCCAACGTGATCGATGCGGCGGCGTCCGGCGCGGCATCCGGCATGCAGTTGGCGTTGAACGTCGGCGCCATGTTGCTGGCGTTTATCGCGCTGATCGCCTTGTTGAACGGCATTCTCGGCGGTATCGGCGGCTGGTTCGACTACCCGCAACTGTCGCTGGAGCTGATGCTCGGTTGGGTCTTCTCGCCGATTGCCTTCCTGATTGGCGTCCCCTGGCATGAGGCGATGACCGCCGGTTCGTTTATCGGCCAGAAGATTATCGTCAACGAATTTGTCGCTTACATGAACTTCGGCGCCTATTTGCGCCCGGACGACGTGGTGGCGGCGGAAGGGTTGCAGGTGCTGTCGACGCATACCAAGGCGATCATCTCCTTTGCGCTGTGCGGCTTTGCCAACCTGTCATCGGTGGCGATCCTGCTCGGCGGGTTGGGCAGCATGGCGCCGAACCGTCGTCACGATATCGCGCGCTTCGGCCTGAAGGCGGTCGCGGCCGGCACGCTTTCCAATCTGATGAGCGCCACCATCGCCGGGTTCTTTTTGGCGCTGTAAGCCAGGCAAGGTTCCGCAATGGTGCGGGACACCGCCTATACTCTAAGACGGGCACGCGATGTCGTGCTCGTCGTCTGCATCCGTTTCTTTAGCGAATTTGTGAACGATATCGCGTTATTTTGTGACGTTCTTCACATATAATTCCGTCCTGTTACAGTGTTATTTCATATAGTGTGACTCTGAGCGCGAATTGCCCCGGGCGATCGTGTTCAAATAGCTATTACTGACCCTGCACGATATGCAGGGCCAAGTGCGGTGAGAAGGATCTCAGTTGCCGCCGTGGGAACCCGTTCCCCAGCGCTATCTTCAAGGAACCAAGTCCGCTCGCCAACATCCAGGTTCGCAGTTGGAGAGTTTTATGACCGAATTAACCGCAGCAGCGCAACGTGCGCTGGCCCTGATGGATTTAACCACGCTGAACGATGACGACACCGATGAGAAAGTGATCGCGCTGTGTCGTCAGGCCAACAGCCCGGCCGGCCATACGGCGGCCATCTGCATTTATCCGCGCTTTATTCCGGTGGCGCGCAAGACTCTGCGTGAGCAAGGGACGCCGGACATCCGCATCGCAACCGTCACCAACTTTCCGCATGGCAACGACGATATCGACATCGCGCTGGCGGAAACCCGTGCGGCTATCGCCTATGGCGCCGATGAAGTTGACGTGGTGTTCCCTTACCGCGCGTTGATCGCCGGTAACGAGCAGGTCGGTTTTGACCTGGTGAAGCAGTGCAAACAAGCCTGCCAGGCGGCCAATGTGCTGCTGAAAGTGATCATTGAAACCGGCGAGTTGAAGCAGGCCCATCTGATCCGCAAGGCATCGGAAATTGCCATCGCCGCCGGTGCCGATTTTATCAAAACCTCTACCGGTAAAGTGCCGGTCAACGCCACGCTGGAAAGCGCAGAGCTGATGATGTCGGCGATCCGCGATCTGGGCGTCGCCAAAACGGTGGGGTTCAAACCGGCCGGCGGCGTGCGCACGGCAGAAGATGCGCTGCATTATCTGCAACTTGCCGATCGTATTCTGGGTGAGGGCTGGGCCGATGCGCGTCATTTCCGTTTCGGCGCTTCCAGCCTGTTAGCCAGCCTGCTGACGACGCTGGGCCACAGCGCCGCAGCGCCTGGCAGCGGTTACTGATCGATAACGTCGGCAAGGCGCGATGCAGCGCCTGCCTGCACCCTACATTCGCTCAATCAGGGGGATGCTTTGTTCCTGGCACAAGAAATTATTCGTAAAAAACGTGACGGTCAGCCGTTGAACGAGGCGGAAATCCGCTTTTTCATCAATGGGATCCGTGACAATGTGGTTTCCGAAGGTCAGATCGCCGCGCTGGCGATGACCATTTATTTCCACGATATGACCATGCCGGAGCGCGTGGCGCTCACCATGGCGATGCGTGATTCCGGCACCGTGCTGGATTGGAAAAGCCTGTCGTTGAACGGGCCCCTGGTCGACAAGCACTCCACCGGCGGCGTGGGCGATGTCACTTCGCTGATGCTCGGCCCGATGGTGGCCGCCTGCGGCGGCTACGTGCCGATGATTTCCGGCCGCGGTCTGGGCCATACCGGCGGAACGCTGGACAAGCTGGAGGCGATCCCGGGTTTTAACATTTTCCCGGACGACAACGCCTTCCGCAAAATTATTCAGGACGTTGGCGTGGCGATTATCGGCCAGACCAGCTCGTTGGCACCGGCGGACAAGCGTTTCTATGCCACCCGCGACATCACCGCCACCGTGGATTCGATCCCGCTGATCACCGCTTCTATTCTGGCGAAGAAGCTGGCGGAAGGGCTGGACGCGCTGGTGATGGACGTTAAAGTCGGCTCCGGCGCCTTTATGCCGACCTATGCGCTGTCGGCCGATCTGGCGCAGGCGATCGTCGGCGTGGCCAACGGTGCAGGATGCAAAACGACTGCGCTGCTGACCGACATGAATCAGGTGCTGGCCTCCAGTGCCGGCAATGCGGTGGAAGTACGCGAAGCGGTGCGTTTCCTGACCGGCGAATACCGCAATCCGCGCCTGCTGGAAGTGACGATGGCGCTGTGCGTGGAAATGCTGCTTTCCGGCGGTCTGGCGAAAGATGACGCCGACGCGCGCACCAAGCTGCAGGCGGTGTTGGACAATGGCAAAGCGGCAGAAGTGTTTGGCCGCATGGTAGCGGCGCAGCAGGGCCCGACCGATTTCGTCGAGCGCTACGACAGCTATCTGCCGGCCGCGACCCTGAGCAAGCCGGTTTACGCCGAAAAACAGGGCATTATCAGCGCGATGGACACCCGTGCGCTGGGCATGGCGGTGGTATCGCTGGGCGGCGGTCGTCGCCGTGCGACCGACAGTATCGATTACAGCGTCGGCCTGACCGGCATGGCGCGCCTGGGGGATAAAGTGGATACCCAGCAGCCGCTGGCGGTGATCCACGCCAACGACGAAGAGAGTTGGCAGCAGGCGGCCGAAGCGGTACGCAGCGCTATGGTGCTGAGCGACAAAGCGCCGGAAGAAACGCCAGTGGTGTATAAGCGCATCACGGAATAATTAACGAATCAGGAGCGGCAGCGGCCTTTTCGCTGTCGCCCACAGCGTGAGAACACGCAGGAGAGCACAGATGAAACGCACATTTATTATGGTTCTAGACTCATTCGGCATTGGCGCAAGCGAAGACGCCGAGCGTTTTGGCGACAAGGGTTCCGATACTCTGGGCCACATTGCCGAGGTTTGCGCGCGCGGTGAAGCCAACGTTGGCCGTCAGGGCCCGCTGACGCTGCCTAACCTGAGCCGTCTGGGGCTGGGGAAAGCGGCGGAAGAATCCACCGGCACCTTCCCGCAGGGGCTGGACGGCAATGCGGATATCATCGGTGCCTACGCGCATGCGAGCGAACTGTCTTCCGGTAAAGATACGCCGTCAGGCCACTGGGAAATCGCCGGCGTGCCGGTTTTGTTCGATTGGGGTTATTTCAGCGACGAACACAACAGCTTCCCGCAGGAACTGCTGGACAAGCTGGTCGAGCGCGCCAATCTGCCAGGTTACCTCGGTAACTGTCACTCCTCCGGCACCGTGATCCTCGATCAACTCGGCGAAGAGCACATGAAAACCGGCAAGCCGATTTTCTATACCTCTGCCGACTCAGTGTTCCAGATTGCCTGTCACGAAGAGACCTTCGGTCTGGACCGTCTGTATGAGCTGTGTGAAATCGCCCGTGAAGAATTGACCGAAGGCGGTTACAACATCGGCCGCGTGATCGCGCGCCCGTTCCTCGGCAACAAGCCGGGTGAGTTCCAGCGTACCGGCAACCGTCACGATTTGGCGGTAGAGCCGCCGGCCCCTACCGTGCTGAAAAAACTGGTGGACGAGAAGGGCGGCGAAGTGGTGTCGATCGGTAAAATCGCCGATATCTACGCTAACGTCGGCATCACCAAAAAGGTGAAAGCCACCGGCATCGACGCGCTGTTTGACGCGACCCTGATCGAAATGGAAAAAGCCGGTGACAACACCATCGTGTTCACCAACTTTGTTGATTTTGACTCCTCTTACGGCCACCGCCGCGACGTAGCGGGTTATGCCGCCGCGCTGGAGCTGTTCGACCGCCGCCTGCCGGAGCTGCTGAAATTGGTGAAAGACGAAGACATCATTATCTTCACCGCCGACCACGGCTGCGACCCGACCTGGCCGGGCACCGACCACACCCGTGAGCACATTCCGGTATTGGTTTACGGCCCGAAAGTGAAACCGGGCTCGCTGGGCCACCGTGAAACCTTTGCCGACATCGGCCAGACCGTTGCCAGCTACTTTGGCCTGTCGCCGATGGATTACGGTAAATCCATGTTCTAAGCCCCGTTTTCAAGCCGCAGCCTTGTTGGCTGCGACTCGACATCCAAAGGCTTATACGTTTAACGTTTTTATTTAATACGATTTGAAGGAAGACAATTATGGCTACGCCGCATATTAATGCTGAAATGGGTGATTTCGCTGACGTAGTACTGATGCCGGGCGATCCGCTGCGTGCAAAATATATCGCGGAAACCTTCCTGGAAGACGCGGTGGAAGTGAACAACGTGCGTGGCATGCTGGGCTTCACCGGGACCTACAAAGGCCGCAAAATCTCCGTAATGGGCCACGGTATGGGTATCCCGTCCTGTTCCATTTACGCGCGTGAACTGATTGCCGAGTTCGGCGTGAAGAAAATCATCCGCGTGGGTTCTTGCGGCGCAGTGCGCGACGATATCAAACTGCGCGACGTAGTGATCGGCATGGGCGCCTGCACCGATTCCAAAGTGAACCGCATGCGTTTTAAAGATCATGACTATGCGGCGATTGCCGACTTTGACATGGTGCGCAACGCGGTAGACGCTGCGGCGGCGCAAGGTATCCCGGCGCGCGTGGGCAACATCTTCTCCGCTGATCTGTTCTATACGCCGGATCCGGACATGTTCCAGGTGATGAAGAAGTACGGCATCCTGGGCGTAGAAATGGAAGCGGCCGGCATCTACGGCGTGGCGGCTGAGCTGTATGAAGAGTTCGGCTGTAAGGCGCTGACCATCTGTACCGTTTCCGACCACATTCTGCGTCACGAAGCCACCACCGCCGCAGAGCGCCAAACCACCTTTAACGAGATGATCGTTATCGCGCTGGAATCCGTGCTGTTGGGCGACAAAGAGTAACAATACTGCGGGCGCAGCATCCTGTTGCGCCCCCTGTGCCAATCTATTCATCCTCCGCAAGGATTCTCTTCGAATGCTTTACCGTACAGGTGGTTGGCACCAGTAATCTCTTCACCGATCTATTCACACATGAATAATGGCGAGCAAGTTATGCGCCTGGCTTAAGGGCGTTTCGTTTCTTCTTTATCCTGTGGCTTGTCGTCATCGTCGTCTTCCACCGTATTGCCTTCTTCCAGCGGCGTATTGGCGGTCAGCAGATACGGCGATTGCTGCCAGCGGCTGCGGCGATGCTGCAGCAGGGTACGCGCCAGAATAATGCCGATGGCCAGCGCCAGCAGGATCATCAGACGCAGCAGGTTGGTGGTGTTATCCACCTGTTTGGATTCGGTCGCCAGCACGTGGGTGTCCAGCGTAATGCGGATAAAACCGATCGGGCCGTCTTTGCCCTGAATGGATTCCACCAACTGGTGATTGAAATAGCTGCCGGCACGTTTGCCGTCAAGCGACAGGCGATCGCGTATACTGATCTGTTCACCGGCGTGGGAAACCAGCGTGCCGTCCAACTGATAGACGCTGGCGTCCAGAATGCGGCTGTGGTCGGTAAGCTGTTTGAGGATGGCGTCTACGCGCTGGTTGTCGACGTCGCTGTCGTCATCGAGCAGCGGCGCCAGGCTGGAGGCCACCTGTTTGGTCAGCGTTTGCGCCAGTTCTTCCACCTGTTCGGATCGCGCCATCTGGTGACTCAGGCTAAAATAGGACGCGCCCTGCATCAATAGCACCAGCAAAGCCAGGCAAATCAGGATAATAGCGGTGCGGTGCAGGCGGAATTTCAGTTTAGCGCGAGCCATTCAGGTTCCTTGGGCATCTTGGACACTTTATGTTGCCAGAACCAATGACGATAGGATAGCTTGATGCGTCGTTTTATCATGCAGCGTTTTTTCAGGAGTTAATGATGTCGAATAGTCTGACCTATTGCGATCTCCCGGCAGAGATCTCTCAATGGCCGGGTTTGCCCCTTTCGCTGAGCGGCGACGAAGTGATGCCGCTGGACTATAGGGCGGGCCATACCGGTTGGCTATTATATGGCAGAGAACTGGATAAAACGCGCATTACCCATTTCCAGCGCAAGCTGGGCGCGGCGATGGTGATCGTCACCGCCTGGTGCGTAGAGGATTATCAGGTCGTGCGTCTGGCGGGCACCCTCACGGCGCGCGCCAAAATACTGGCGGCGGAGAACGGGCTGGACGTAGCGCCACTCGGCAAGATCCCCCATTTGCGCACCCCTGGGCTGCTGGTGATGGACATGGACTCCACCGCGATCGAGATTGAATGCATCGACGAAATCGCCAAGCTGGCGGGCGTGGGTGATGAGGTGGCGGAAGTGACCGAACGCGCAATGCGCGGCGAGCTGGATTTTACCGCCAGCCTGCGTCAGCGCGTCGGAAAGCTGAAAGGCGCCGATGCCAATATCCTCAAACAGGTACGCGATGAACTGCCGCTGATGCCGGGGTTGATCAACCTGGTGCGCAAGCTGCAGGCGATGGACTGGCATGTGGCGATCGCTTCCGGCGGCTTCACTTACTATGCCGAGTACCTGCGCGACAAACTGAAGCTGGTGGCGGTGGCGGCCAACGAGCTGGGGATCCGCGACGGCAAACTGACCGGCGAAGTGCTGGGACCGGTGGTTGACGCACAGTTCAAGGCCGATACGCTGGTCGCGCTGGCGGAAAAGCTGGGCATTCCGCCGCAGCAGACTGTGGCTATCGGCGACGGTGCCAACGATTTGAAAATGATACAGGTGGCCGGGCTGGGCATTGCCTACCACGCCAAACCGAAAGTGTATGACAAGGCGCAGGTGTCCATTCGCCATGCGGACCTGATGGGCGTGCTGTGCGTACTGACCGGCAGCCTGAAACACGAAGTTCGCTAAATATATCGAGTAAGAGGTAATACGTGGCAAAAGCAGCAAAACGGGCGTTTGTATGTAATGAGTGCGGCGCAGATTATCCGCGCTGGCAGGGACAGTGCAGCGCTTGTCACGCCTGGAACAGCATTACAGAAGTTCGTCTGGCTGCGGTGTCCTCTTCTTCTCGCTCCGAGCGTTTAAGCGGCTATGCCGGCGATGCCGGCATCAGCAAAGTGCAAAAACTGTCGGACATCAGCCTGGACGAGTTGCCGCGTTTTTCTACCGGCTTTCTTGAGTTTGACCGCGTACTGGGCGGCGGCGTGGTGCCGGGCAGCGCGATCCTGATCGGCGGCAACCCCGGCGCCGGTAAAAGTACTCTGCTATTGCAGGTGTTGTGCAAGCTGTCCGAACAGATGAAAACCCTGTACGTCACCGGCGAGGAATCGCTGCAACAGGTGGCGATGCGCGCTCACCGCCTCGGGTTGCCGACCGGCAACCTGAACATGCTGTCGGAAACCAGTATCGAGCAGATTTGCCTGATCGCCGAACAAGAGCAGCCGAAGCTGATGGTGATCGACTCGATCCAGGTGATGCACATGGCGGATATCCAGTCTTCGCCGGGCAGCGTGGCGCAGGTGCGGGAAACCGCCGCCTACCTCACGCGCTTCGCCAAAACGCGCGGCGTGGCGATTGTCATGGTCGGCCACGTCACCAAAGACGGCTCGCTGGCCGGGCCGAAGGTGCTGGAACACTGTATCGACTGTTCGGTGCTGCTGGACGGCGATGCCGATTCGCGTTTTCGTACGCTGCGCAGCCACAAAAACCGCTTCGGTGCGGTGAACGAGCTGGGCGTGTTCGCCATGACCGAGCAGGGCCTGAGAGAAGTCAGCAACCCGTCCGCCATCTTTCTCAGCCGTGGCGATGAAGTCACCTCCGGCAGTTCGGTGATGGTGGTTTGGGAAGGAACCCGGCCGCTGCTGGTTGAGATCCAGGCGCTGGTGGATCATTCGATGATGTCTAACCCGCGTCGGGTCGCGGTCGGCCTGGAGCAGAACCGGCTGGCGATCCTGTTGGCGGTGCTGCACCGCCACGGCGGGTTGCAGATGTCGGATCAGGATGTGTTTGTGAACGTAGTCGGCGGGGTGAAAGTCAGCGAAACCAGCGCCGATCTGGCTTTGCTGATGTCGCTGGTGTCGAGCCTGCGCGATCGCCCGCTGCCGAACGATCTTGTGGTGTTCGGTGAAGTGGGGTTGGCGGGGGAGATCCGTCCGGTGCCGAGTGGGCAGGAGCGCATTTCCGAGGCGGCGAAGCACGGCTTCAAGCGCGCTATCGTGCCGCACGCCAACGTACCGAAAAAGCCGCCGGCAAACATGCAGGTGTTCGGCGTGAAGAAGCTGGCGGACGCCCTGGACGTGCTGGAACAATTCTATTAATTGCCATGTGATGCGCAGAATATGCTATTTTGTTTAGCATATTAAACGGAGGGGTTATGCGGCAATTTGATTACCTGAAAGCATCTATCAAGCAGAAGAACTGTACCCTGCAGCAGGTGGCGGATGCCAGCGGCATGACCAAAGGCTACCTTAGCCAGCTGTTGAACGACAAAATCAAAAGCCCGAGCGCCCAAAAACTCGAGGCGTTACACCGTTTTCTTGGCCTGGAGTTCCCGCGCCGCGAGAAAAAAGTCGGTGTGGTGTTTGGTAAATTTTACCCCCTGCACACCGGCCACATTTACCTGATCCAGCGCGCCTGTAGCCAGGTGGATGAGCTGCACGTGATTTTGTGTCACGACGAACCGCGTGACCGGGAACTGTTCGAGAACAGTTCTATGTCGCAACAGCCCACGGTCAGCGACCGTCTACGCTGGCTTCTGCAAACCTTCAAATACCAGAAAAACATTCATATTCATTCGTTCGACGAGCAGGGTATCGAACCCTATCCGCACGGCTGGAACGTTTGGAGCGACGGGATGAAAGCCTTCATGGAACAGAAGGGCATCGTGCCGAGTTTTATCTATTCCAGCGAAACGCAGGACGCCCCGCGTTATCGCGAGCACCTGGCGACGGAAACCATTCTGATCGATCCCGAACGTTCATTCATGAACATCAGCGGCCGCCAAATCCGTCAGGATCCTTTCCGCTATTGGGATTACATTCCGACCGAAGTGAAGCCGTTCTTTGTGCGCACCGTGGCGATCCTCGGCGGCGAGTCGAGCGGTAAATCGACGCTGGTGAACAAGTTGGCGAACATTTTTAACACCACCAGCGCCTGGGAATACGGCCGCGACTATGTGTTCTCGCACCTGGGCGGCGATGAGATGGCGTTGCAGTATTCCGACTACGACAAGATTGCGCTGGGGCAGGCGCAGTACGTTGACTTTGCAGTGAAATATGCCAACAAGGTGGCGTTTATCGATACCGATTTCGTCACTACCCAGGCGTTCTGCAAAAAGTACGAAGGGCGCGAGCACCCCTTCGTGCAGGCGCTGATCGACGAATACCGGTTTGATCTGGTGATCCTGCTGGAAAATAACACCCCGTGGGTGGCGGATGGCCTGCGCAGCCTCGGTGCGCCGACCGATCGCAAGGCATTCCAGCACCTGCTGGAAGAGATGCTGCGCGCCAACAATATCGAGTATGCGCACGTGGAGTCCAGCGACTATGAGGAGCGCTTCCTGCGCTGCGTCGAACTGGTAAAACAGTTGTTGGCGGCCGATGCCAGCCGACTGGTGGGCGCCACGACGGAATAAGCCGGAGGCGCAGCGTGCTGCGCCTCTCTTGCCTCAGTAAACAATCACCAGTTTGCCCTGCATATGCCCGTCGAGCAGCTTTTTATGCGCGGCGGTCAGGGTTTCGACCGTCAGCCCCTGCAGCGTTTCGCTCAGCGTGGTGCTCAACTTTCCTTCGTCCAGCAACTGCGCCACCTGCCTGAGGATTTCACCCTGCTGAGCGATGTCCGGCGTGGTGAACATGCTGCGGGTAAACATCAATTCCCAATGCAGTGCGGCGCTTTTCAGCTTCAACGCGTTCTGATCGAGCGGCTGTTGATTTTCCACGATGGTGCAGATGTGGCCCAGCGGCGCGATCAGATCCGAGATCGCTTTCCAGTGGCCGTCGGTATCGTTCAGGCAAAGAATATAATCGACGTTTTCAATGCCCTGCTGCGCCAGATTCCCTTTAAGGTCACGGTAATCCACCACCAGATCGGTGCCGCGTTCCCGGCACCAGGCCGCCGACTCGGGGCGTGAGGCGGTGGCAATCACCTTCACCTTGCTCAACTGGGCAGCGAACGGGATCGCCAGCGAACCCACGCCACCGGCGCCACCGATAATCAGCAGGGTTTTCCCTTCCGCCGCATCCTGGATTTTCAGGTGTTCGAACAGCGCTTCCCAGGCCGTCAGCGCGGTCAGCGGCATGGCGGCGGATTCCGCCCAGTTCAGGCTGCGCGGTTTATGTGACACGATGCGCGAATCAATCAACTGCTGAGTGCTGTTGCTGCCCGGTCGAGTGATATCACCGGCGTACCAGACTTCATCGCCGGCTTTGAAACCTTTGACGCCGCTGCCTACCTCAAGCACCACGCCGCTGGCGTCCCAGCCGAGGATGCGTGGCTGTTGCAGGCCGCTTTTTTGCAGACCGGCGTGGACTTTGGTATCCACCGGATTGACCGATACCGCTTTGACCTCCACCAGCAAATCGTATTGGCCTGGGGCCGGTTTTTCCGGGCTGATCTCAATGAAACCTGCGGGGTTTTTCGGGTCTACGGCTATGGCTTTAATCGACATGACTGTGCTCCTTTAGAATGAATACCCTCAGTGTAGACCTCTTAGAGGAGAGTGATAAGATGGACAATAGCTAACTAAGTGTTCGTTTGAGGTGAACAATGATGTTTAAACAGCTGCAGGATATGGCGTTGTTCGCGCTGGTGGCCGAGTGCGGCAGCTTTACCGCCGCCGCCAACCGCGCCGGTTTGCCGAAGTCCAGCGTCAGCCAGCGCATCAGCCAACTGGAGCAGACGCTGGGTTTGCGGCTGCTCAACCGCACCACCCGCCAGCTCAATCTGACCTTCGCCGGCGAACGCTATCTGGTGCACTGTCAGGAGATGTTGTCCGCCGCCGAACGGGCCGATCTGGCGCTACAGCGGCTGCGTGACAACCCCAGCGGCCGGTTGCGCATCTCGACGCCCGCCGGGCTGGGGGCGACGCTGGTGGCGCGGCTGGCGGCGGATTTTCAGCGCCAGTACCCGGACGTCACGCTGGAGGTTTCGGTGTCTGATGCGATGGTGGATCTGGTGCAAGAGGGATATGACGCCGCGTTGCGCACCGGTAAACCGCAGGACTCCTCGCTGATTGGCCGCCGCCTGGGGCATGCTCCGCGTTATCTGCTGGCGGCGCCGGCCTATCTGGCGCAGTTTCCGCCGCTCCTGCATCCCCAGCAGTTGCAGCAGCACCGCTGCATTGCGCACCGCGCCTGGCCGGCCTGGAGTCTGCGCCGCGGCGACGAGTATTACCGCTGGCAACTGCCGATGCTGCATATCACTGACAATCTGTTGTACGCGCGTGAATGCGCGATTTCCGGTGCCGGTATCACTCTGCTGCCGGCCTTTCTCAGCCGCGAGGTGGTGGCGCAGAAACAGCTGGTGGAGGTACTGCCGGAATGGCGGGCGGAAGGGAATGAACTGTATTTGGTTTACCCCAGCCGCAAGCTTAACTCACCGGCGCTGGCCTGTTTTATCGATGTGGCGTTGCAGCACCCGGTATTTGTGGACTATGCACAGGCACTGGATTGGGGATAATAAAAAGCCCGCAAGATGCGGGCTTGAGAGCATAGATAGCCAACCTGATGTTACTTGGTGACTTTCTTGTACTTGATACGACGAGGTTCCAGCGCATCGGCACCCAGAGTACGCTTTTTGTACTCTTCGTATTCGGTAAAGTTACCTTCGAAGAACTCCACCTTGCCTTCATCCTGATAGTCCAGAATGTGGGTAGCAATACGGTCAAGGAACCAGCGGTCATGCGAGATCACCATGGCACAGCCAGGGAATTCCAGCAGGGCGTTTTCCAGCGCGCGCAGGGTTTCGATATCCAGGTCGTTGGTCGGTTCATCGAGCAGCAGCACGTTGCCGCCAACCTGCAGCAGCTTGGCCAGATGCAGACGGCCACGCTCACCGCCGGACAGTTCGCCCACGCGTTTGCCCTGATCGACGCCCTTGAAGTTGAAGCGGCCGACATAAGCGCGGCTTGGCATTTCGGTGTTGCCCACGCGCATGATGTCCTGACCGCCGGACACTTCTTCCCACACGGTTTTGGCGTTGTCCATGCTGTCGCGGAACTGATCGACAGAAGCCAGTTTGACGGTATCGCCCAGCGCGATGCTGCCGGAATCAGGCTGTTCCTGACCGGACATCATGCGGAACAGCGTGGATTTACCCGCGCCGTTCGGGCCGATAATGCCGACAATCGCGCCCTTAGGTACGGCGAATGACAGATCGTCAATCAGCAGGCGGTCGCCGTAGGATTTACGCAGGTTGCTGACTTCAACCACTTTATCGCCCAGGCGTGCGCCAGGTGGAATAAACAGTTCGTTGGTTTCGTTACGTTTCTGGTATTCGGTGCTGTTGAGTTCTTCAAAGCGGGCCAGACGGGCCTTGCCTTTAGACTGACGGCCCTTGGCACCCTGGCGTACCCACTCCAGCTCTTTCTCGATCGACTTGCGGCGAGCGGCTTCGGTTGAGGCTTCCTGCGCCAGACGCGCGTCTTTCTGTTCCAGCCAGGAAGAGTAGTTGCCTTCCCACGGAATGCCTTCGCCACGGTCCAGCTCGAGGATCCAGCCGGCCACGTTATCAAGGAAGTAACGGTCGTGGGTGATCGCCACCACGGTGCCTTCGAAGTCGTGCAGGAAGCGTTCCAGCCAGGCCACGGACTCGGCGTCCAGGTGGTTGGTCGGCTCGTCCAGCAACAGCATGTCCGGTTTTTCCAGCAGCAGGCGGCACAGCGCTACGCGGCGGCGCTCACCACCGGAAAGATTGGCGATTTTGGCGTCCCATTCCGGCAGGCGCAGCGCATCGGCGGCGCGCTCCAATTGGGCGTTCAGGTTGTGGCCATCATGGGCCTGAATGATCTCTTCCAGGCGGCCCTGTTCAGCGGCCAGCTTGTCGAAGTCGGCGCCTTCTTCAGCGTACAGCGCGTACACTTCGTCAAGACGTTTCAGAGCCCCGACGACTTCAGCCATCGCTTCTTCAACCGATTCGCGAACGGTGTGTTCCAGGTTGAGTTGCGGTTCCTGCGGCAGGTAGCCGATTTTAATCCCCGGTTGCGGGCGCGCTTCGCCTTCGATATCGGTATCGATACCGGCCATAATGCGCAGCAGGGTGGATTTACCGGAACCGTTCAGGCCCAGTACGCCGATTTTGGCGCCAGGGAAGAAGCTCAGGGAGATATTTTTCAGGATGTGACGCTTCGGCGGAACCACTTTGCCGACGCGATGCATGGTATAGACGTATTGAGCCACGTTGCTCTAGCCTCTCTATATCAGTTTTATAGGATGTCTGGCTGCGGAGTGTAGCCCGTTTCGAACATGGATCCCAGACATCATCAGCAATCGCTAAGTATAACCGTTTATGCGCCTTTAACAGGCGCATCTCGACAGATTAAGGGGTGACGACGATTGCGACGCGGCGGTTTTCCGCACGGCCGCTGGAGGTGCGATTATCGGCGACCGGATCGCGCTTGCCCATGCCGCGAGTTTCGATATTGGCGCGCGGGATGCCTACGCTGGCCAGCAAATCGGCCACTGCGTTGGCGCGGCGCAGCGAAAGCTGGTCGTTATAGCTGTCTTCACCGTAGTTGTCCGTATGACCATCCAGACGGAACTTGGTGATGCCTACGCTCATCAGCGCGCGGCCCATTTTTTGGACGGTTTCGGTGCTTTCCGGATTCAGTTTGCCGATGTTGTTGCCAAACAACACCTTGTCGGAGAGGCCGAATTCCCAGCCGTTATCCGTCAGTTTGAACCCTTGAGACTGCAACAACGCGACCTGCTCGGGCGTCAGCCCCTGCGGTTTGCTCTGGCACCCGGCAAGGGCGAGCAGGGCGACAAACATCATCGCCAGCAGTGAAAAACGGTTTTTTAGTGTTTGCTGTATCATAATCAAATCCCTGGTTTTAATTTTATAGCTGGGGCTTTATTTCTGTATTGCCAGCCGCCAGCCTCCGTTATAACGATGCTTTGCCTGATACATCGCATCGTCAGCTTCGTGCAAAAGACCCTGAGGCGTTACTGCATGTTCAGGGTAAAGTGCAATACCGATACTCAGAGAGGTCGTCACCGCCTCGTCGTTCGGTAAAATTATCGGTTGGGTCATGCAGTCGATAATGTTGTCGGCAATTTGCAGCACATCTTCCGTACTGTGAACCGGCGCCAACAGCACGGCGAACTCATCGCCGCCTAAACGCGCGACCAGGTCACTTTCACGCAGTTGCGCGCGAATGCGCCCGGCAATGGTGGTCAGCACCGCATCACCGGCCGCGTGACCGTAACTGTCATTCACTTCCTTGAAGCGATCGCCGTCGATAAACAACACCGCAAGTTTTTCCGTCGGCTGAATATCGCCCAGCGCGCGGCTCAGCCGGCCTTCAAAAAAGGCGCGGTTCGGTAACCCGGTCAGGCTGTCGTGGGTCGCCCGGTGGGTCAGCGAATCATTTTCCTGCTTCAGGTGCGCCTGCCAGTCTTCCAGCTCATCGAGCAGGCCGTTGAAGTCGTTGCTCAGTTCGTGCAGTTCGGCGATCGGTGCCGACGGCACACGCAGCCCAAAGGTGCGATCGCGGCGCACCGCGTGCGCCACCTTGGCGATGTCGTCCAGCGAACTGACAATGCCGACCAGCATGCGGCGAGAGAGCACCAGCGCACACAGGGTACTGAGTACCAGGCAGGCGATCATGCCCACTATGCCGCGCAGCAGAAAACGCAACAGGCTGCCGCCGTTGCCGCTGAGCCAGACCTTGCCGACCTGCTTGCCCTCATGGGTGATCGGCAAAACCACCGGCTCCGGCAGCGCCCAGCGAGCGACAATCTGTTCCAGACCATGCAGCGGACCGTCTTTGGGATGATGCCAACTGACCAGCACGTTGCCGCCGTTGTCCAGAATTTTGGCTTCCGACACCTCTTCTTTGGAGGCGATCAGCACCATCGCCTCTCGAATGTAGGGGCGATCCCCAAACACCACGGCGGCCTCGACGGTATAGCTGATGGAGCGCGCAATCAGATGCAGGTTGTGGTTGGCGTAGGCGCGCAGCGCAAACAGCGCTACCAACGTCAGGAAAATCCCGGCGGTGCCGACGGCAATCAGCGCCAGCCCAAGATTTGCCCGTTGCAGCACCCTGCCCAACGTGGGCCGCGAATGCCCGGAGCGGTTCTTGCGCAGCCATATCATAGCGGCGGCGCCTGTTTGCGCGCCAACTGCAGCACGTTAGGATGAACGCGTACGCCGCTGCGTGCCAGAGCGTCCAGATTTACTTTGAAACTGGCCTGGTCACCGTCAATCTGCAGGCAAAACGCGCTGCCGGCAGAGCATTCGCCGTCGTTCTCGCTGATACTGAGAATGGAATGCCCCTGGATGCGCTGTATAAAGTTTTGTTTCTGTCCGGCGTTGATATTACCCAAATAAATCACGTCACATCCGGTGTTCAGCAAAGGGCTGTCAAAGGGCACTCGCTCGGTTTTGATCGGCCGGGGAGCGCTCAGCAAAATAGGGTCGAACAGGCCTTCGGCATATTGGGTCGGTGCCGTTACGCACAGACGGATGGGCTTGGGTTCTCTGGGCCAGCGGGCATAGCTGATAATGCCGACCACGACGGTGGTGACGGCATGTGTACGGTTCTGATAGGGACTGCGCGTCTCGGGACGAGCCAGCCCGGGAAACGCCAACAGCAGGACCAGAATGAAGGGTAGCAGGCGGCTGTCGTCAAGACGTGCGCAAATGAAGCTCGTGAATGAGCTTTTTGCGCTGGCTGCTAACATCACGGCATTTTTTGCCATCTTCATCTGCCATTCCTGCCAACGTCCGCAGTACGGTAGCGGTGATCTAACAATGAAAAACCTGACCCGACGGAGGGGATAATCGTAATGCTAAGAACTGTTAATCGCACTGTCTGATGAACACTATCTAACCCATAATTGGCGCGGATTGTATTATAAGATATCTCTGTTGCGCGCTTTATGTGCCGTTTTCTCGGATTTATCCTATCTTTTTTTAACAGTATAAAACGCCTCGGGGAGTTGGCCAGGCGTTTTCGGCAAAGAAAACGGCAGTACGGCGATTTGCGCAGTGCCTGTAGTTAATTTGTCAGCCAGGGTAAACGTTTTTTACCTGACGCCCCTCATGACGATAAACTTCTTCTTCTACAGTAGTGAATGGATAGGCGATTGCGCTGTCTATGATAGATGCCTGAGCTTATCGCTCCGCACACCTTTTTGCTCTGGCGTGTATTCCACTTCAGGGCGCGAAATACTCGAAGAACCGGTTTCTCCGGGCCTTGACCGTTGGCGTAGCGCGGCAAGGGGGAGGGGGTTCTGGCAACACAACCAGCGAGGAAAGAGTAAGTATGGTCAAGGTAGACAAATGGCGGCTGTTGGCCGTGGGAGTGTGCCTGACGGCATTCTCGGGCGCGGCACTGGCGGACTCTCTCGACGCACAGCGTCAGCGTTACCTGCAAGTCAAGCAGGCATGGGACAGCAATCAGATGGATGTCGTGGCGCAACTGATGCCGACGCTGCGTGATTACCCGCTTTACCCTTATCTGGAATACCGCGAACTGACGCAGGATCTCAGCCAGGCCGGCTTCTCCGAGGTGAATGACTTTATCAAGCAGCACCCGACGTTGCCGCCCGCCAAGTCGCTGGCGCCTCGTTTTGTCAATGAATTGGCGCGCCGTGAGGACTGGCGCACTCTGCTGGCTTTCAGCCCGCAGGCCCCCAAACCGATAGCCGCACGCTGTAATTATTACTACGCCAAATGGGCTACCGGCGATCAGCAGGCAGCCTGGAGCGGCGCGGACGATCTCTGGATGAGCGGTAAAACGCTGCCGGGCACCTGCGACAAACTGTTCAACGTCTGGCAGGGGGCCGGCAAGCAAACGCCGCTGAATACCCTGGCGCGCATGAAGCTGGCGTTAAAAGAGGGCAACAGCGGCCTGGTTAACAGCCTTTACCGCCAGTTGCCGTCCGAATATCAGACCATGGGTGACGCGCTGGTACGCCTGCAGAACGATCCCGCCACCGTAGAGGCTTTCGCCCGCAGCGTTGGTCCGACTGACTTTACCCGGGCGGCGACCGGCATCGCTTTCGAGCGGCTGGCTCGTCAGGATGCGGAAAACGCCCGTGCGATGATCCCGAGTATCGCCCGCCTGCAGAAAATGAGCGACAGCGAGCGGTTGGGGCTGGAAGAAGCGGTGGCGTGGCGCCTGATGGGCAGCGATGCGACCTTCGAGCAGACCCAGTGGCGCGATAAGGTGATCCTGCGTAGCCAGTCTCCGACGCTGCTGGAACGCCGTGTGCGCATGGCGCTGGGCAGCGGCGATCGTCAGGGCGTGGCGACCTGGCTTGCGCGCCTGCCGGCAGAATCGCGCAATAAAGACGAATGGCGTTACTGGCGTGCGAGCATCTTGCTGGACGAAGGCAAACGCGGCGAGGGTGAAGAGATCCTGCGCAGCCTGATGAACGAACGTGGCTTCTACCCGATGGTGGCGGCGCAGAAACTGAATACGCCTTATCCGGTTATGGTGGCGGTGGCGGCCAAGCCCCGCGCTTCGCTGGTGGACGGGCCGGAAATCGCCCGTGTACGAGAGTTGATGTACTGGAACATGGATAACCTGGCGCGCAGCGAGTGGAGTTCGTTCGTTGCCAGCCGCAGCCGGCCTGAACAGGAAGCGCTGGCGCGTTTCGCATTCGAGCAGAATTGGGCCGATCTCAGCGTGCAGGCAACCATCGTCGGCAAGTTGTGGGATCACCTCGAGGAGCGCTTCCCGGTGGCCTGGTCGCAAGAGTTCCGCAGCGCTACCGATGACAAGGGGATCACGCCGAGCTACGCCATGGCGATTGCCCGTCAGGAAAGCGCCTGGAACCCGAAAGCGCAGTCACCGGTGGGGGCCAGCGGCCTGATGCAGGTGATGCCGCGGACCGCGCAACATACCGTGCAAATGTACAATATTCCCGGCTACTCAAGCCCGAGCCAGCTGCTTGATCCGAAAACCAACATTACTATCGGTACCAGCTACCTGGAGTACGTTTACCAGCAGTTTGGCCGTAACCGCATCCTGTCGTCGGCGGCTTATAACGCCGGCCCATCGCGGGTGAATACCTGGTTGGGGAACAGCGAAGGGCGCGTCGATGCGGTGGCGTTTGTTGAAAGCATCCCGTTCTCGGAGACCCGTTCCTACGTGAAGAACGTGTTGGCTTACGACGCGTTTTACCGCTATTTGATGCACCGCCCGGCCAAAGTGTTGACCGATGCCGAATGGCAGAGACGTTATTGATTTTGACGGCGCTATGGTATGCTGCTGTACTAGTTAAATAGTATGGTGGCTTGCCATGACGCAATTATCGCTTAACGATCCGGCTCTTTCAGAACAAGGCAATGAGGATTGGCTGCGCTTTGTCGCGCTGCTGCAAAATTCGTTCGCTCAGGAGCTGCACCAGCCCTTGATGCAACTGTTGCTGACGCCGGATGAGCGCACGGCCTTAGGCACGCGGGTTCGGATTATTCAGGAACTGATGCGCGGTGAGATGAGCCAACGGGAACTGAAGAACGAACTGGGGGCGGGAATTGCCACCATCACTCGCGGTTCGAACAGCCTGAAAGCGGCGACGCCGGCGTTGAAACAGTGGCTGGAGCAACAGTTGCTGGGCGATGCGCAGTAGCGCCGCGCCCGGCATGGGTTATTTATTCGGCGTGCCGTTGTGGTTTTGGTAGACAGGATTGCGAAATGGCACCAGCGCCAGCAGCAGGGCCTGATGATAAACGCTGGTGCGGCTCAATCGCCCATCGGTAAAGATGCCGATAGCGCCGCCCTGGCGCTTCACGTCGACATTGCCGGTGATGGCCGCCATCTCCGTGCCCAATTCGCGGCCGGCGCGAATTCCCTGTAAAATTATCTCCGGCAGCATCAGGCTGGCTGAGCGCGATTCGCCGCGAGTATGCGGGCTTTCCACCGTCATCCAGGCGAAGGTCATATTCTCTTCGATGCCTGCTTCCACGCCGACCCAAAAGTCGGCCTCCGGGCGAACCTGACGGGCTTCCATTACGCGCTGGCGTGCGCCGGTGCGGGTCTCGTGATTGCCTATCGGTTGCAGTGAGACACCGCTGGCGACGTCGACAGATTCAATGCGACATTGGCCCGCGCCAAAGGTGTCATCAAAGGCCAACTGAATAGCCTTGATCTTTGCCGGGTTGGTAGTTGCAGCGACAACATGATACATAACGGGTTTAGCATCCTTAAGCTAAGAGCCTATTCACTGCGTCAGAGGCTTGCGTAAGCCGCTTCTGACGAAGATAAACTCAGGTTTCACGCAGTATAACGGAAAAGCAAAATGTTACAGGTATACCTCGTTCGCCACGGCGAAACGGAATGGAATGCGGCTCGCCGTATCCAGGGCCAGTCCGACAGCCCGTTAACCGCCAAGGGTGAACATCAGGCGCATCTGGTTGCCCGGCGTGTCAGCAAAGAGGGCATCACGCACGTTATCACCAGCGATCTGGGGCGTACCCGTCGCACCGCGCAAATCATCGCGGAAGCTTGCGGCTGCGAGGTGATTAACGATCCACGTTTGCGTGAACTGCATATGGGGGTGCTGGAAGAGCGCCTGATCGACAGCCTGACGCCGCAGGAAGAACAGTGGCGCAAACAGATGGTCGATGGCACGGCTGAAGGCCGTATCCCTCAAGGTGAATCCATGAACGAGCTGGGCGAACGGATGCGCGCCTCGCTGGAAAGTTGCCTGATGTTGCCTGAAGGCAGTAAACCGCTGATTGTCAGCCACGGCATTGCCCTGGGCTGCCTGATCAGCACCGTGCTCGGGTTGCCGGCCTATGCCGAGCGCCGCCTGCGTTTGCGTAACTGTTCGTTGTCGCGTGTTGATCATCAACAGAGCCCATGGTTGGCTTCCGGCTGGATCGTGGAAACGGCGGGCGATGTCACGCATCTGGACATGCCCGCGCTGGACGAACTGCAGCGTTAACGGCGGATCGGGATCAGGTAGTCGCAGTTGATCTCGGTCGGCGGTTGGGGTGGCCGACGGTCACCCTTGGGATAAAAGCGCTCGATGTCGTGCCCTTTACGGCGCGTCAGTTTGAGCGCCGGCAGGCAGGTGCCATACAGCGTCAGGATAAAGTCCTGCAAACCGGAAGCCGGCCCTTCATAGCTGAACATCGCATATTCACCGCCCTGCAACACCAGCGGCTGGCCTTCCTGAACTTTATCCGGCACGTGGTGCGGCTCCAGCGCCGTGGTGTACAGCACTTCCTGTTCGTCGTCTTTTTCCTGGCTCGGGCGCGAATGGTGCAACCCGTAGAGTACCGGTGGCAGCGTCTCGGCTTCGCCCAGATATTGGCGCCAGAACTGTGAACGCAGCTCGGTACGGAAGTTGGAGATTTGCTCCAGCGTGCAAGAATAGCTTTGCGTCAGGCCAATCAGGTGCTGTTCCGGCAACGTGACGAATTCAGGCTGAGGCAGGGTGAAGGCACCCAGGCGGATTGGCGGACAGATGCCGAACGCGTTCCAGTCTTCGGCACGGCGATACAACGCCGGCGTTTGCGCAAACTGTTTTTTAAACGCGCGAGTGAAGGTCTGCTGCGAGTCGAAGCGATACTGCAAGGCGATATCCAAAATCGGTCGGCTGGTTAAACGCAGCGCCACCGCAGCTTTAGACAGTCTCCTTGCCCGGATATATGCGCCGATGGCGTTACCGGTAATATCTTTGAACATCCGTTGCAGATGCCATTTAGAGTAGCCCGCTTTTGCCGCCACGTTGTCCAGCGACAAGGGTTGGTCCAAATGGCTTTCCAGCCAGCTAAGCAGATCACGAATGATACCGGCTTGATCCATAGATCTTCCTCGTAGAGCTTTAGGGTAGGAACCCGAACTGTTTATTCATTACGCAGGTGCTTGCGCTATCAGACCAATCCATGAGCCATTTTGCGTAGCACTCTTTGCTTCTTGCAGCACGTTGCGCAAGAGTTGGACAGGGGCACACCTTAAACGGGCGCAAAGAAATAACGACGCCGCATAATAGCAATTTTTTTCCTCCGAGACTCTCAAAGATTTTTTTCACGCTCTGTGCTAGAAAGAGGAGTGCGGACCAGAAAAATCCCGATTCTGTGACCTAAGACATAAACAATATTGATCGCTGAGCCTGTTTTTTCCAGGCGGTAGCTCTTGGAGTTAAGTGAATGAAAAAAGGATGGATATTTTTGTTTGGTTTAGTTTGCGCAACGGTAAACAGCGCGCAGGCTGAACAAGTAGGTTCGGTCGATACGGTATTTAAACTCTTTGGTCCGGACCACAAAATTGTGGTGGAAGCGTTCGACGATCCGGATGTTAAAAATGTAACTTGTTATATCAGTCGGGCAAAAACCGGTGGCATCAAAGGCGGCCTGGGATTAGCGGAAGATACGGCGGATGCGGCTATTTCCTGTCAACAGGTGGGGCCGATTACCCTGAACGATAAAATCAAAAACGGCAAGGCGGAAGGGACTGTGGTGTTCCAGAAAAGGACGTCGCTGGTATTCAAAAAGCTGCAGGTGGTGCGTTTCTACGACGCTACCCGCAATGCGCTGATTTATCTGAGCTATTCAGACCGTGTGGTGGATGGTTCACCGAAAAATGCGCTGAGCGCGGTGCCTATCATCCCTTGGGGTGAGACGAAATAAAATCAGGGGTTCAAATGAACCCCTGATGTTTTTAACGCGGGAAAGATTACTCTTCCAGATCGCCGCAGAAACGGTAGCCTTCACCGTGAATGGTGGCGATGATTTCAGGCGTATCCGGCGTTGATTCGAAGTGCTTGCGAATGCGGCGAATGGTTACGTCTACGGTACGGTCGTGCGGTTTCAGCTCGCGGCCGGTCATTTTCTTCAGCAGCTCGCCACGGGATTGGATCTTGCCCGGGTTTTCGCAGAAGTGCAGCATGGCGCGGAATTCGCTGCGCGGCAGCTTGTACTGTTCGCCCGCCGGGCTGATCAGTGAGCGGCTATTGATGTCCAGCTCCCAACCGTTGAATTTATAGCTTTCTACCAGTCGACGTTCTTCGCCGACGCTGCCCAGGTTCATGGTGCGAGACAGCAGATTGCGTGCGCGAATGGTCAATTCACGCGGATTAAACGGCTTGGTGATGTAGTCATCAGCGCCGATTTCCAATCCGAGGATCTTATCCACTTCGTTATCGCGGCCGGTCAGGAACATCAGCGCGACGCTGGCCTGTTCGCGCAGTTCACGCGCCAGCAGCAGGCCGTTTTTGCCTGGCAGATTGATGTCCATGATAACCAGATTGATATCATTTTCAGACAGGATGTTGTGCATCTCTGCACCATCATTGGCTTCATGAACAACGTAGCCTTCCGCCTCGAAAATGCTCTTCAGGGTGTTACGAGTGACTAACTCGTCTTCGACAATCAGAATGTGCGGGGTCTGCATATTTGCTACCTAAAATTGCCAACAAAATAGAAAATAGGAAGTACAGAAGTCTTTGCTTTCTTAGACGAGGGCAGAGATAGCGCTCACGTTCCCTCTTACCAAATGACTAAAGTACGTAAACTCGTTCTTGATGCACTTTCCATCTAATGTCAACAAGATCGCTAGCTTGGTGGGGCGGTTATTCCTTACACCCCAAAGGTGCCAAAACGGCGGATATCCTAACCCTATTAACAGCAATATAACAGTGCGTGCCGAATTCATCACCCAACAAAACTACGCTTTGTTGACATATATCAAATTCAATTGTAGCACGTTAACAGTTTTGTGAAAAACACTTACAGAACTGCCAGCTTAAGTCACAGAACCACAAATTCTGTGTACGATTCAGCATTGTTGCGCTTAATAGGTTACAATTATGAGCTTATTGATAAGAATGCTATTTTAACGTATTGATTAATAAGAATAGTAAAACATAAGTGGCAATAATATCTATTCCACTCTATTTATCCGTTAAAAAACCTATTTATACATCTCTGTAGCAATTTTTGGGATTTTTGTTGCGCAGTTGTAAATATAATCAGACTATCCCGAACAGTCAAAAACTCGCGATTCCTCTTTCTGTGGAGTATTGATGCAGCTTCATATTGTTTTAGTGGCTCCGGCACGGCCGGAAAACGTCGGCGCCGCAGCGCGGGCAATGAAAACCATGGGATTCACCTCGTTGCGCATCGTCGACAGCGAAGCGCACCTGCAGCCGGCAGCGCGCTGGGTCGCTCATGGGGCGGGGGAGATCCTCGATGGCGTGCAGACTTTCGCCACCTTGTCTCAGGCGTTAGCGGACGTGGACTTCACCGTAGCCACTACGGCCCGCAGCCGTGCGCGTTTCCATTATTACTGTACGCCGCAGCAACTATTGGGGCAATTGGGCGAGCGCAGTCAGTGGGTGAATCAGGCTGCCCTGGTATTTGGCCGCGAAGATTCCGGCCTGACCAATGAAGAGCTGGAATTGGCCGATCTGCTGACCGGCGTACCTATGCAGGCGGACTACCCTTCGCTGAATCTCGGCCAGGCGGTCATGGTGTATTGCTATCAACTGTCGGAACTGATGAACGTCAGTGCGCCGCAGGAGACGATGGCCAATGAAGGGCAGTTGCGGGCATTGCGTCAGCGCGCCGAAGGATTATTGGGCGCGTTGGGGGTCAGCGATGACCAAAAATTGCGCGATTGGCTGCACCAGCGGCTGGGCGTTCTGCCACAACGGGATACGGCGATGTTGCACAGGTTGCTGCATGACATCGAAAAAAAGCTCACAAAGTGATACCTGCAAGCTCTGGTCATTATGCAGTGTGATCCACTGCAAAACTGCCTTCAGGTTGTTTTTTTGTTCTGCCATTTGGCTTTTCTGCTATCGCATTGCTCACTCGCCAAGCGGGGCGGAAAATGGGCAAAAACAAGAAATAATTTGACTTGGGAAAGCGATTGCTTTAACCAATAGAGGGGACAGAGTATTTAATGAGACAGACAGAAAAAATGCGAAACATCAGCCTGAATATCACAATTATTACCACCACCGAAACCACAGGTAACGGGGCGGGCTGACGCGTACAGGAAACAAAAGAAAAAAGCCCGCACCTAAACAGTGCGGGCTTTTTTTTCGGCTTAAATTCGGGAGAGATCAGAAATGCGAGTGCTGAAATTTGGCGGAACTTCGGTAGCGAATGCAGAACGTTTTCTGCGCGTTGCCGACATCATGGAAAGTAACGCACGTCAGGGACAGGTAGCCACGGTATTGTCCGCGCCTGCAAAGATCACCAACCACTTGGTGGCGATGATTGAAAAAACGGTGGCCGGGCAAGACATTCTGCCAAATATGAGCGATGCGGAGCGCATCTTCGCCGACCTGCTGAGCGGCCTGGCGCAGGCTCTGCCAGGTTTCGAATACGATCGCCTGAAGACCCTGGTCGATCAGGAGTTCGCCCAACTGAAGCAGGTGCTGCACGGCGTAGCGCTGCTGGGGCAATGCCCGGACAGCGTGAACGCGGCGATTATCTGCCGTGGCGAGAAGCTCTCCATCGCCATCATGGAAGGCGTATTCCGCGCCAAAGGTTTCCCGGTGACGGTGATCAACCCGGTAGAGAAACTGCTGGCGCAGGGGCATTATCTGGAGTCGACTGTAGATATCGCCGAATCCACGTTGCGCATCGCCGCCTCGGCTATCCCGGCGGATCACATCGTGCTGATGGCCGGTTTTACCGCCGGTAATGACAAGGGCGAGCTGGTGGTGTTGGGCCGTAACGGTTCCGATTACTCTGCCGCCGTACTGGCCGCTTGTCTGCGCGCCGACTGTTGCGAGATCTGGACCGACGTAGACGGCGTTTATACCTGCGACCCGCGCACCGTGCCGGACGCCAGGCTGCTGAAGTCGATGTCGTACCAGGAGGCGATGGAGCTTTCTTATTTCGGCGCCAGCGTGCTTCACCCCCGTACCATCACACCGATTGCCCAGTTCCAAATCCCTTGCCTGATCAAAAACACCTCCAATCCGCAGGCTCCCGGCACGCTGATCGGCGGTGAAAACGTGGATAGCGATACCCCGGTGAAGGGCATCACCAACCTGAACAACATGGCAATGATCAACGTCTCCGGCCCGGGGATGAAGGGCATGGTCGGCATGGCCGCTCGGGTGTTCGCCGTGATGTCGCGCGCCGGTATTTCGGTCGTGCTGATTACCCAATCCTCTTCCGAATACAGCATCAGCTTCTGCGTGCCGCAGAGCGAACTGCAGCGTGCGCGCCGTGCGCTGGAAGACGAATTCTATCTTGAGCTGAAAGACGGCTTGCTCGAGCCGCTGGACGTGATGGAGAAGCTGGCGATTATCTCTGTCGTGGGCGACGGCATGCGCACATTGCGCGGCATCTCGGCCCGCTTCTTCTCCGCGCTGGCGCGCGCCAATATCAACATTGTCGCCATCGCCCAGGGCTCGTCGGAGCGTTCCATCTCGGTGGTGGTCAGCAACGATTCCGCCACCACCGGCGTTCGCGTCTGCCACCAGATGCTGTTCAATACCGATCAGGTGATTGAAGTGTTTGTCATCGGCGTCGGCGGCGTCGGCGGCGCCTTGATCGAGCAGATTTATCGCCAGCAGCCGTGGCTGAAACAAAAGCATATCGATCTGCGCATCTGCGGTATCGCCAATTCCCGAGCCATGCTGACCAATGTGCACGGTATTGCTCTGGAGAGTTGGAAAGAGGAACTGGCCGCGGCTAAAGAACCGTTCAATCTGGGCCGCCTCATCCGTCTGGTGAAGGAGTATCACCTGCTGAACCCGGTGATTGTCGACTGTACCTCCAGCCAGGCGGTCGCCGACCAATACGCGGATTTCCTGGCCGATGGTTTCCACGTGGTGACACCGAACAAGAAGGCCAACACCTCGTCGATGAACTACTATCAACAGCTGCGCACCGCCGCTGCCGGCTCACGCCGCAAGTTCCTGTACGACACCAACGTCGGCGCGGGTTTGCCGGTTATCGAGAACCTGCAAAATCTGCTGAATGCCGGCGACGAACTGACGCGTTTCTCCGGTATCCTGTCCGGTTCGCTGTCGTTTATTTTCGGCAAGCTGGACGAAGGCATGTCGCTGTCGGCGGCGACCCTGGAGGCCAAGGCCAAAGGGTTCACCGAGCCGGATCCGCGTGACGATCTTTCCGGCATGGATGTAGCCCGCAAGCTGCTGATCCTGGCCCGCGAGGCGGGTTACAAGCTGGAACTGGGGGACATTGAGGTCGAGTCGGCGCTGCCGCCGTCCTTTGACGCTTCCGGTGATGTGGAAACCTTCCTGGCGCGCTTGCCGGAGTTGGATAAGGAATACGCGCGCAACGTGGCTAACGCCGCCGAGCAGGGCAAGGTGTTGCGCTATGTCGGCGTGATCGAAGATGGCCGCTGTCAGGTGCGCATTGATGCGGTAGACGGCAACGATCCGTTGTATAAAGTGAAGAACGGTGAGAACGCCCTGGCCTTCTACAGCCGTTACTATCAGCCATTACCTTTGGTGTTGCGCGGCTACGGCGCCGGTAATGATGTGACTGCGGCGGGGGTATTTGCCGACCTGTTGCGCACACTGTCATGGAAGTTGGGAGTTTAATATGGTTAAGGTGTATGCACCGGCCTCAATTGGCAACGTCAGCGTCGGCTTCGACGTTCTGGGTGCAGCGGTGTCTCCGATCGACGGCACCCTGTTGGGCGATTGCGTCAGCGTGGAAGCCGCCGAAACGTTCAGCCTGCAAAACGCCGGCCGCTTCGTCAGCAAACTGCCTGACGATCCGAAAGAAAATATCGTCTACCAGTGCTGGGAGCGTTTCTGCCAGGAGATAGGCCGGCAGATCCCGGTGGCGATGCGGCTGGAGAAAAACATGCCGATCGGTTCCGGGCTGGGCTCCAGCGCCTGTTCGGTGGTCGCCGGATTGATGGCGATGAATGAATTCTGCAATCGTCCGCTGGACAAAATGACGCTGCTTGGCCTGATGGGCGAGCTGGAAGGCCGTATCTCCGGCAGTGTGCATTACGACAACGTGGCGCCATGCTACCTGGGCGGCCTGCAACTGATGTTGGAAGAAGAGGGGTTCATCAGCCAGGAAGTGCCCTGCTTTAAAGACTGGTTGTGGGTGATGGCCTACCCGGGCATCAAGGTGTCCACCGCCGAAGCGCGCGCTATCCTGCCCGCGCAGTACCGCCGTCAGGACTGTATCAGCCATGGTCGCTATCTGGCGGGCTTTATCCATGCCTGCCATACCCAGCAGCCGCGTCTGGCAGCCAAATTGATGCAGGACGTGATTGCCGAGCCGTACCGTACCCGCCTGCTGCCGGGCTTTGCCGACGCGCGCAAGGCCGCGCAGGACATCGGCGCTCTGGCTTGCGGCATCTCCGGCTCCGGCCCGACGCTGTTCGCCGTCTGTGACGATGGCGCCACCGCACAACGCATGGCCGACTGGCTGACCAATCACTATCTGCAAAACGACGAAGGTTTTGTTCATATTTGCCGTCTGGATACCGCAGGCGCACGACTACTGGGATAACGCATGAAACTGTACAACCTTAAGGATCACAACGAGCAGGTCAGCTTTGCACAGGCGATCAAACAGGGCCTGGGCAAACAGCAAGGGCTGTTTTTCCCGCTGGATCTGCCGGAGTTCGAACTGACCGAAATCGATCACCTGCTGGAGCAGGACTTTGTCACCCGCAGCACCCGCATCCTGTCGGCGTTTATCGGCGATGAAGTGTCGGAAGAGGCGTTGCATAAGCGCGTGGCGGCGGCGTTTGAATTCCCGGCGCCGGTTGCGCCAGTAGAAGACGACATTGCCTGCCTGGAGTTGTTCCACGGCCCGACGCTGGCGTTCAAAGACTTCGGTGGCCGCTTTATGGCGCAGATGCTGGCGGAAGTGGCGGGCGATCAGCCGGTGACTATCCTGACGGCGACCTCCGGCGATACCGGCGCTGCCGTGGCGCACGCTTTCTACGGTCTGAAGAACGTACGCGTGGTCATCTTGTATCCGCAGGGCAAAATCAGCCCGCTGCAGGAAAAACTGTTCTGCACCCTGGGCGGCAATATCCACACCGTGGCGATCGACGGTGACTTCGATGCTTGCCAGGCGCTGGTGAAACAGGCCTTTGACGATCAGGAGCTGAAAGAAGCGCTGCACCTGAACTCGGCAAACTCCATCAATATCAGCCGCCTGTTGGCGCAGATTTGCTACTACTTCGAAGCGGTGGCGCAATTGCCGCAGGAAGCGCGCAATCAACTGGTGATCTCGGTGCCAAGCGGCAACTTCGGCGATCTGACCGCCGGTCTGCTGGCCAAATCGCTGGGCCTGCCGGTGAAGCGTTTTATTGCTGCCACCAATGCCAACGACACCGTGCCGCGCTTCCTGACCAACGGTCAGTGGCAGCCGCACGCTACGGTCGCGACGCTGTCGAATGCGATGGACGTCAGCCAGCCGAACAACTGGCCGCGGGTGGAAGAGCTGTTCCGCCGTAAAATCTGGCAGTTGAAAGATCTGGGCCACGCTACGGTGAGCGATGAAACCACCAGGGACACCATGCGGGAACTGGCGCAATTGGGGTATCTCTCAGAACCGCATGCCGCGATCGCTTACCGCGCTCTGCGCGATCAACTGCGGGAAGGGGAGTTTGGTTTGTTCCTCGGCACCGCGCATCCGGCCAAGTTCAAAGAGAGCGTAGAAGAGATCCTCGGCCAGGAGCTGCCGCTGCCGAAGGCGCTGGCGCTGCGTGCCGATTTGCCGCTGCTGTCCCACAGCCTGCCGGCCGGTTTCGCCGAGTTGCGTAAATTCCTGATGGCTCTGCCGGCCTGAAACCGCCCAGCCTAAAAACGAAAGCCGTCATTGCGACGGCTTTTTTTTGCGTTCTTTTTACTGTTCGGGGCGTTTGAACACCAGTTCATTGCCCTGGGAACCGGCTTCGTCAAAGACATAGCCTTCCAGGTTGAAATCCACCAATTGCTCGCGCTGCGTCAGGCGATTTTTGATGATAAAGCGGCTCATCAACCCACGCGCTTTTTTGGCGTAGAAACTGATCACCTTATATTTGCCGTTCTTCTCGTCGAGAAATACCGGTTTGATCAGCGTGCCGTGCAGTTTGGCCGGTTTCACCGACTTGAAGTACTCGTCGGAAGCCAGATTGACCACCACGTCGTCACCCTGTTGTTCCAGCGCCTCGTTCAACTTTTTGGTGATCTGCTCGCCCCAGAAACTGTACAAGTCCTTGCCCTTGGGATTCTCCAGCCTGATGCCCATCTCCAGCCGGTAAGGCATCATCAGATCGAGCGGGCGCAGCACGCCATATAAGCCGGACAGCATCCGCAGGTGCTGCTGGGCGAAATCAAAGTCCTCTTCGTTGAAGTCCTGCGCCTGCAGGCCGGTATACACATCGCCTTTAAAAGCCAATAACGCCTGGCGGGCGGTGTTTGGGGTGAATTTAGGCTGCCAGTCGCTGAAGCGAGCGGCATTCAGGCCGGCCAGTTTATCGCTGATGCCCATCAGGCTGGAGATTTGCGCCGGCGTCAGCTCGCGGCAGATTTTGATCAGTTGCTTCGACTTGTCCAGCAATTCGGGCTGCGTGAAGCGTTCTGTCGCCAGCGGGCTTTCGTAATCAAGGGTTTTTGCAGGTGAAATAATAACGAGCATGGCCAGATCCTGTTTATCCAAGAATGAACACTGTAGCAAAAAGCGCGAGAAAAAGGGGCAATGGGTCTGATAGGCGAAACGCACCCGCAAAAGTTAACCTTTATCCCATACGCCCGGTTCAAGCTGGGATTTCAGCTCGGGGAAACGCTTCACGTCGAAAGTGGGCAATTGCCCCAGCTTGCGCTGGCGGTGGTAGTCGTTGGCCAGCCTCAGCGCCACGCGCGACAGCAGCAGGATCGCCGTCAGGTTGGTGATCGCCATCAGCGCCATCGAGGTGTCGGCCATTTTCCATACCACCGGCAGCTCGGCCAGCGCGCCAAACATCACCATGCCCAGTGCCGCGCAGCGGAAAATCGTCAACCCGGCCGGGTGGTTATGCTCAAGGAACACCAGATTGCTCTCGGCGTAGGCATAGTTGGCAATGATCGAGGTGAAAGCGAAAAAGAAAATGGCGATGGCGACAAACGGGGCTCCCCAACTGCCGACGGCGGAGGACAGCGCCCGTTGGGTCATATCGATGCCGCTGACGCTGGCTACCGGCTGATCCAGCACCCCGGACGAGAGAATTATCGCGGCGGTGGCGCTGCAGATAACGACAGTATCGATGAAGACCCCGAACATCTGCACATAGCCCTGCGAGGCGGGGTGCGGCGGGTAAGGTGACGCGGAGGCCGCCGCATTGGGCGCGGAGCCCATACCGGCCTCATTGGAGAACAGACCGCGCTGAACGCCCTGGGCCATCGCTTGCGAAATGCCATAGCCGACGGCACCGGCCGCCGCTTCCTGCAGCCCGAAGGCACTCTTGATCACCAGCGTTAGGATCGTCGACATCTGCTCAATATTGTGGCCAATGACCCAGAAAGCCAGCAGCAGATAAGCGCCGGCCATCAGCGGCACCACCCGTTCGGCCACGCGCGCGACGGAACGGATGCCACCGAAGATCACGATGCCGCTCAGCAACACCAGGCCGATCCCCACGTGCAGCGGCTTCACGTTGAAAGCGACAGCGGAAGCCCGGGCGATGGAGTTGGCCTGGACGGCATTAAACACCAAGCCGAAGGCGATGATCAGGAAAAGGGAGAACAGCACGCCCATCCAGCGCATGCCCAGGCCCTTTTCCATATAGTAGGCCGGGCCGCCGCGGTAGTTGCCCTGATCGTCTTTGGTTTTGTAGAGCTGGGCGAGACTGCTTTCGACGAACGAGGTGGACATGCCGATAAACGCCACCACCCACATCCAGAAGATCGCCCCCGGGCCGCCGGCAGTGAGGGCTATCGCCACGCCGGTCAGGTTACCGGTTCCGACGCGTGCCGCCAGGGTGGTACACAGCGCCTGAAAAGAGGAGACGCCTGCGCTGTCGCTTTTGTTGCTGTGTTTCAGCACCGAGAACATGTGGCTGAAATGGCGGACCTGAATAAAGCGGGTCCGCAGGGTGAAATAAATGCCCGTACCCAGCAGCAAATAAATCAGTACCGAATCCCACAAAACAGTGTTTATAAAATCTATCAGGTCCGTCACGGATCCCTCCTTGATGAAATTTACCGCACACCGCGCAGCATCCACCGCGGGTGAAAATACATTGAGTCAGTTTTTACAATAGCTTAGCTGAAATCAGCCGGGTTCAGATGAATTGAGATTTGTCTCAAGGCTCAGGATCTCTCGCCTCATTGGGCGCGAATTTAACATAATTCATTTCATCGATAGCACGTTATTGCCTTTTCATTAGCTCGGGAATGACGAAAGATATCTGCGTAAACGGTTGCTCGCCCAAGGAAAAAATCAACGCCGTCTGGCCGCGATTTTCCAGCCTTGCACCGGGCCTTGCGCATGTTATTATCAGGGCAGGGCATGGTTGAACGATGCCAAAAGTTCATGCACAAACGATGAGATAATGCCAACATGACCGATAAATTAACTTCCCTGCGCCAGCTCACTACTGTGGTTGCGGACACGGGCGATATCGCGGCAATGAAGCTGTATCAACCGCAAGACGCCACAACCAATCCTTCGCTGATCCTCAATGCAGCTCAAATTCCTGAATACCGTAAACTGATTGACGAAGCCATTGCCTGGGCGCGCGAGCAGAGCAGCGATCGCGAACAGCAGATCGCCGATGCCGCCGACAAGCTGGCCGTCAACATTGGTCTGGAAATCCTTAAACTGGTTCCGGGCCGCATCTCCACGGAAGTGGACGCACGCCTGTCCTACGACACCGTCGCCAGCGTTGCCAAGGCCAAGCGCCTGATCAAACTGTACAACGATGCCGGCATCAGCAACGATCGCATCCTGATCAAACTGGCTTCTACCTGGCAGGGCATCCGCGCAGCGGAGCAACTGGAAAAAGAAGGCATCAACTGTAACCTGACGCTGCTGTTCTCCTTCGCTCAGGCGCGCGCCTGCGCTGAAGCCGGCGTGTTCCTGATTTCTCCGTTCGTTGGCCGTATCCTCGACTGGTACAAAGCCAATGGCGACAAGAAAGAGTTCGCGCCAAACGAAGATCCGGGCGTGGTTTCCGTTACCGAGATCTACCAGTATTACAAAGAGCACGGCTACAACACCGTGGTGATGGGCGCCAGCTTCCGTAACGTGGGTGAAATCATCGAACTGGCTGGCTGTGACCGTCTGACCATTGCCCCTGCGCTGCTGAAAGAACTGGCAGAGAGCGAAGGCGCACTGGAACGTAAACTGGCTTATACCGGCGAAGTAAAAGCGCGCCCTGCTGCGCTGACCGAGCCTGAGTTCTACTGGCAGCACAACCAGGATCCAATGGCGGTTGAGAAACTGACCGACGGTATCCGCAAGTTTGCCGTAGACCAGGGCAAGCTGGAAAAAATGATCGCCGATCTGCTGTAATTACCGCAATCAGCGCGAAAAAGGTGGCTCAGGCCACCTTTTTTTATGCTCGCCGCGCCCGGCGGTGGGCCAGACACTTTATACTCTCAGGATTAATAACAGGATGGGAAGTGAACCCATCAGGCTGTAGAGGTTACGCATGGATATATTACGTATTGGTTTGGTTTCTGTTTCCGACCGCGCTTCCGGCGGTGTTTACCAGGATAAGGGCATTCCGGCATTGGAAGAGTGGCTGACCGCCGCACTCGTCTCGCCCTTTAAACTGGAAACCCGTCTGATCCCCGATGAGCAGACGCTTATCGAACAGACTCTGTGCGAGCTGGTGGATGAAATGGGCTGCCACCTGGTGCTGACCACCGGCGGTACCGGCCCGGCACGGCGCGATGTGACGCCTGACGCCACCCTGGCGATAGCCGATCGCGTGATGCCCGGCTTCGGCGAGCAAATGCGCCAAATCAGCCTACACTATGTGCCAACGGCAATTCTTTCACGCCAGGTCGGGGCGATCCGCAAACAGGCGTTGATCATCAACCTGCCGGGGCAGCCGAAGTCGATCAAGGAAACGCTGGAAGGGGTGAAGGATGAGCAGGGCAAGACGGTGGTGCACGGCATTTTCGCCAGCGTGCCTTATTGCATCCAATTGCTCGAAGGGCCTTATGTGGAAACGCAGGCGGCGGTGGTAGCAGCATTTCGCCCGAAGAACGCACGCCGCGAGATAAACCTCTAAATTTCAGCGATCTGTGAGATTAGCTTCAGTCCGTCTGGTGTGAAAATAATTTGCCGCTATAGTAAGAATTCGTTTACAGAAAGCCTGCGGCTTTTATTTCTACAGCCTTTTCCGACGGTACCCTATGCCTCACGACAATAATCGCCGGTTAAACCGGCAAGACTACAAAACTCTGACGTTGGCTGCCCTCGGCGGTGCGTTGGAGTTTTATGACTTCATCATTTTCGTCTTCTTTGCCGCGGTGATGGGCGAGCTGTTTTTCCCGGCGGACATGCCGGAATGGCTGCGACAGGTGCAGACCTTCGGTATCTTCGCCGCCGGTTATCTGGCCCGGCCGCTGGGCGGCATCGTGATGGCGCATTTCGGCGATCGGATTGGTCGCAAAAAAATGTTCAGCCTGAGCATTCTGTTGATGGCGTTACCGACGCTGGCGATGGGCCTGTTGCCCACTTACGCCAATATCGGCATTGCCGCACCGTTGTTACTGTTGTTGATGCGCGTGTTGCAAGGGGCGGCGATTGGCGGTGAAGTGCCGGGCGCCTGGGTATTTGTCGCCGAGCATGTGCCGCGCCGCCGTATCGGCTTCGCCTGTGGCACATTGACCGCCGGCCTGACCGTCGGCATCCTTCTGGGGTCGCTGGTCGCGACGGTGATCAACACCACCTTGAGCCAACAGACCATTCTCGACGGCGGCTGGCGTATCCCGTTCTTGCTCGGTGGCATCTTCGGGCTGGTGGCGATGTATTTGCGCCGCTGGCTGCAGGAAACGCCCATCTTCATCGAGATGCAAGCGCGCAAAGCGCTGGCCAAGGAGCTGCCGCTAAAATCCGTGGTGCTGAATCATCGCAAGGAAGTGGCGGTGTCTATGCTGCTCACCTGGTTGCTGTCCGCGGGTATCGTGGTGGTCATTCTGATGACGCCAACCTACCTGCAAAAACAGTTTGGCATCGCCCCGGCGCTGTCGCTGCAGGCCAACAGCATCGCCACCATTATGCTGATTGCCGGCTGCATTGCCGCCGGGCTGTCGGCGGATCGCTTTGGCGCCAGTAAAACCTTTATCGTCGGCAGTTTATTGCTGGCCGGTTGCAGCTGGCTGTTCTATCAGACGGTGGGCGTGCACCCGGAAATGCTGTTTGCTTGCTATGCCCTGGTAGGCTTCAGTGTGGGGGTAGTGGGTGCGGTGCCTTACGTGATGGTGCGGGCTTTTCCGGCAGAAGTACGGTTTACCGGGATTTCGTTCTCATACAATGTCGCATACGCTATTTTTGGTGGTTTAACCCCAATATTTGTCACGCTGATCATGAAGTTAACCCCGTTAGCCCCCGCTTACTACGTGCTGGCGTTGTCCGGTATCGGGCTGCTGCTGGGCATCTATCTGCACCGCGATTTAAACAGCGAAACCAAGGTGCAACGCGCCGGTTCCTACAGCTAAAAAAAAAACCTGCGTCGCAGGGTTTTTTGTTTCAGGCCAAAGGCAATTACGCCATCGCCGGAATAGGCTCCGCACCTTTGGCAGTCACTGCGCCAATCGGCAGCACCGTACGGCCAAACTGCTCGTTGAGCACTTCCGCCATGGCCAGGTAAATGGCGCTGGCGCCGCAGATCACCCCTTCATAACCGGCAAAGGTCAGCAGCGCGTGGTTGCCGGTGATGTTGCCAATCGCCAACATGGCGAACAGCAGCGTCAGGCTGGCAAAGATGAATTGCAACGCACGATTGGCGCACAGCGTGCCGAAGAACATGAACAGGGTGAAAACGCCCCACAGCGCCAGGTAAATGCCCAGCACGGTAGCGTCGGTCGGTTCGGCCAGGCCCAGGCGTGGCAGCAGCAGAATGCCGACCAGGCTCAGCCAGAAGCTGCCGTAAGAGATAAAGGCGGTCATGCCGAAGGTGTTGCCCTTCTTGTATTCCAGCAGGCCGGCCATAATCTGGGCCAGGCCACCGAAGAAAATCCCCATGCTGATGATGACGGAAGTCAGTGGGAAAAAGCCCGCGTTGTGCAGGTTCAGCAAGACGGTGGTCATCCCGAAGCCCATCAGGCCGAGAGGGCCGGGATTTGCCAACTTGTTGGTGTGCATATGTCCTCTGCGATAACAGAAAATTAACGGAAATAGCTAAGTAAATTCATAAATGGTCTGAATGGCCGAAAAAACCGTAACTTCCATCAGAGCGCGCGGCATCATAATGATCCCCTGAGTAGGAAACAATGATCTGAGTGACGATAAAAAAGAAATTTTTTTCACCTTGCCCCTTGATGCTGAGTGGGATGGCCCCATCTTATTTGCAACCGCAGTTGCTGACCGCGGGAAAGACTGAGATAGCGGGCAGTTGAAAAGCAAAAAATCGCCCGCATATAGGTTAGCAACCTGACCGATTATGAATTTATTAGTGGAGACGTTTAGATGGGCAAAATTATTGGTATCGACCTGGGGACTACCAACTCCTGCGTAGCAATTATGGATGGTGGTAAGGCGCGCGTGCTGGAAAACGCCGAGGGCGACCGCACAACTCCTTCTATTATCGCCTACACCCAAGACGGTGAGATTCTGGTTGGTCAGCCGGCTAAGCGTCAGGCTGTGACTAACCCACAAAATACCCTGTTTGCGATCAAGCGCCTGATTGGCCGTCGTTTCCAGGACGAAGAAGCACAGCGTGATAAAGACATCATGCCGTACCAAATCGTGGCCGCAGATAACGGCGACGCCTGGATCGAAGTGAAAGGCCAGAAAATCGCGCCTCCGCAGATTTCTGCTGAAGTGCTGAAGAAAATGAAGAAAACGGCGGAAGATTACCTGGGTGAACCGGTAACTGAAGCGGTTATCACCGTACCTGCCTACTTCAACGACGCACAGCGTCAGGCGACCAAAGACGCCGGCCGTATCGCAGGTCTGGAAGTAAAACGCATCATCAACGAACCGACGGCTGCAGCCCTGGCTTACGGCCTGGACAAAGAAGTCGGCAACCGCACCATCGCGGTTTATGACCTGGGCGGCGGTACTTTCGATATTTCCATTATCGAAATCGACGACGTCGACGGCGAAAAAACCTTCGAAGTTCTGGCAACCAACGGTGATACCCACCTGGGTGGCGAAGACTTCGACAGCCGTCTGATCAACTATCTGGTTGAAGAGTTCAAGAAAGAACAGGGCATGGATCTGCGTAAAGATCCGCTGGCAATGCAGCGTCTGAAAGAAGCCGCAGAGAAAGCGAAGATTGAGCTGTCTTCCGCTCAGCAGACCGACGTCAACCTGCCGTACATCACGGCAGACGCGAGCGGCCCGAAACACATGAACATCAAAGTGACCCGCGCCAAACTCGAGTCGCTGGTTGAAGATCTGGTTGCTCGTTCCATCGAGCCACTGAAAGTTGCGCTGAAAGACGCAGGCCTGTCGGTTTCCGACATTCAGGACGTGATCCTGGTGGGCGGCCAGACCCGTATGCCAATGGTTCAGAAGAAAGTCGCTGATTTCTTCGGTAAAGAACCGCGTAAAGACGTTAACCCGGACGAAGCCGTTGCGGTGGGTGCTGCGGTACAGGGCGGCGTGTTGGCCGGTGATGTGAAGGACGTTCTGCTGCTGGACGTTACCCCGCTGTCGCTGGGTATCGAAACCATGGGCAGTGTGATGACTCCGCTGATCACCAAAAACACCACCATCCCGACCAAGCACAGCCAGGTGTTCTCTACCGCTGAAGACAACCAGTCTGCGGTAACCATCCATGTGCTGCAGGGTGAGCGTAAACGCGCTAACGATAACAAGTCGCTGGGCCAGTTCAACCTGGACGGTATCCAGGCTGCTCCACGCGGTATGGCGCAGATCGAAGTGACCTTCGACATCGACGCCGACGGTATTTTGCACGTGTCTGCCAAAGACAAGAATACCGGCCGTGAGCAGAAAATCACCATCAAGGCTTCTTCCGGTCTGAACGAAGAAGAAATCCAGAAAATGGTGCGTGATGCCGAACTGAACGCCGAAGCTGACCGTAAGTTCGAAGAGCTGGTGCAGACCCGTAACCAGGCCGATCACCTGATCCACGGCACCCGTAAGCAGTTGGAAGAAGCAGGCGACAAACTGCCGGCGGAAGACAAAACGGCTATCGAAGCGGCGCTGAAAGATCTGGAAGTGGCGGTTAAAGGCGAAGACAAAGCCGAGATCGAAGCCAAGACCCAGGCGCTGGTGCAGGTTTCCGGCAAGCTGCTGGAAATGGCTCAGGCGCAGCAGGCTCAGCAAGGTGCTGATGCCGGTGCTGACAACGCGGCGCAGAAAGACGACGACGTGGTTGACGCTGAGTTCGAAGAAGTTAAAGACAAGAAATAATCGCCCTTAAGCGGGCACGTAACGGCCGTCAGGCCGTTACTGGAAACCAGCACGGGCGTCGAGGCAACTCTACGCCCGTGCACGCATGTTAAGGGTAAGAGAAATAATGGCGAAGAAAGACTATTACGAGATTCTCGGCGTCTCCAAGACGGCGGAAGAGCGTGAGATAAAAAAGGCGTACAAGCGCCTGGCGATGAAATACCATCCTGACCGCAACCAGGAGAAAGACGCCGAAGCCCAATTTAAAGAGGTCAAGGAAGCCTACGAGGTCCTGACCGACGAGCAAAAGCGTGCGGCCTACGATCAATACGGCCATGCCGCCTTTGAACAGGGTGGCATGGGCGGTGGTGGCGGGTTTGGCGGCGGCGGCGCCGACTTCAGCGATATCTTTGGCGACGTATTCGGCGACATCTTCGGTGGTGGCCGCCGTCAGCGTGCCAGCCGCGGTTCCGATCTGCGCTACAACATGGAGCTCTCCCTCGAGGAAGCGGTTCGTGGCGTTACCAAAGAGATCCGCATCCCGACGCTGGAAGAGTGTGGTGTTTGTCACGGCAGCGGCGCGAAGCCCGGCAGTTCGCCGGTGACCTGTCCGACCTGTCATGGTCAGGGCCAGGTGCAAATGCGCCAGGGCTTCTTTACCGTGCAGCAGGCCTGTCCGCACTGTCATGGCCGCGGTCAGATCATCAAAGACCCTTGCAACAGCTGCCACGGCCACGGCCGGGTAGAGAAAGCCAAAACGCTGTCGGTGAAAATCCCGGCCGGCGTAGATACCGGCGACCGCATCCGCCTGGCGGGTGAGGGTGAAGCGGGTGAGCATGGTGCACCGGCGGGGGATTTGTACGTTCAGGTTCAGGTGAAAGCGCACCCGATCTTCGAGCGTGAAGGCAATAACCTGTACTGTGAAGTGCCGATTAACTTCGCGATGGCAGCATTGGGCGGCGAGATTGAAGTGCCGACGCTGGATGGCCGCGTGAAGCTGAAGGTACCTGCGGAAACCCAGACCGGCAAACTGTTCCGCATGCGCGGCAAGGGCGTCAAATCCGTGCGTGGCGGCAGCCAGGGCGACCTGCTGTGCCGCGTGGTGGTGGAGACCCCGGTTAACCTTAACGACAAGCAGAAGCAGTTGTTGAAAGAGCTGGAAGAGAGCCTTGGTGGCCCATCCGGCGACAAAAACAGCCCACGTTCGAAGACCTTCTTCGACGGCGTGAAAAAGTTTTTTGACGACCTGACTCGTTAACCTACGGTTTACGTTAGCGTAATGTATAAAACCCCGGCGTCGAATCCGGGGTTTTTTATTGATTTTCGGATCTCAACGTCCCCTCATTAGAATGTGACTTACATCGTTAATTGCTCGGTTTTTACGATGTTAATAGCATTTATAAACGTGTTTTTTCGAGCTTAAACGGCGTCTATACTCACTCCATTACTTTGTCCGCGGGACGTTTTTTCTGCCCCGCAATGCTGTGGAGAGACGTATTGTGACCAACATTATTCGTCAGTTTTTACGTCAGGAAGCCGCGGGCGGCATTATCCTGATTATGGCCGCGATTATCGCGTTGATCATGGCCAACACCCCGGCTCAGGGGATTTATCACGCTTTTCTCGATTTACCTGTCATGGTGAAAATCTCCTCGCTGGAGGTTGGCAAACCCTTGTTGCTGTGGATTAACGACGGCCTGATGGCGATCTTTTTCCTGGTGGTCGGGCTGGAAGTTAAGCGTGAGTTGATGGAAGGCTCATTGGCCGGGCGTGACAAGGCGGTATTTCCGGCGATCGCCGCGTTGGGCGGTATGCTGGCGCCGGCGCTGATTTATTTGATGTTCAACGGCGCGGATGAGGTCACTCGTCAGGGCTGGGCAATCCCGGCGGCTACCGACATTGCGTTCGCCCTTGGGGTTATGGCGCTGTTGGGGAACCGCGTTCCCACCAGCCTGAAGGTGTTCCTGTTGGCGCTGGCGATTATCGACGACCTGGGCGTGATCGTGATTATCGCGCTGTTCTATACCCATGAAGTGTCGATGACGGCGCTGGGCGTGGCTGCGGCTTCCATTGCCGTGCTGGCGTTGATGAACTGGCGTGGCGTGGGAAAAACCTCGCTCTATATGTTTGTCGGCCTGGTGTTGTGGGTGGCGATCCTCAAGTCCGGGGTGCATGCGACGCTGGCTGGGGTGATCGTCGGCTTTATGATACCGCTGCATGTGAAAAAGGGGCCGTCGCCGTCAGAGACGCTGGAGCATGGGCTGCACCCCTGGGTGGCGTTCCTGATACTGCCGCTGTTTGCCTTTGCCAACGCCGGTGTTTCATTGCAGGGCGTGTCGCTGAGCGGGCTGACTTCGCTGTTGCCAATGGGGATTACAGCGGGGCTGTTTATCGGTAAACCTTTGGGTATCTTCACTTTTAGCCTGCTCGCCGTGAAGCTGGGGATTGCCCGTCTGCCTGAAGGAATTGGTTTCAAACAGGTGTTTGCTGTTTCTGTGCTCTGTGGTATTGGTTTCACCATGTCGATCTTCATCGCTTCGCTGGCTTTTGGCGATGCGGATGTTGCATTAAGCACCTACTCGCGGCTGGGTATCCTGATGGGTTCCACCACCGCGGCGGTAGTGGGATACGGTCTGTTGCGTCTGTCGTTACCTCGAGTCAGATAACTCCTTTAGGGGATCCCCTGTTGATGGGGACACACTACAATAGCTGGTCGGAGTTGTTCAGTATAAAATATGTTCAACTTCGACCATTCTGTTTAGGACGAATGCAGCAACAGGTTGTCTGAAACATTACAAGGACATTAATCGCTCATCACGGCAGGCCTTTTGCCGATGCGAAACGTTAAGGAGAGCACCTCGTGAGGATGTCGCATATCAACTTTAATCACCTTTACTACTTCTGGCAGGTCTGCAAAGAAGGTTCGGTGGTCGGTGCCGCCGAAGCGTTGTTTCTGACGCCGCAGACCATTACCGGCCAGATCAAGGCGCTGGAAGAACGTTTGGACGGCAAGCTGTTCAAGCGTCAGGGGCGTGGGCTGGTGCCTTCAGAGCTGGGGCAGCTGGTTTTTCGTTATGCTGACAAGATGTTTATGCTCAGCCAGGAAATGCTGGATATCGTCAACTATCGCAAAGAATCGAATCTGCTGTTCGACGTGGGGGTGGCGGATGCGCTTTCAAAACGTCTGGTGAGTCAGGTTCTGGAAACGGCGGTGGTGGTGGACAACGAGCAAATCCACCTGCGTTGCTTTGAATCAACGCATGAGATGTTATTGGAACAGCTCAGCCAGCACAAACTGGATATGATCCTGTCAGACTGCCCGGTGGATTCCAGCCAGCAGGAAGGGTTGTTTTCGCTCAAGCTGGGCGAGTGCGGCATTAGCTTCTTCTGCCGCCAGCCGGCGCCGGACCTGCCGTTCCCTGCTTGTCTGGAGCAGCGCAAGCTGTTGATCCCCGGCCGCCGTTCGATGCTGGGGCGTAAACTGCTCAACTGGTTTAACACCCAGGGTATCCAGGTGGAGATTCTGGGCGAGTTTGATGATGCTGCACTGATGAAGACATTTGGCATGTACCACAACGCGATCTTCGTTGCGCCGACTCTGTATGCGCAGGACACTTATAACGATGATGACGTGGTGGAGATTGGGCGTATAGATAGCGTGCAGGAGGAGTACTACATCATCTTTGCCGAGCGAATGATCCAGCATCCGGCGGTACAAAGGGTGTGCAACAAGGATTTCTCGGCGCTGTTTGCTTACTAGAACGGGTATTGCGGACGTAAAAAAACCGGCCTGAGCCGGTTTTTTTTATCAAGCAGACAACACGATGCTTATTGCATTGCGTTGATGCGCGCCGACAAGTTTGACTTATGACGTGCTGCTTTATTTTTGTGGATCAGACCTTTAGCAGCCTTGCGGTCCACGATTGGTTGCATTACGTTGAATGCGTTTTGTGCTACTTCTTTGTCGCCAGCTACGATTGCCGCTTCTACTTTCTTGATGTAGGTACGCATCATTGAACGACCACTAGCGTTGTGCTTGCGGCGTTTCTCAGACTGTACGGCGCGTTTCTTAGCTGATTTGATATTAGCCAAGGTCCAACTCCCAAATATATTCTATTGAGGACAATTCGAAGGCCGAGGAATATGCCCTTTTGGCCTGCGTTTGTCAATGAATTTGTGCAAATAAGCGCCGTTTGTACGGGCGGCACTTGCTACGTTGTGATGGCGCAGGATTTTACCAGCTTCGGTCATGGGAATACAGTCTTTCGCGAGAAAATTCGCCAATGATTTGTCGCCTTGGTCGCAAGCCATTGGCTGTAGTCGGTAATCGCGTTTATAGCACCGGATAAACTGCGGTCTGGGCGTTTCACCTGCAGATTATCTCCGGTATGGTATGTCTATTACATAAAGGCACCAATCGCGGGTTAACCTTAACCGCTGTACAAGGTATAATCCGGCGATTTCCACTGTTTTGAGCCAGCTATGCAGCTAATTCGCGGCGTTCACAATATCCGGGCACGTCACCATGGTTGCGTGCTCACCATCGGCAACTTCGACGGCGTACACCGCGGTCACCAGGCGTTGCTGGAGCAGCTGAAGCAAGAAGGGCAGCGTCTGGGGTTGCCCGTGATGGTCATGATCTTTGAGCCACAGCCGCTGGAAATGTTTGCAGCGGACAAGGCGCCGGCCCGGCTCACGCGTTTGCGTGACAAGGCCAAATACCTGGCACAGGCGGGGGTAGATTACCTGCTGTGCGTCAAGTTTGATCCGCGTTTCGCCGCCAATACCGCCCAGGCGTTTGTCGCCGAACTGCTGGTGGAAAAGCTTGGCGTGAAATTCCTGATGGTCGGGGATGATTTTCGCTTTGGCGCAGCCCGTCAGGGCGATTTTCCGTTATTGCAAAAAGCCGGAGAAGAATACGGCTTTGAGGTGATCAGTACGCCGACCTTCCGCGAAGGCGATCAGCGTATCAGCAGCACGGCCATTCGCAATGCGCTGCGCGATGATGACCTGGCGCAGGCGGAAACGCTGCTGGGCCATCCGTACAGCATTTCTGGCCGGGTGGTGCACGGCGATGAATTGGGCCGCACCATTGGCTTCCCAACCGCCAACCTGCCGCTGAAGCGCCTGGTTGCGCCGGTGAAAGGGGTTTATGCGGTGGATGTTTATGGTCTGGGCCCTGAACCGCTCCCCGGCGTGGCCAATATCGGCACGCGCCCGACCGTTGCCGGCGTGCGACAGCAGCTGGAAGTCCATCTGCTGGATGTCACAATGGATCTTTACGGGCGCCATATTGACGTGGTGCTCCGCGCGAAATTGCGCAATGAACAGCGTTTTGCTTCGCTCGATGCGCTGAAGCAGCAAATCGCCAATGATGTGGTGACGGCCCGGAAATTCTTCGGGCTACAGACACCGGTTTAATCTCTATAGCCGAAAACGGAACCGAGAATCTAATGAGTGACTACAAGAATACCCTGAACTTGCCGGAAACAGGGTTCCCGATGCGCGGCGATCTCGCCAAGCGTGAACCTGGCATGCTGCAACGTTGGTATGAACAGGATCTGTACGGGATGATTCGTACTGCCAAAAAGGGCAAAAAATCCTTCATTTTGCATGACGGCCCTCCGTATGCGAACGGCAGCATTCACATCGGTCACTCGGTTAACAAGATTCTCAAAGACATTATTATCAAGTCTAAAGGGATGTCCGGTTTCGACTCGCCTTATATTCCGGGTTGGGACTGCCATGGTCTGCCGATCGAACTGAAAGTAGAGCAGCTGTACGGTAAGCCGGGCGAGAAACTTACGCCGGCGGAATTCCGTCAGAAATGCCGCGAGTACGCCGCTGAGCAGGTTGAAGGCCAGAAGAAAGACTTCATCCGTCTGGGCGTACTGGGCGACTGGGATCACCCGTACCTGACCATGGACTTCAAAACCGAAGCCAACATCATCCGCGCGCTGGGCAAAATCATCAGCAACGGTCACCTGCTGAAAGGCGCCAAGCCGGTGCACTGGTGTACCGACTGCGGCTCTTCGCTGGCGGAAGCGGAAGTTGAGTATTACGACAAAACTTCGCCGTCAATCGATGTGGCTTTCCACGCGGTTGACGCGGCTGCCGTGGCGGCCAAATTTGGCGTGACCCACTTTAACGGCCCGGTTTCTCTGGTGATCTGGACCACGACGCCGTGGACATTGCCGGCTAACCGCGCTATCTCGCTGCACCCGGAGTTTGCTTATCAACTGGTACAGGTTGAAGGCCAGTGCCTGATCCTGGCGGCCGAATTGGTCGAGAGCGTGATGAAACGCGCCGGCATCAGCGCGTGGACCGTGCTGGGCAGCTGTAAGGGCGCCGATCTGGAGCTGTTGCGCTTCGAACACCCGTTCATGGGCTTCGACGTGCCGGCAATCCTCGGCGATCACGTCACGCTGGACGCCGGTACCGGTGCGGTGCATACCGCGCCTGGCCACGGCCCGGACGACTTCGTGATCGGCCAGAAATACGGCCTGGAAGTGGCCAACCCGGTAGGGCCGAACGGCTGCTACCTGACCGGCACCTACCCGCTGCTGGACGGCAAGTTCGTGTTCAAGGCCAACGATCTGATCGTTGAGCTGTTGCGTGAGAAAGGCGCACTGCTGCACGTGGAAAAACTGGTTCACAGCTATCCTTGCTGCTGGCGCCACAAAACGCCGATCATCTTCCGCGCTACCCCGCAATGGTTCATCAGCATGGATCAGAAAGGCCTGCGTCAGCAGTCGCTGGAAGAGATCAAAGGCGTGCAATGGATCCCTGAATGGGGCCAGGCACGTATCGAAACCATGGTCGCCAACCGCCCGGACTGGTGCATTTCGCGTCAGCGTACCTGGGGCGTGCCGATGTCGCTGTTTGTGCACAAAGACACTGAGCAGTTGCACCCGCGCAGCGTAGAGCTGATAGAAGAAGTGGCGAAACGCGTTGAGCAGGACGGCATTCAGGCCTGGTGGGATTTGGACGCGGCCGATATTCTCGGCGCTGACGCTGCCGACTACATGAAAGTGCCCGATACCCTGGACGTGTGGTTCGACTCAGGTTCGACCCACTCTTCGGTCGTGGACGTGCGCCCTGAGTTCAACGGCCACGGCGCCGACATGTATCTGGAAGGTTCCGATCAGCATCGCGGCTGGTTCATGTCATCACTGATGATTTCTACCGCCATGAAGGGCAAAGCGCCTTATAAAGAAGTGCTGACTCACGGTTTCACCGTTGACGGTCAGGGCCGCAAGATGTCCAAGTCGATCGGCAACACCGTCAGTCCACAGGACGTGATGAACAAGCTGGGTGGCGACATTCTGCGTCTGTGGGTGGCGTCTACCGACTACACCGGCGAGATTGCGGTTTCCGATGAAATCCTGAAACGCTCCGCCGATTCTTACCGCCGTATCCGCAATACCGCGCGCTTCCTGCTGGCTAACCTGAACGGGTTCGAGCCGAGCACCGACTGCGTGGCACCGGAAGAAATGGTGGTGCTGGATCGCTGGGCGGTCGGCCGTGCGCTGGCGGCGCAGCAGGATATCGAGCAGGCTTACGCCAACTACGATTTCCATGAAGTGGTGCAGCGTCTGATGCAGTTCTGTTCGGTCGAGATGGGCTCCTTCTATCTGGATATCATCAAGGATCGTCAGTACACCGCGAAGAGCGACAGCATCGCCCGCCGCAGTTGCCAGACCGCGCTGTTCCACATCGCGGAAGCGCTGGTACGCTGGATGGCGCCGATCATGTCGTTCACTGCCGATGAAATCTGGGGCTTCCTGCCGGGCAAGCGCGCGCAGTACGTGTTCACTGAAGAGTGGTACGACGGCCTGTTCGGTCTGGCAGAAGGCGAAAGCATGAACGATGCTTTCTGGGCCGAACTGCTGAAAGTGCGTGGCGAAGTGAACAAGGTGCTGGAACAAGCGCGGGCCGATAAACGCCTTGGCGGTTCTCTGGAAGCGGCGGTCACGCTGTATGCCGACAGCGAGCTGGCTGAGCGTCTCAATAGCCTGCAAGACGAATTGCGCTTCGTGCTGCTCACCTCGGCGGCGCGCGTTGCGCCTCTGGCCGATGCGCCGGCGGATGCGCAGGCGTCGGAACTGGTGAAAGGTCTGAAGATTGCCTTCAGTACTGCAGAAGGCGAGAAGTGCCCGCGCTGCTGGCATTACACCACTGACATCGGCCTGGTGGCGGACCACGCAGACATCTGTGGCCGCTGTGTGATCAACGTAGCCGGCGACGGCGAAAAGCGTAACTACGCCTGAGAACAAGTGCCTGATGAGTAAACCAATCTGTTCGACCGGCCTGCGTTGGCTATGGGTGATGGTAGTGGTGCTGGTGCTGGATTTTGCCAGCAAGCAGTGGATCCTCGGTAACTTCGTGCTGGGCCAGTCCCAGCCGTTGATCCCGTCGTTCAATCTGTTCTATGCGCGCAATTACGGTGCCGCATTCAGCTTCCTCGCCGATCACGGCGGCTGGCAGCGCTGGTTCTTCGCCGGTATCGCTGTCGCCATCGTGGCGGTGCTGCTGGTGATGATGTACCGCAGCCAGGCGCAGCAGAAGCTGAACAATATCGCCTATGCTTTTATCATTGGCGGTGCGCTAGGCAACCTGTTTGATCGTCTTTGGCACGGCTTCGTGGTCGATTTTATCGATTTTTATGTGGGCAACTGGCACTACCCGACCTTCAACCTGGCGGATAGCTTTATCTGCGTGGGGGCGGCGATGATTGTGCTGGAAGGCTTCCTGTCGCCGGCGAGCAAAGGCGCAAAGAGTAAAGGTGAGTAATATGACGGCTCAGGTTAACGGTGGCAGCGCAGTGCTGGTTCACTTCACACTGAAACTGGAAGACGGTTCAACCGCAGAGTCGACCCGCGGTAACGGCAAACCGGCGTTGTTCCGCCTGGGTGACGGCAGCTTGTCGGCGCCGCTGGAAGAGCAACTGCTCGGCCTGCGTGCGGGCGATAAATGCGCCTTTACCCTGCAGCCGGAAGCGGCGTTCGGCGCTGAGAATCCGGATCTGGTCCAGTTCTTCTCACGCCGTGATTTCGCGGAAACCGGGGTGCCGGACGTGGGCACCATCATGCTGTTTACCGCCATCGACGGCAGCGAAATGCCGGGTGTGGTGCGTGAAGTGGCGGAAGAGTCGATTACCGTTGATTTCAACCATCCACTGGCGGGCCATCCTGTGAGCTTCGATATCGAAGTGCTGGAGATTGACCCGCAGCAGGAGGAGACGCATGCAAATATTGCTGGCTAACCCACGCGGCTTTTGCGCCGGGGTTGATCGTGCGATCAGTATCGTTGAGCGCGCGCTGGAGATTTACGGCGCGCCTATCTACGTGCGTCACGAAGTGGTGCATAACCGCTACGTGGTGGACAGCCTGCGCGAGCGCGGGGCCGTGTTCATCGAAGAGATTGCCGAAGTGCCGGACGGGTCGATTCTGATCTTCTCGGCGCACGGGGTTTCCCAGGCGGTGCGGGCAGAAGCCAAAGCCCGTGATCTGACCATGCTGTTTGACGCTACCTGCCCGTTGGTGACCAAGGTGCACATGGAGGTGGCTCGAGCCAGCCGCCGGGGCACCGAGGCAATCCTGATTGGCCATGCCGGCCATCCGGAAGTGGAAGGCACCATGGGCCAGTACAGCAACCCGAAGGGCGGCATGTATCTGGTGGAATCGCCGGAAGACGTGTGGAAACTGCAGGTGAAGGACGAAAGCAACCTGTGCTTTATGACGCAGACCACGCTGTCGGTGGATGACACCTCAGAAGTGATCGACGCCCTGCGCCAGCGTTTCCCGAGCATTATCGGGCCGCGCAAAGACGACATCTGCTACGCCACCACCAACCGGCAGGAAGCGGTGCGCAATCTGGCCGGCGACGCGGACGTGGTGCTGGTGGTCGGGTCGAAAAACTCGTCCAACTCCAACCGTCTGGCCGAGCTGGCTCAGCGCGTTGGCAAGCCGGCGTACCTGATCGACTCTGCGGCGGATATTCAGGAAGCCTGGCTGAAAAACGCCCGCAACATCGGCGTGACCGCCGGAGCGTCGGCGCCGGACGTGTTGGTCCAGGATGTCATCAGCCGCCTGAGAACGATGGGCGGTGTGGATGTGCATGAAGTCAGCGGCCGTGAAGAGAATATCGTATTTGAAGTGCCGAAAGAGCTGCGTGTTGATATCAGACAGGTCGAATAAGCTTTTTGGCAAAAGTGTTACCACGGGGAGCTATGGCTCCCCGTTTTGCATTTTGGGGATAAGTTGCGGGATAAATAGCAAAATTGAGAAGGGCTGATTCAAATTTTCTGTTACTTAAAGTCAAGTTCGTTCTGACTATTTGAATTAACCCTGCAGGAATGATTATATTGGCGAAAATAAAGTTATTAAGGATAATATCATTAGGCTGCAATCTAAAAATAACGCTCTGGTGCTGGTCAGCAATCGGCTGAAAAGTTAAAAAACTAAAGTAATTGGTGTTACAGATACTTCTTATTTAATTAAGTGCGTAACTGGTCTACGGAATTTTGTTCTTTTTCTTTTAAATGGATTTTCATATGTTCCAGTAAACGGCGAACCTTTAATGGTTGGCTGTCACGGCGAGGCATAATCGCATAGCAATTAATCTCCGGCAATCGCCATTCAGGCAACACTTCCACTAAATCACCGCTGCGTAATTCACGTTCAACATTGACGAAGAAATTACGGATAATCCCCTTGCCGGCCAGCGCCAATTCTTTCATCGCCATGCCGTTATTGGTAAATAGACGCCCGGTCATGCGCAACCGGTGCTCATCGCCATTCGCGTGGTTCAGCCGAACAAACTGCGGGTTTCCCAAAGGGGTGAAGGTGACCCATTGATGGCGGGTTAAGGCCTGTGGAGACTCCGGCACGCCGTGGTCGGCAAGGTAGGCCGGGGAGGCGCACAACACTTCGCGAAAGCGCGCCAGGCGGGTGGAGACGTAGCTGGAGTCGGCCAGCACGCCGCCGCGGATCGCCAGATCTATCCGTTGGCCTATCAGGTCGATTTTCTCGTCATGGATTTCCAGCCGCAGCGTGATGCGCGGGTGTTCATCCAGAAAGCTTTGCAACGCCGGCACCAGATAATGGGTGGCGAATTCCGTGGAGGTGGCGACGCGCAGTTCACCGGCCAGTTCGCCGCGCAGCGCGGCAATACGCTGTTGGCCCCGCTCGGCGGCATGGATCATCAGCACGCAATCCTCATAAAAACATTGTCCGGCCTCTGTCAGGCTCAGTGAGCGAGTAGAGCGCAAAAGTAATTGAATGCCCAGTTCGTTTTCCAGCTGGCGGATATGCTGGCTGACGGCCGAGGTGGTAATGCCTAATTCTTTGGCTGCCATGCTGAACGCGCCGCAATCGACAACTTTAGAAAAAATAGCCATGCGTTTTAGAATATTACTCATAGTTTGTTAAGTTCAACTTAACCAAGATTGCAAATTATAAGGGCTAATAATATAGCATTATCTCTTCTATATTGCCTGAAGCAGATAAACGCACGGTGAGACTTATTGCCTGCGCATCATTCCTCTTTTTGATAAGTCTTATTGCGTTTGCGAATAAAATTCTTATGCCACATCTGAACAGGAGTTAATTGTGGATATTGCCTATATTGAAACAGTGTCATTAAAAATTCTCCATGAGTTATTACAATATCGGCGTCGCTTTCCCGGCCTTGAAACCTCAAATACTGAGGAGGAACGGGTCGTTTCTCAGGTGCAATTGCCGCGTATCCGGGCATTCATTGCAAACAATCAGCGCATCGAATTTGTGCTGCCGGCCTTCCCGACAAAATCACCCAATACCAATAAAGTGATCGGCGCGGTGCCCGACATGGCGGAACGGCTATCGTTGATATTCCTAAATTCTCTGTGTCAGCGCATCCAGCTTTATTACCCGCCGGGAGCGCATATCGTGATCTGCTCTGATGGTCATGTGTTCGGTGATTTGATCCGCGTCAGCGACGATGCCATCAACCATTATCAGCGCGAAATTGAAAACCTGTTGCACGAGGTGGGGGCGACGCACCTGAGCGTGTTCAACCTGGGTGACGTCGAAAGGCTGGCGGAACATACCGACGACTACGACCTGCTGCGTCAACTGCTGGTCGACGGCTACGCCGAACCGGAGGAGGCAATCAAGCAGCAACTGATGCAGGACGAGCAGGGATTGCAGCTGTATCGCGCCATTACCCGTTTTCTGTATGAAGACAGCCAGTTGCCGGGTTACAGCGGCTCCAATGCGGCGTTGCAGAAAGACGCCAAACAGCGTGCCTGCGGCGTAATACAGCGCAGCTGGGCATGGGGCAACCTGCTGGCCCAACATTTCCCGGCGGCGATACGCCTGTCTATCCACCCGCAACCCGCTGACAGCCTGAAAATGGGCATCCATATGATGCCGACCAAAGACGACTGGCTGACGCCGTGGCACGGCGTGGCGGCAAACGTCAACGGCCAGTTCGTGCTGATGAAGCGCAAAGACGCGCAGCAGCTGGCGGGTGAACTGGTGGCGATCCGCGGCACGCCAAGCCATTACCTGATCGAACAGCCTCAGGTGGCGTAACACGCCACGTTGCGCCCGCAGCGTTTGCGGGCGTGTTTTGACGGCACGGTTGCCGTGTGAGCAGCAAATTCGCTTCAAGGAGAGTCACCGATGGACAATCAACAACTGAATTGCCGCATTGAGCTTAATACCCCGTTTGGCGCAGTGCTGACCCCGAAATATCCCGGACAGCCAATCAGCGAGCTGCCGGTAGCGGCGCTGCGGGCGCTGGCGCAAAGGCACCATCTGCTGGTGCTGCGCGGTTTCGATTCCGGCTTTACCGATCCTCAGGTGTTGACCCGCTATGCCGGCGGTTGGGGAGAGATCATGATGTGGCCGTTCGGCGCCGTGCTGGACGTGAAGGAGCACCCGGACGCCAAAGATCACATTTTCGACAGCAGCTATGTCCCGCTGCACTGGGATGGCATGTACAAACCGACCATTCCCGAGTTTCAGCTATTCCACTGCGTGGCGGCACCGTCGCAGGATGAGGGCGGGCGCACCACCTTTGTCGATACTACGCGGCTGCTGGCCAATGCCGATGAATCGTTGTTGGCGCAGTGGCTGAAAGTGTCTATTTCTTATCGGATCAAGCAAGTGGTTCACTACGGCGGCGAGGTATGTTCGCCGCTGGTGGTGACGCATCCGAGCGGCAGCGGGGTGATCATGCGTTACAACGAACCGCCGACGGAGGGCAAGAAGTTCCTTAACCAGCATGCGCTTGAATATCATGGCGTGCCGCAAGAAGAGCAGGAGATTTTCCATCAGACTCTGCAACAGCATCTCTACGATCCGCGCCACTATTACGCCCACCAGTGGCAGCAGGGCGATGTGGTGGTAGCGGATAACTTCTCGCTGTTGCACGGACGCGAAGGTTTCACCGCCCGTTCCGCCCGTCATCTGCAGCGCGTGCATATTCAGAGCAACCCGGTGTGCGCCAACCTGGCGCTGAAGCCGGCCAACGCAGAGGCTTAACAGGACATTATGGCAAGGATACTGATGACGGCCGTCGCCACCCCAGGGCACGTTTACCCTATGCTGGGGATTGCCCGCTACCTGATTGCGCAGGGCCACCGGGTGCGGCTGATGACCGGTGCGCTGTTCCGCGAACGCGCCGAAGCGGTGGGCGCGCAGTTTGTGCCTTTCGATGCGCAGGTGGATTTCGATTATCGCTACCTGGAGCAGCATTTTCCCGAACGCGCCGCGCTACCACCGGGCAATGTACAGATGGCGCTGGCGCTGAAAGATTTCTTCGCCGCGCCGATCCCGTTGCTGGATCGGCAACTGAGGGCGGCGATAGCCGCCGAGGCGACCGATCTGCTGATGGTGGAAAACTGCTTCTACGGAGTATTGCCGCTGTTGCAGCTAACCGACCGCCTGCCGGTGATCGGCATTGGCGTGACGCCGTTGTCGTTCTCGTCCGAAGATTCCATCTTTTACGGGCCACGCATTCCCCCGGCGCTGTTGCCGCGCGAACTGCAACGTGAACAATTGGTGGACGAAGCCACGCGTGCCTTGATCGATGAGGTACAGCAGAGCTTCAACGTCGCGATGGCGCAATCCGGCGGCGGGCCGCTGCAACAGCCGTTCACGGATGTGTTGATAGGCGGCTGCGATCGCTTTTTGCAACTGGCTACCCCGGCGCTGGAGTATCCGCGTGACGATCTGCCGGCAGGCGTACGATTTATCGGCCCGTTGCGCGGTGCGGCGGCGGCACCGCAAGGCGAAGGCGAGTGGGATGAAACGGATCTTCGCCCGTTGGTGATCGTGACGCAGGGTACGTTGGCGAATGTCGATCTGCACCAGTTGATTGTTCCGACGCTAAAAGCGCTGGCCGGGTTACCGGTGCGGGTGCTGGCGACCACCGGCGGCCGCCCGGTTGATGGGGTGTTGGCGCAACTGCCGGACAACGCCAGAGTTCGGGAGTTTATCTCTTTCGAGCACTGGCTGCCGCAGGCGGCGCTGTTGATCACCAACGGCGGTTATGGTTCGATCAATTATGCGTTGGATCATGCTGTGCCCTTGATTGTCGCCGGGACCGGCGAGGATAAGCTCGAGGCGGCTTCTCGGGTGGTGGCCGCGGGCTGCGGGATTAACCTGCATACCAGCGAGCCGGATGAGGCGCAACTGCGGCAGGCTGTGCGGCAAATCCTGTCGCAGCCGGTTTATCGGCAACGCGCGGCGCTGGTACAGGCCGACTATGCCCGCCATGATGCCTTGGCGGCGATTGCCGAAGAGGTGGCAGCCTTAACCGGCTGAAAGCCGTAATCGAGTTCCTCAGGGCGCCCTTTGCGGCGCCTTTTTTATGCAGGTTTCTCTCATCAAATTTGCATGATTATGTACAATTGAAAAACGGGTTTTATTTGACCGGTTGTTAACCCATTGACAACATTACTGATGAAAAGCGGGAGATATCATAATTTTCTAATTATGAAATGAATCTTCTGGCGGTGATCCTATGGGGCAGTTACCCTAAACCTATAGCCTATGGAGTAGGCGTCTAATCAAGAAGAGAGCAAGCATGACTGATTCACAAATCCGCATTGCGATTGCGGGTTCCGGCGGCCGCATGGGGCGCCAATTGATCCAGGCGGTACATCAGGCGCAGGGCGTGGTGCTGGGGGCTGCGGTGTCGCGTCCGGGTTCAAGTCTGATCGGCACCGATGCCGGCGAACTGGCGGGCGTGGGCTCGCTGGGTGTGACCGTCAGCGACAGCCTGGAAAAGGTGGTCGATGACTTCGATATTCTGATCGACTTCACCCGCCCGGAAAGCACGCTGGCGTACCTGGCTTTCTGCGTCGAACATCGCAAGGCGATGGTGATCGGCACCACCGGTTTTGACGATGCGGGCAAAGAGGCCATCCGCGCCGCCGCGCAGCAGATTGGCATCGTGTTCGCCGCCAACTTCAGCGTGGGCGTCAACCTGGTGCTGAAACTGTTGGAAAAAGCCGCTCAGGTGATGGGCGACTACACCGACATTGAAATTATTGAAGCGCACCACCGCCATAAAGTGGATGCCCCTTCGGGCACGGCGTTGGCGATGGGCGAGGCGATTGCCGGCGCGCTGGGGCGTGACCTGAAAGAATGCGCCGTCTATGCGCGCGAAGGTTATACCGGCGAACGCGATCCCAAGAGCATAGGCTTCGCCACCATCCGTGCCGGCGATATCGTCGGTGAGCATACCGCCATGTTTGCCGACATCGGCGAGCGGGTGGAAATCACCCATAAAGCCTCCAGCCGCATGACTTTTGCCGCCGGTGCGGTTCGGGCGGCATCTTGGTTGCATAGCCAGGATAAAGGTCTATTTGACATGCGGGACGTGCTCGGATTGGACCAGTTATAATCTATTTGAATACCATCGTGATGTGGTTGTATTGATCATAATGCTATGATTAACGGACAATAATTTTATTGTCCTTTTTTTTAACATTAAAAACTAAGGCTTGATCCGTTTTTTATAACTTAAGTCTTATTTGTTGTTATTTGCTTTCGTTTTTTGGCGAGTAATTTCCCTGATAGATACTTTTCACCCGATAACAGACCTTTGGAAAGGTGATTTTTTGTCATTCTTCCTCGCAACCGTTTACCCACCCGAGTTTAGCTGTGTTTTTATGGCTGCTGACCCTATTAAACGTTGAGAAGTGCAAAAATAAGAGAAAAAATGGCGCTTTGGGTAGACAAGTGGAGCACTCATCATTAAAATGCGCCCAATTTGCCAAAAATTGGCCTTGAGGGCGGTTTTTGCATTGATTTAGATCGCGATATCTGAATTAATATGCAGATATTGTGATTGATTATTCCTCGGAGGGTGTTTTGATTAAGTCAGCGCTATTGGTTCTGGAAGACGGAACCCAATTCCACGGTCGGGCCATCGGGGCAGAGGGTACGGCAGTGGGGGAAGTGGTCTTCAATACGTCGATGACCGGCTATCAAGAAATCCTCACTGATCCTTCCTACTCTCGCCAGATCGTTACTCTTACTTATCCTCATATCGGCAATGTCGGCACCAATGCTTCCGACGAAGAATCCTCCGCGGTACACGCCCAAGGCCTTGTCATTCGTGATCTCCCTTTGATTGCCAGCAACTACCGCAGCGAAGAAGGCCTGTCAGAATACCTGAAGCGTCATAACATCGTGGCGATTGCCGATATCGATACCCGCAAGCTGACCCGCCTGCTGCGCGAAAAAGGCGCACAGAACGGCTGCATCATCGCCGCCGACTCACCGGACGCCGCGCTGGCGCTGGCCAAGGCGCAGGGTTTCCCGGGCTTGAAAGGCATGGACCTGGCGAAAGAAGTGACCACCAAAGAAGCTTACAGCTGGCAGCAGGGTAGCTGGACGCTTGAAGGCGACCTGCCGGAAGCCAAGCCGGCCTCCGAGTTGCCGTTCCACGTGGTGGCTTACGACTACGGCGCCAAGCGCAACATCCTGCGCATGTTGGTGGATCGCGGTTGCCGCCTGACGGTAGTGCCGGCGCAGACCCCGGCAGATGAAGTATTGAAGATGAATCCGGACGGCATTTTCCTGTCCAACGGCCCGGGCGATCCGGAGCCTTGCGATTACGCCATCACCGCCATCAAACAGTTCCTGGAAACCGACATTCCGGTGTTCGGCATCTGCCTCGGCCACCAGTTGCTGGCGTTGGCCAGCGGTGCGAAAACCGTGAAGATGAAGCTGGGCCACCACGGCGGTAACCACCCGGTGAAAGATCTGGATAACGACTGCGTGATGATCACGGCACAGAACCACGGGTTTGCGGTTGACGAAAATAACCTGCCGGCCGAACTGCGCGTAACGCACAAATCACTGTTTGACCACACGGTGCAGGGCATTCACCGCACCGACAAAGCGGCGTTCAGCTTCCAGGGCCACCCGGAAGCCAGCCCAGGCCCGCACGACGCCGCGCCGCTGTTCGACCACTTTATCGAACTGATCGAGACTTACCGTTCTAACGCCAAATAATCAGGAGCAGTAAAAAAATGCCAAAACGTACAGACATAAAAAGCATCCTGATCCTCGGCGCTGGCCCGATTGTCATCGGCCAGGCGTGTGAGTTCGACTATTCGGGTGCCCAGGCGTGTAAAGCGCTGCGCGAAGAGGGTTACCGGGTCATTCTGGTGAACTCCAACCCGGCCACCATCATGACCGACCCGGAAATGGCCGATGCGACCTACATCGAGCCGATCCACTGGGAAGTGGTGCGTAAAATCATCGAAAAAGAGCGCCCGGATGCGGTATTGCCGACCATGGGGGGCCAGACCGCGCTGAACTGTGCGCTGGAGCTGGAGCGTCAGGGCGTGCTGGCCGAGTTCGGCGTGACCATGATTGGCGCCACGGCCGACGCTATCGACAAAGCCGAAGACCGCCGCCGTTTCGACGTGGCGATGAAGAAAATCGGCCTGGATACTGCGCGTTCCGGTATCGCGCATAATATGGAAGAAGCGCTGGCGGTTGCCGCTGACGTTGGCTTCCCGTGCATCATCCGCCCTTCCTTTACCATGGGCGGCACCGGTGGCGGTATCGCATACAACCGCGAAGAGTTCGAAGAGATCTGCGAGCGCGGCCTGGATCTGTCGCCAACCAAAGAGCTGTTGATCGACGAATCGCTGATCGGCTGGAAAGAGTACGAGATGGAGGTGGTGCGCGATAAGAACGATAACTGCATCATCGTCTGCTCTATCGAAAACTTCGACGCCATGGGCATCCATACCGGTGACTCCATCACCGTGGCTCCGGCGCAAACGCTGACCGACAAAGAATACCAAATCATGCGTAACGCCTCGATGGCGGTGCTGCGTGAAATCGGCGTGGAAACCGGCGGTTCCAACGTGCAGTTCTCGGTTAACCCGAAAAACGGTCGCCTGATCGTCATCGAAATGAACCCGCGCGTGTCCCGTTCTTCGGCGCTGGCGTCAAAAGCCACCGGCTTCCCGATTGCCAAAATCGCCGCCAAGCTGGCGGTGGGTTACACCCTCGACGAACTGATGAACGACATCACCGGCGGCCGCACTCCGGCGTCCTTTGAGCCGTCCATCGACTACGTGGTGACCAAAATTCCTCGCTTTAACTTCGAGAAATTTGCCGGCGCTAACGACCGCCTGACCACCCAGATGAAATCCGTCGGCGAAGTGATGGCGATTGGCCGCACTCAACAAGAGTCGCTGCAGAAAGCGCTGCGCGGTCTGGAAGTGGGCGCCACCGGCTTCGACCCGAAAGTGAACCTGGACGATCCGGAAGCGCTGACCAAAATCCGTCGCGAACTGAAAGATGCCGGTTGCGACCGTATCTGGTACATCGCAGACGCGTTCCGTGCAGGCATGTCGGTTGACGGCGTGTTTAACCTGACCAACGTTGACCGCTGGTTCCTGGTGCAGATTGAAGAGCTGGTGCGTCTGGAAGAGCAGGTTGCGGAATCCGGCATCAACGGCCTGACCCAGGAATTCCTGCGTACCCTGAAGCGTAAAGGTTTCGCCGATGCGCGCCTGGCCACGCTGGCCGGCGTAGCCGAGAGCGAAATCCGCAAGCTGCGCCACGGCTATGGCCTGCACCCGGTTTACAAGCGTGTGGATACCTGTGCGGCGGAATTCGCCACCGACACCGCCTACATGTACTCCACTTATGAAGAAGAGTGCGAGTCCAACCCGACCAACGACCGTCCGAAAGTGATGGTGCTGGGCGGCGGTCCGAACCGTATCGGCCAGGGCATCGAGTTCGACTACTGCTGCGTGCACGCCTCGCTGGCGCTGCGCGAAGACGGTTACGAAACCATTATGGTCAACTGTAACCCGGAAACCGTTTCCACCGACTACGACACGTCCGACCGCCTGTATTTCGAGCCGGTTACGCTGGAAGACGTGCTGGAAATCGTGCGCATCGAGAAGCCGAAAGGCGTTATCGTGCAGTACGGCGGCCAGACTCCGCTGAAGCTGGCGCGTGAGCTGGAAGCAGCAGGCGTGCCGATTATCGGTACCAGCCCGGATGCGATTGACCGTGCCGAAGACCGTGAGCGTTTCCAGCAGGCGGTACACCGCCTGGGCCTGAAACAGCCGGCCAATGCCACCGTTGCCACCATCGAACAGGCGGTAGAGAAAGCGGCCGGTATCGGTTACCCGCTGGTGGTGCGTCCTTCCTACGTACTGGGCGGCCGTGCGATGGAGATCGTCTACGACGAAATCGACCTGCGCCGTTACTTCCAGAACGCCGTCAGCGTCTCCAACGACGCGCCAGTGCTGCTGGACCGCTTCCTGGATGATGCGGTAGAAGTGGACGTCGATGCCATTTGCGACGGTGAGCGCGTGCTGATTGGCGGCATCATGGAACATATCGAACAGGCTGGCGTGCACTCCGGTGACTCCGCCTGTTCACTGCCTGCTTACACCCTGAGCAAAGAAATTCAGGATGTGATGCGCCAGCAGGTCGAGAAACTGGCGTTCGAGCTGCAGGTGCGCGGTCTGATGAACGTACAGTTCGCGGTGAAGAACAACGAAGTCTACCTGATTGAAGTCAACCCGCGTGCCGCACGTACCGTGCCGTTCGTTTCCAAAGCCACCGGCGTGCCGCTGGCCAAGGTAGCCGCACGGGTCATGGCGGGCAAGACGCTGGCCGAGCAGGGCGTAACGGAAGAAGTTATCCCGCCTTACTACTCAGTGAAAGAAGTGGTGCTGCCGTTCAACAAGTTCCCTGGCGTCGACCCGATTCTGGGGCCGGAAATGCGTTCTACCGGGGAAGTGATGGGCGTTGGTCGCACCTTCGCGGAAGCCTTCTCCAAGGCGATGCTCGGCAGCCAGTCAGGCATGAAGAAACAAGGCCGTGCGCTGCTGTCGGTGCGTGAAGGCGATAAGGCCCGCGTGGTGGATCTGGCGGCAAGTTTGCTGAAACAGGGCTTCGAGCTGGACGCGACCCACGGCACTGCGGTCGTGCTGGGCGAGGCGGGCATTAACCCGCGTCTGGTCAACAAGGTGCATGAAGGCCGTCCGCACATTCAGGACCGTATCAAGAATGGCGAGTACACCTACATCGTGAATACCACGGCCGGTCGCCAGGCGATTGAGGACTCCAAGCTGATTCGCCGCAGCGCGCTGCAGTACAAGGTGCATTACGACACCACCCTGAACGGCGGCTTTGCCACCGCGATGGCGCTGAAAGCGGATCCGACCGAGCAAGTTACCTCAGTGCAGGAGCTGCATGCTCGCATCACCAAGTAATTCAGTGATGCCGTAATGCCAGAGGGCGCTGCATATGCAGCGCCCTTATTTTTTTATCTTGTTCAGCAAATTTGTTGCCTTGAATTAGAAATTTCCGCTATCAATCATTCAGCAAACTGTCACGCTGTGTGATTGGTATATGCTTGATGTATTGCACGGAACGAAGGAACGACGACCCCCCATGATTCTGATTATTTACGCTCACCCGTATCCCCGGCATTCTCATGCCAATCACCGTCTGCTGCAGGCGGTAAAAGACATTCCTGATGTGGAAGTTCGTTCGCTCTATGAGCTGTATCCTGACTTCAACATCGATATCAACGCCGAGCAGCGTGCGCTGGAGCGCGCCGACATGGTGGTGTTCCAGCATCCCATGCAGTGGTACAGCCTGCCGCCGCTGCTGAAACTGTGGATCGACAAAGTGCTGGAGCACGGTTGGGCTTACGGCCATGACGGCGATGCGCTGGTGGGCAAAGATTGCCTGTGGGCAGTCACCAGCGGCGGGGACGAGCATCATTTCGAACTGGGCGATTACCCAAATTTCGCCGTATTGGGGCAGCCGCTGCAGGCGACCGCGCTCTATTGCGGCATGAACTGGCAACCGTATTTTGCCGTGCATAATACTTTTACCTGTAACGAGCCGGCGCTGATTGCCGCCGGCGAGGCTTACCGCCAGCGTTTGGTTGAGTATTTGATGGAACACAGTGAGCCTGCGGATCAGGGAGTCGGCCATGGATAATCACAAGATGATGATTGAGGGGCTGATCTATCTCGGATCGGCCGCGCTGTTCGTACCTATCGCAGTGCGTCTCGGACTGGGCTCGGTGCTCGGCTACCTGATCGCCGGCTGCATTATCGGCCCCTGGGGGCTGAAGCTGGTCTCCGACGCAGAGTCTATTCTGACTTTCGCCGAGATTGGCGTAGTGCTGATGCTGTTTATCATCGGGCTGGAGCTGGATCCTAAACGCCTGTGGACGCTGCGCGCCTCGGTGTTTGGCGGCGGCAGCATCCAGATGGTGGGGTGTGGGCTGGCGCTGAGCGCCTTCTGTTACTTCCTCGGGCTGGACTGGAAGGTGGCGCTGCTGATTGGCCTGACGCTGGCGCTGTCTTCTACCGCCATCGCCATGCAGGCGATGAGCGAGCGTAACCTGACGCCGGCGCCGATTGGCCGCAGCTCGTTCGCGGCGCTGTTGTTCCAGGATATCGCGGCGATCCCGCTGGTGGCGATGATCCCTTTGCTGGCCAGCAGCGGCGCTACCACCACGTTGGGCGCGTTCGCCCTGTCTGCGGCGAAGGTGGTGGGCGCGCTGGCGATAGTGGTGCTGCTTGGGCGCTATGTCACCCGTCCGTTGCTGCACTTTGTCGCTCGTTCGGGTATGCGTGAAGTGTTCAGCGCCGTGGCGCTGTTCCTGGTGTTCGGTTTTGGCATCCTGCTGGAAATGGCCGGCCTGTCGATGGCGATGGGCGCTTTCCTCGCCGGAGTTCTGCTGGCGAGTTCGGAATATCGTCATGCGCTGGAAAGCGACATTCAACCCTTCAAGGGCCTGTTGCTTGGGTTGTTCTTTATCGGTGTCGGTATGTCGATCGACTTCGGCACCCTGTTCCATCACCCGTTGCTGATTGCCTCGCTATTGCTGGGATTTATGCTGATCAAGGCGGCGTTGCTGTGGCTGATTGGGCCGTGGCTGGGCGTGCCAAAACGCCAGCGCGGCATGTTTGCCATTCTGCTTGGCCAGGGCAGTGAGTTTGCCTTCGTGATCTTCGGTGCTGCGCAGCTGGCCGGCGTGTTACCACCGGACTGGGCCAAATCGCTGACGTTGGCGGTAGCCTTGTCGATGGCGGCGACGCCGCTGTTACTGGTGGTGGCCGCAAGGCTGGAGAAAAATGCGCCGAAGGATGAACGCCCGGCGGATGTGATTGATGAAGAAAACGCCAGCGTGATCATCGCCGGTTTCGGTCGTTTCGGCCAGATTGCCGGCCGTTTGCTGTTGGCCAACGGTGTCCACACTGTGGTGTTGGATCATGATCCTGACCACATTGAAACGCTGCGAAAATTCGGCACTAAAGTGTTTTACGGCGACGCAACCCGTGCCGATCTGCTGGAGGCGGCGGGTGCCGCGCACGCCAAGGTATTGATTAATGCCATCGACGATGTGGAAGCCAACCTGCAACTGACCGAACTGGCCAAGCGACACTTCCCGCACCTGAAAATCGTGGCGCGCGCGCGCGATGTCGATCACTGGTATCAGCTTCGGCAGTTAGGGGTGGAAAGCCCGGAGCGTGAAACCTTCGAAAGTTCGCTGCGCATTGGCCGTGAGGCACTGGAGCTACTGGGGCTGGACGCCTACGAGGCGCGTGAGAAAGCGGATACTTTCCGGCGTTACAACCTAAAGATGCTGGAAAACACGCTGGAGAATTACCAGGATACCGAGTTCCGCATCGCCAGCCTGCAGCGGGCTAAGGAAATGCTCAGCGCGGCCATCGAGCAGGATCAGAATCGGTTGGCGCGGGTGCAGCAAACCGGCTGGCGCGGCAGCATCGACGGCAAGGCACCGGAAGACGACGTGGTGGAAGCCAAAGGCTAACGCTGGGGGCGCAGTTCAGCACTGCGCCCTTTTTTTACATCAGCTCAGAGCAACCTTGATGCCCAGAGCAATCAGCATGCCGCCCAGCAGCTTGTCGACCACCTTCTGCGTTTTTTCCAATCCGCGACGTACCGGCCCGCTTTGGAACAAGAACACCAGTAGCGGCCACCAGACGGCGGACAGGCCCAGGATAATCCCCGCATACCACAGTTTTTCGCTCAACCCGGAGTCGATCTGCAACACCTGAGTGAAGACCGCCAGGAAGAACAACGTGGCTTTGGGATTGAGCAGATTGCACAGATAGCCTTGTACAAAAGCGCTTTTCAGGCTCACCTGCTGCTGCGGCAGGTGGCTGACGTTCATCTTGCTGCCCCCGCGCGACAGCAGCGCCTGGATGCCCACCCAGATCAGGTAGACCGCACCGGCATATTTCAGCACGTTGAACAGCCACGGCGTCGTGGTGATCACCACCGCCAACCCGGCAACGCAGTAAGACATGTGGGTCGCGACGCCGCAGATCACCCCGAGGGCGGTCATCATGGCTGCGGGGCGCGGATAGCGAGCGGCATTCTTGATCACCAGGAAAAAGTCCGGGCCGGGCGACAGCATGCCCAGGGCGACAATACCGGCGACGAACAGCGAAGTTTCAAGCATGGTTTCGAGTCTCTGCACAAAAGGCGTAATTGCGCTGATAATAACGCTGCTTCTCCTGATTAGCATCAACCCATTGGGACCCCGTTAGGCAATATGATGAACTTTTATTCAGCGCACACCACGGGACATTATGAATCAAACCACAACGACCGATATGCCGGAGCCGCACCGGCAACAGCGTGAAATCACCCGCCTGTGCATTCAATGCGCCTTGCTGCTGTTGCAGCATGGCGCTGAAAGCATGGTGGTGGAACAGTTATCGACCCGGCTGGGCATAGCGCTGGGCATGGACAGCGTGGAAAGCTCCATCTCGGCCAACGCGGTGGTGCTGACGACCATCAGCCATGGCGAATGCCTGACCACCACGCGCAAGAACATCGATCGGGGCATCAATATGCAGATGGTGACCGAGGTACAGCATATCGTCATTCTGGCGGAGCACCGGCTGGCGGATGCGCGCGATGTTGCCCGGCGTTTCGAGAAAATTCGCCCGCTGCGCTACCCGCGTTGGCTGGTGGTGGTGATGGTGGGGCTGTCGTGTGGCTGTTTCAGCATGCTCAACGGCGGCGGCGGTGATGCGTTCATGGTCACCTTTATCGCCAGCGGCGTGGCGATGCTGGTACGCCAGATGCTCACTGCCCGCCATATGAATCCGCTGATCAACTTTTGTCTGACGGCGTTTGTCGCTACTTCGGTTTCCGGCCTGTTGCTGCGGTTACCCGTGTTCAGCGACACCTCCAGCGTGGCGATGGCCGCCAGCGTGCTGCTGCTGGTGCCGGGATTCCCGCTGATCAACGCGGTGGCGGACATGTTTAAAGGCCATGTGAATACCGGATTGGCGCGCTGGGCTATGGCCAGTCTGCTGACGTTGGCTACCTGTATCGGCGTGGTGATGGCGATGTCGCTGTGGGATTTGCGGGGGTGGTCATGAGTCTGTTGTGGGCCTTATTGCTGGAAATGCTGCTGGCGGCGGTGCCGGCGCTGGGTTTTGCCATGGTGTTCAACGTGCCGCTGCGCGCGCTGCGCTATTGCGCCCTGCTCGGCGCAGTGGGCCGGGGTTCGCGCATGTTGATGATACACGCCGGCATGAATATCGAGTGGGCGTCGCTGCTGGCGGCGATTTTGATCGGCATCATCGGCATCTATTGGTCGCGCTGGTTGTTGGCGCACCCGAAGGTCTTTACCGTAGCGGCGGTGATCCCGATGTTCCCCGGCATTTCCGCCTATACCGCGATGATCACGGTGGTGGAGATTTCGCATCTGGGCTATAGCGAAGCCTTGATGGAAACCATGGTCACCAATTTTCTCAAGGCCAGTTTCATCGTCGGCGCGCTATCGATAGGGCTGTCATTGCCGGGGTTGTGGCTGTATCGAAAACGTCCAGGGGTATGAAACCCGGCAGCCGTAAACGCTGGTTATTAGATATACTGATAAGAGCTATCTTATATATTCATCTTGCTTGATTAGCCTATCGACGACGGATAGGCCTTTACGTATAGTGTGAGCAATTTTGCTGCCTACACAGGGTTTAACAATGATTATCAGCCTGATCGCTGCCTTGGCGGCGGATCGCGTTATTGGTATGGAAAACGCCATGCCGTGGCATTTGCCGGCGGACTTAGCGTGGTTTAAACGTAACACGCTGAATAAACCGGTCATTATGGGCCGTAAAACGTTCGAGTCCATTGGTCGCCCGCTGCCGGGCCGCCATAACATCGTTTTAAGCAGCCGTCCCGGCAGTGAAACCGGGGTAACCTGGGCTACGTCTCTGGACGAAGCGCTGGCTGCGGCCGGTGATGTGGAAGAAGTCATGGTCATGGGCGGTGGGCATATCTATACCCAGTTCCTGGCGCGTGCTGACCGTATGTATCTGACGCATATCGACGCCGAAGTCGGTGGCGACACCCATTTCCCGGACTACGAGCCGGACGAATGGGAAACTTCGTTCAGCGAATTCCACGATGCTGACGAGCTGAACTCTCACAGCTACTGCTTTGAGATTTTAGAACGCCGTTGATTTTCGTGCGTTAGCCACCTCCTTCCAAAGGGCACAAGAGATTGTGCCCTTTGTCGTTTTTGCGCCGCTCAGTTGTAACATTTTCGTCACACTTCCTGATTAGTATGAAGCTCAACTTCGAGCGCCCGGCAACTCTGGTGAATCTTGATCGCGGCGCCATTTAAAAAGGAAGCAGACACATGACGAGCAAAATTGAGCAACTAGACGCCGACCGCCTGACCGATCCCACCCGTCGCAAACTGCTGCTCGGCAGCGCAGGCGCTGTTGGCCTGGCGGGATTCCTTGGCGGCGGCATCTGGACGGTTTCCGCCGAGGCGCTGGCCGAGGATTTGCCGCCGAACAAGCTGTTGGGCTTTAAAGGCATTGCAGCCTCCACCGCCGACGAAGTGGTGATTGCGCCGGGGTATCGCGCCGAGGTGTTGATCTCCTGGGGGGAGCCGCTGGTGGAGGGCGCCGCCGCTTTTGATGCCCAGGGCAACAACAGCGCCGCCGATCAGGAAAAGCAGTTTGGCGACAACAATGACGGCATGAGCTTCTTCCCGATTGATGACAATCACGGCGTGATGGCCATCAACAACGAATACGTGAATGAGCAGTACCTGTTCGCCCATGGCGGCAGCAAGGCCACCAGCCTGGAGGACGTACGTAAATCCCAGGCGGCGCATGGCGTTTCCATTGTGGCGGTGAAGCGCGCCGGCGATAGCCAACGCTGGGAGGTGGAGCGCCCTTCGCGCTACAACCGCCGTATCACCGCCAACACCGAAATGCAGTTCAGCGGCCCGGCCGCCGGCCATCCGCTGCTGCAAACCGCGGCCGATCCCACCGGGCGCAAAGTATTGGGTACTTTCGGCAACTGCGCTAACGGCAAAACGCCCTGGGGCACCTACCTGACCTGCGAAGAGAATTTCGATACCTATTTCGGCACCCATCAGGCCGAGTATCAAACTACGGCAGAACAGAAGCGCTATACGCTGAAGGTCAGCGAACCTGAGCGCAACTGGCCGGACTATGATGAGCGCTTTGACGTGGCGAAGAACCCGAACGAATTCAACCGCCACGGCTGGATCGTTGAAATCGACCCGATGAACCCTACGTCAACGCCAATCAAACACACTGCGCTGGGCCGCTTCAAGCATGAAAATGCCGCGGTGACCGTCGCTAAAGATGGGCGTCTGGTGGTCTATATGGGTGACGACGAGCGTGGCGAGCATATCTACAAGTACGTCTCTAAAGGCTTGGTAGACATCGCCAATCCGGCCAATAACCGCAGCTTGCTGGATGAAGGCACGCTGTATGTGGCGCAGTTTGACGGTGACGCCGGCGGTACGCCGCTGAAAGGGACTGGGCGCTGGATTGCGCTGGAATTCGGCAAAAATGGCCTGACGCCGGAAAACGGCTTCCGTGATGAGGCGGAAGTGTTGATCTTCGCGCGCAAGGCAGCGGCGCAGGTGGGGGCAACCAAAATGGATCGCCCTGAATGGATCGCCGTGAACCCGCATGACGGGCGCGCTTATTGCACGCTGACCAATAACAGCAAGCGCGGCGAAGAAGGCATGCCGCTGAACGCCGCCAATCCGCGACCGAACAATGTTTACGGCCAGATTATCCGCTGGGATGAGGGCGGCGACGCCACCGCAGCCGCTTTTACCTGGGATATTTATGCGCTGTGCGGCAACCCGATCGCGCATCCGGAAGGGGTCAATCGCGGTACGCCGAACATCACCGCAGATAATACCTTTAACAGCCCGGATGGGCTGGGTTTTGATAAGGCTGGGCGCCTGTGGATCCTCACCGACGGCAAGTACAGCAACAAGGGCGATTATGCCGGGCAGGGGAATAACCAAATGCTGGTGGGGGACCCGCTGAGCGGTGAAATCCGCCGCTTTATGGTTGGGCCGAAATCGTGCGAGCTGACCGGCATCACCTTCACGCCGGATTACAAGACGATGTTCGTCAACGTGCAGCATCCGGGTGAAGAAGGCGACTCTCATTTCCCGAACAACAGCCCGCGTCCGCGTTCGTCAGTCTTGATGATTACGCGTGAGGATGGCGGGGTGATTGGCGCTTAAGCTTAAACGGAAAAGGCCGGGGCGGCGTCGAACCGCCCCGGTTTTATTATGACGCTGCTAGCGTATTCGCGTTGTCGAGTATATCGCGGCGGTTCGAAGGTTGAGTGAAGTACTGTTGGTCTTCCCAGCGCAACATGGTCAGATCGCCTCCCCAGCAACAGCCGGTATCGAGGCCGACAATGCCTTCTGGCGTGCCCTTACCTTCCAGCGATGCCCAATGGCCAAAGATAATGGTGTATTCAGGGTCCACTAAACGCGGCAATTCAAACCAGGGCTTCAGCGGCGCAGGGGCGGTGCCCGGCGCATCTTTGCAGATCATGTCGAGCTGGCCGTTCGGGAAACAGTAGCGCATGCGCGTCAGGGCATTGGTGCTGAAACGCAGGCGCGCCAACCCACTCAGTTCCGGGGCCCAGTTGTTCGGCATATCGCCGTACATGGCATCCAGGAACAACGGATAGCTGTCGCTGCTCAGTACCGCTTCGACTTCGCGGGCGCACAGTTGGGCGGTTTCAATATCCCACTGCGGCGTGATGCCGGCATGCGCCATCACCAGTTTGAGTTCCTCATCCACCTGCAGCACCGGCTGACGGCGCAGCCAGTTGATCAGCTCATCGGCATCCGGAGCTTCCAGCAGCGGGGTAATGCGGTCTTTGGGTTTGTTGCGGCTAATACCGGCATAGACGGCCAGCAGATGCAGATCGTGGTTGCCCAACACCATGCGTACCGCAGGACCAAGCGAACGCACGTAGCGCAACACGTCCAGCGAACCGGGGCCGCGGGCGACAAGATCGCCGGTCAGCCACAGTCGGTCGCTTTGAGGATCGAAAGCCACCTGGGCCAATAGCGATTGAAGTTCATCAAAACAACCATGAACGTCGCCGATAAGATATGTCGACATAGTTAGTGAATCAGCGTTGGGATAGCTAAGCGGAACACGGGAATGGCAGTGCGGAATGGCTGACCCTGATGATCAACCATCTCGTAATGGCCTTCCATGGTACCCAACGGCGTTTCAAGAACCGCACCGCTGGTGTATTGGAATTCACCGCCGGGCTGAATGAGCGGCTGTTCGCCGACCACGCCTTCGCCCTGAACTTCGGTTTGGCGGCCATTGGCGTTGGTGATTAGCCAATAACGCCCCAGCAGTTGCACGTTGAAACGCCCCAGGTTGCGGATGGTGATGGTATAAGCGAAGACGTAACGTTCTTCTTCAGGTATCGACTGTGATTCCACGTAGATACTTTGTACCTGAATACATACACGGGGCGAATCAATCATGACCACTACTCCTTATTGCTGCGGCGTGGGGTTGGCTGAAAGCCAGTTAGCCAGCTTACAGTATTGCGCCACAGAAATATTCTCTGCTCTTAACGTCGGATCGACACCTAATTCCGTCAACTGCTCTGGGGTGAACAGATCGCCCAGGCTGTTGCGAACGGTTTTCCGGCGTTGGTTGAATGCCTGAGTGGTAATGCGGCTAAGCATACGCACATCACCCACCGGGTTTGGGTTCACCTGGTGCGGCACCAGACGTACCACGGCGGAATCCACTTTCGGCGCCGGCGTGAACGAGGTGGGCGGCACTTCCAGCACCGGAATCACGTTGCAGTAATACTGCGCCATCACCGTCAAACGCCCGTAGGCCTTGCTGTTCGGGCCTGCAACCAGGCGGTTGACCACCTCTTTTTGCAACATAAAGTGCATGTCGCGAATGGCCTGAGTATAGCTGAAAAGGTGGAACATCAGCGGCGTCGAAATGTTGTACGGCAGGTTGCCAAACACGCGGAGCGGTTGGCCGGCCTGCTCGGCCATCTCGGCGAAATTCACCGTCATGGCATCTTGCTGGTGAATGGTCAGTTTGTCTTTCAGCTGCGGGTGGTTTGCCAGGCGGGCCGCCAGATCGCGGTCCAGCTCAATCACCGTCATGCGGTCCATGCGTGCGCCTACCGGCTCGGTCAGTGCACCCAGGCCGGGGCCGATTTCAACCACCGCTTCACCCGGCATCGGGTGAATGGCGGAGACAATGCTATCGATGACAAACTGATCGGTTAAAAAGTTCTGTCCAAAGCGTTTGCGGGCAAAGTGCCCTTGGTGGACTTTATTATTCATTACAATTAATTATCATTTTAATGGCGAGATTCAAGGCCGTTTTGAAACTGCCCGCATCGGCGGTGCCGGTGCCTGCAAGTTCTAAAGCGGTACCGTGGTCGACCGAGGTACGGATAAAAGGCAAACCGAGGGTAATATTTACCGCCCGGCCGAACCCTTGGTATTTTAGCACCGGCAGACCCTGATCGTGATACATCGCCAGCACCGCATCGGCATGTTGCAGATACTTGGGCTGGAACAGGGTGTCCGCAGGTAGCGGGCCGATAAGATGAATACCTTCAGTCCGCAGCGCATCGAGCGCCGGGATGATGGTATCAATCTCTTCGCGCCCCATATGGCCGCCTTCCCCGGCGTGCGGGTTCAGCCCGCAGACATAAATCTGCGGCTGGGCGATGCCAAATTTGGTTTTCAGATCCTGGTCGAGAATGCGGATGACTTCGAACAGGCTTTGACGAGTGATGGCACCCGGCACCGCCAATAATGGCAGGTGAGTGGTCGCCAGCGCTACGCGCAGTTCTTCGGTTGCCAGCATCATCACTACGCGTTCGCAACCGCTGCGATCGGCAAAGAATTCGGTATGGCCGATAAAGGGCACGCCGGCGTCGTTGATCACGCCTTTGTTCACCGGGCCGGTAATCAGCGCGGCGAACTCGCCGTTCAGGCAGCCATCGCAGGCGCGTGCCAGGGTGTCCACCACATAGGCGCTGTTGCCCACGTTCAGCTCGCCCGCGACCACCGGCTGGGCGGTTGCTACCGGCAGCACCGTTAACGTACCTGCACGCTGCGGTTGGGCGGGTTGGCCCGCCTGATAGTCGCGAAGCTGCAACGGCAGATTCAACTGCCGGGCGCGCTCAAGCAACAAGGCCGGATCCGCGCACACCACCAGTTCAACAGGCCAATCCTGTTGCGCCAGCGCTGCCACTAAATCCGGCCCAACCCCGGCAGGCTCGCCGGGGGTGATGACTATGCGATTATTGTTGTGCATTACCGTCGAGGATCTTCACGTAAGCCTGTGCACGTTGTTCCTGCATCCAGGTCTGCGCTTCTTCAGCAAACTTGCGGTTGAACAGCATGCGGTAAGCGCGATCTTTCTGCGCGGCGTCGGTTTTGTCCACCTGGCGGGTATCCAGCAACTGAATCAGGTGCCAACCGAAGGAGGAGTGCACAGGTTTGCTGACTTCGCCTTTGTTTAGCTTCATCAACGCATCGCGGAAGGCCGGATCGTAAATGTCCGGAGAAGCCCAGCCCAGATCGCCGCCCTGCAACGCAGAACCCGGATCCTGAGACAGCTGTTTGGCTTCGTCAGCAAACTTGGCGTTACCGCTCTTGATGGCTTCGGCTACTGCCTGAAGCTTGGCGCGAGCCTGATCGTCGGTCAGCACCACGGAAGGTTTCAGCAGAATGTGGCGTGCATGAACCTCGGTGACGGACACGGACTGGTTGGCACCGCGGATATCATTCACTTTCAGAATGTGGAAACCGACACCGGAGCGGATCGGGCCGACCACGTCGCCTTTTTTGGCGCTAGCCAGTCTTTCGGCAAACAGGGTAGGTATTTCCTGCAGCTTGCCCCAGCCCATGTTGCCGCCTTTCAGCGCCTGTGAGTCGGCAGAATAAGAGATCGCCAGTTTGCCGAAATCGGCGCCGCCGTTGATTTCACCCATCAGCTTTTTGGCCAGGGCTTCCGCTTCGTCAACCTGCTGCTGCGACGGGTTTTCCGGCAACGGGATCAGGATATGGCTGATGTTCATCTCGGTATCGCTGCCGTTCTGTGCGCCAACCTGTTTTGCCAGTGCGTCGACTTCCTGAGGCAGGATCGTGACGCGACGGCGCACTTCGTTGTTGCGCACTTCAGAAATCAGCATTTCCTTGCGGATCTGGGAACGATAGGTGTTGTAGTTCAGCCCTTCGTACGCCAGGCGGCTGCGCATCTGGTCGATGCTCATTTTGTTCTGTGCGGCGATATTGCCGATGGCTTTGTCCAGATCGGCATCGGAAACGGCGATCCCCATTTTCTTGGCCATCTGCAACTGGATGTTATCCATAATCAGACGTTCGAGGATCTGGTGACGCAGCGTAGCGTCATCCGGCAATTGCTGGCCGGCCTGTTGCGCGTTGAGCTTCACCGACTGCAACAGACTGTTAACGTCGCTCTCAAGCACTACGCCGTTATCCACGACGGCGGCGACTTTATCCACTTCTTGGGGTGCTGCGAACGCGGTATTGGCGCAAACCACCAATCCGAGAATAAGCGTTCTCCAGTTCTTCATACATTTCCCATTCTGTAATCCGCAAATGCGGGTGAAAGTTGTCGTTTTCAAAGTGTTACAAAGTATCAAAACGCACGCTGGTAAGGCAGAATGCCGGAACGCAGCATTTCCGCGGAGCCCAGGCTGTGATCGCTGCTCAGGCCACGCAGTTCGATATTGAATGAAACTTTGTTGTCATAAACGCTGCTTTGGTTGCTGTTGTTCCAGTCGGTGATCTTGCGTTCATAGCCCAGAGTCACCGCCCAGCAGCAGGTGTTGTACTTCAGACCGAGCAACTGATCGGCGGACTGTTGCGCGCGGGTGTCGTAGTAATAAGCGCCCACGATTGACCAGCGATCGACAATCGGCCAACTGCCGGTTACGCCCACCTGAGAGATCCCGTCCTGATAAGCTGGAACCTGCCTGGTGTTCAGCGCCGTCTGGATATATTCCGGCGTTGCGTAGCGGTAGTTCAACTGCAGAACGCGTTCTGCGTCCTGGCGGTACTCCAGCACGCCGTTGCCCAATGAGATGCTGTTCAGGCGCGTATCATACTGCAGCCCGCCACGGAGTCCCCAACGATCGTCAATCTTCCAATAGGTATCGCCAGCCCAAGCCAGGCTGCCGGTATTATCGTTGTTGTCGTAGTTCGTCGTCTGGTCGCCGGTACGCGAACGGCTGAAGTAGTAGATTTGACCCACGGAAGCGTTAAAACGTTCAACCAGCGCGTCATCATAAATTCGCGTGGTTAAACCGGTGGATACACGGTTCTGCGAGGCGATGCGATCCAGGCCGCTGTATGCGCGGTCGCGGAACAGGCCGGAGTAGTCGGTCTGCAGCAGCGTGGTGTCGTAGGTGTAGATGTTGCTTTGGTCGCGATAAGGCACGTACAGGTACTGGAAGCGCGGTTCGAGGGTCTGGGTAGCGCCTTCTGTCCAGATCATCGGGCGTTCGAACACCAGCTTGCCGTCGACCTTGAACTGCGGTAGCACACGGTTGACCGAGTCTTGCAGGTCTGGCGCGTCGTTGCCGGTACGGCTCTTGTAGTTGTTGGCAAAGCCGTCAGGAATATCCTGCTGATAATGGGTGGCCAGCAGTTTGGCTTCGGTGTTCAGGCTGGCCCAACCGTTGGTCAACGGCAGATTGAGCGTCGGCTCCAGGTGCAAACGGGTCGCATCCGGGCTGTAGGGGTTAACGCTGGTGAACTTGGCCGCCTGGCCGTAAATGCGTAAATCGAACGGACCGAGATCGTTTTTATAGTAGTTCAGGTCCAGCTGCGGCTGAACCTTGTACGAATCCGATTGGCTGCGGTCGGTGTCGTCATAGATCTGGAACTGCTTGGAGCTTAAGGTGGCATCCCAGTTGTCGATGGCATAGCCGACGCTGAATTTCTGCGTTGCGTAACCGTCGGTGGTTGAGCCGTATGTCGAGTCCAGATCGGTAAAGTATTTGGAGTCGCTGACTTTGGTGTAGTCGACGTTGAAACGCCACACCTGATCCATCACGCCGTTGTGTTTCCAGAAGAACAACCAACGGGTGCTGTCGTCAGGGTTATCCTTGCTGTATTCCTTGTCGTCCGGCAACCAGTCGAACTCCATCAGGCCCAGGCCGGGTTGCACCAGATAGCGGAATTCGTTCTGCCATTGCAGGCCACGCTTGGACATGTAGTGCGGTGTGATGGTGGCGTCGAAGTTAGGCGCAATGTTCCAGTAATACGGCAACATGAACTCAAAGCCATTGCTGCTGCCGTATTTTGCATTCGGGATCAGGAAACCGGAACGGCGTTTATCGCCGACCGGCAATTGCAGGTACGGGCTGTAAAACACCGGTACGCCACCGATTTTGAAGCGGGCGTTCCAGACTTCGGCCACCTGCTCTTCGCGGTCGTGGATCACTTCAGAACCGACGACGCTCCAGCTGTTGTCGCCAGGCAAACAAGAGGTAAAGGTACCGTTTTCCAGAATGGTGTAACGGTTGGCGCCGCGCATCTTCATTTTATCGGCGTCGCCACGCCCCTGACGGCCTACCATTTGGTAGTCGCCTTCATAGACGTCGGTATCTTTGTTGTTCAGATTTGACCAGGCTTTCGGGCCTTTCAGTTTGATCTGATTGTCGCTGTAGTGCACGTCGCCGGTCGCAGTCACGGTGCGCACCGGTTCGGCCTGCCCCGGAGTTTGCGTCTGGTTCAGTTCCACTTGCTTGGCGGTCAGGGTGCTGTTGCCTTGTTCAATATTCACGTTGCCGGTGAACAGGGCGCTTTTCGGATAGTCTGCTTTAGAGTCATCCGCATTGATAGTGACAGGCAGGCTGTTCGGATCGCCGCTGACCAGCGGTTTGTCATAAACAGGAACGCCAAGCATGCATTGCTCGGCCAGATCAGCCAGCGCGTGCTGACTGTAGAGTGCCGTCCAAATCATTGTGGCCAGCAGTGTTGGGAAACTTTTTTTCATACGCGGTTTTGGTGTTCCGTCATCAGAGGCGTCATGTCCGGCAAACGGTCAGAGACTATATCACTCATCTGCGTTGCGCTAGTGTTAAATCCTGCCGTTTACTTGCGTCGTCGTTAGGCGCAAAGATAAATGACAGGTATGATAATCCAAATCCTGGGAAAAATCGCCTTAACCCTTATCTAAGACACAAGGGAGACGGCGGCTTTCGGCATGATAATTGAGGAGTATATGCAGTATTGGGGAAAACTGCTCGGGGTCATCGTTGCCATTTGGTCTGGCGCGGGATTCTGGGGTGTAGTTTTGGGGCTGATTGTCGGTCATATGATCGACACTGCGCGCAGCAACAAGCGCAGCCGGGGCTTTTTCGCCGATCAGCAAACGCGGCAAACGCTGTTTTTCCGCACCACTTTTCAGGTGATGGGTCACCTGACCAAATCAAAAGGGCGCGTTACCGAGGCGGATATTCAGATCGCCAGCCTGTTTATGGATCGTCTGCAACTGCACGGGGAAGCCCGTACGGCGGCGCAGCAGGCGTTTCGCGAAGGCAAACAGAGCCAGTTCCCGCTGAGAGAGACGCTGCAGCAGTTCCGCAGTATCTGTTTCGGGCGTTTTGACCTGATTCGGATGTTTCTGGAAATTCAAATCCAGGCGGCGTTTGCCGACGGCTCTCTGCATCCGAACGAACGTCAGGTACTGTATGTGATCGCTGAAGAACTGGGCATTTCACGCGCGCAGTTCGATCAGTTCCTCAGCATGATGGAAGGCGGGCGCCAGTTTGGCGGCGGGCAGCAGGGCGGCTATCAGCAAGCGCAACGCGGACCGACGCTGGAGGATGCCTGCAAAGTGCTGGGCGTCAGCAGCAGTGACGATGCCACCACCATCAAGCGCGCCTACCGCAAGCTGATGAGCGAACACCATCCGGATAAACTGGTAGCGAAAGGTTTACCGCCGGAAATGATGGAAATGGCCAAGCAGAAAGCGCAGGAGATTCAGGCGGCGTATGACCTGATCAAGCGCGAGAAAGGCTTCAAATAAGAAAAAGGGCTCAGCATGCTGGGCCCGTTTTAAATGCGATTCAGAAATCCGGTTCGGCGCGGAAATGCATCGGCGTCAGGAATGCCGGGTGGGTGATGCGCAGTTCCTGCGCATGCAGTTGCAAACGCGGCGCCATTGCCTTGGCTTCGGGATGCGCATAGAACCCATCGCCGAGGATCGGGTGGCCCAGCGCCAGCATATGCACTCGCAACTGGTGAGAGCGGCCGGTGATCGGCGTCAGTTTTACCCGTGTACTGCCATCGGCATCGCGCGACATCACCAGATACTCGGTTTGCGCCGCTTTGCCGGTTTCGAAACACACCTTCTGCAGCGGCCGGTTCGGCCAGTCGCAAATCAGCGGTAAATCCACCAGCCCTTCATCGTGCTCCAGATGGCCCCACACGCGGGCGATATAGGATTTCTTCGGCTCGCGCTCGCGGAACTGACGCTTGAGTTCACGCTCTGCGGCCTTGTTCAGCGCCACCACAATCACTCCGCTGGTCGCCATGTCCAGGCGATGTACCGATTCGGCCGCCGGAAAGTCCGCCTGAATGCGCGTCATCAGGCTGTCTTTGTTTTCCGGCGCGCGGCCGGGCACCGACAGCAGGCCGCTGGCCTTGTTGACCACGATAATGTGCTCATCCTGATACAGAATATGCATCGGGTCCTGAGGGGGATTGTAGGGTTCCATCTTGGCTCCGCTGAAAGTGACCGCACAGGGAACCGGAGTTCCCCGTGCCGCAGGTTACTGGTGAGTGACCACCACCAGACGGATAGCGTCCAGACGCCATCCCGCTTCATTCAGGTTGACCAGTACCTGTTTACGGTTGAACTCCAGCGCTTCCACTTCGTCATCACGGATGTTCGGGTTAACCGCCTTCAGCGCTTCCAGACGCGCCAGTTCGGTGCTCAGCTTGTCGTCCGCTTCCTGCTTCGCCTGTTCAATCAGCGCGCGCGCCTGGTCTTCAACCAGGCTTTCCGCCTGTTGCAGCATGGCGTGTACGTCCTGCTGTACGGCGTTGACCAATTTGCTGGAGGTATGGCGGTTGACCGCGTTCAACTGACGGTTGAAGCTTTCGAATTCGACCTGCGCCGCCAGGTTGGTGCCTTTGCGGTCCATCAGCATGCGGATTGGCGTCGGTGGCAGGAAGCGGGTCAGTTGCAGGTGTTTCGGCGCCTGAGCCTCCACCACGTACACCAGTTCGACCAGCAAGGTGCCGACCGGCAGCGCCTTGTTTTTCAACAGGGACACCGCACAGCTGCCGGTATCGCCGGACAGGATCAGGTCCAGGCCGTTACGGATGATCGGGTGTTCCCAACTGACGAACTGCGCGTCTTCACGCGACAGCGCCTGTTCGCGATCGAAGGTGACGGTGCAGCCGTCTTGCGGCAGGCCAGGGAAGTCCGGTACCAGCATGTGATCGGACGGCGTCAGCACAATCAGGTTGTCGCTGCGATCGTCCTGGTTGATGCCGACGATGTCGAACAGGTTAAGCGCAAAGCCCACCAGATTGACGTCGTTGTCCTGATTGGCGATGGCCTCCGCCAGTGCCTGAGCTTTCTCGCCGCCGTTGGAGTGCATTTCCAGCAGGCGATCGCGGCCCTGCTCCAGTTGCGCTTTGAGGTGATCGTGCTGTTGGCGGCAGGCGTGAATGAATTCGTCCAGCCCTTCATGCTCGGTCGGCGCAGCCAGGAAGCCGATCAACTGCTCGTAGCCGCTGTCATAAATGGTGCGGCCGGTCGGGCAGGTGTGCTCAAAGGCGTCCAGACCTTCATGGAACCAACGTACCAGCACCGCCTGAGCGGTGTTTTCCAGGTACGGCACCATGATTTCAATTTCATGCATCTGGCCGATACGGTCCAGACGGCCGATACGCTGCTCCAGCAGATCCGGGTTGAACGGCAGATCAAACATCACCAGGTGGCTGGCGAACTGGAAGTTGCGGCCTTCGGAACCGATCTCCGAGCACAACAACACCTGAGCGCCGTCTTCTTCTGAGGCGAAGTAGGCGGCGGCGCGGTCACGTTCGATAATCGACAGCCCTTCGTGGAACACCGCAGCGCGGATCGCTTCGCGCTCACGCAGCACCTGTTCCAGTTGCAGCGCGGTGTCGGCCTTGGCGCAGATCACCAGCACTTTCTTATCGCGGTTGGCTACCAGGTAGTCCAGCAGCCACTCCACGCGCGGATCAAAGTTCCACCAGGTGGCGTTCTCGCCTTCGAACTCCTGATAGATTTGCTCCGGGTACAGCATATCGCGCGCGCGCGCTTCAATCGTTTTCTTCGCCCCCATGATGCCGGACACTTTGATTGCGGTCTGGTACTGGGTCGGCAGTTGCAGCTTGATCTGGTGCAGATTGCGGTGCGGGAAGCCTTTGACGCCGTTGCGGGTGTTGCGGAACAGCACGCGGCTGGTGCCGTGGCGGTCCATCAGCATGGTGACCAGCTCCTGGCGCGCCTGCTCGGCGCCCTCGGCGTCGCTATTGGCGGCCTTCAGCAGCGGTTCGATGTCCTGCTCGTCGATCAGTTCGCCCAGCATGTTCAGCTTGTCATCGGCCAAGCGTTCGCCGCTCAGCAGCAGGGTAACGGCATCGGCGACCGGGCGGTATTTTTGCTGTTCGCTGACGAATTCTTGGTAATCGTGGAAACGGCTCGGATCCAGCAGGCGCAGACGGGCGAAGTGGCTTTGCTGGCCAAGCTGCTCCGGGGTTGCGGTCAGCAGCAGTACGCCGGGGATGTGTTCCGCCAACTGTTCGATGACCTGGTATTCGCGGCTTGGCGCTTCTTCGCTCCAGGCCAGGTGGTGGGCTTCATCGACCACCAGCAGATCCCACTGGGCGTCCGCCAGCTCTTCCAGGCGCTGCTTGTTGCGGCGCACGAAGTCCAGCGAGCAGATCACCAGTTGTTCGGTTTCAAACGGATTGCTGCTGTCGAGTTTGGCTTCCGAGTAACGGCTATCGTCGAACAGCGAGAAATACAGGTTGAAGCGGCGCATCATTTCGACCAGCCACTGGTGCTGGAGCGTTTCCGGCACCACGATCAGTACGCGCTCGGCGCGGCCCGCCAGCAGTTGCTGATGGATGATCATCCCGGCTTCGATGGTTTTCCCCAGACCGACTTCATCCGCCAGCAGTACGCGCGGCGCATGGCGCTGTCCGACTTCATAAGCGATGTGCAACTGGTGGGGGATCAGGCTGGCACGCATGCCGCGCAGGCCGGCGAACGGCAGGCGATACTGCTCGCTTTGGTATTTACGCGCGCGATAACGCAGGGCGAAGCGATCCATACGGTCGATCTGGCCGGCAAACAGACGGTCCTGCGGCTTGCTGAAGGTCAGCTTGCTGTCCAACAGCACTTCGCGCATCGCCACTCCGCTTTCCTGGGTGTCCAGGCGGGTACCGATATAGGTCAGCAGGCCGTTATCCTCTTTGACTTCTTCTACCTGCAGCTCCCATCCTTCGTGGTTACTGATGGTGTCGCCCGGATTGAACATCACGCGGGTGATTGGCGAGTCACTTCTGGCATAGAGGCGGTTTTCACCGGTGGCGGGGAAAAGCAGGGTAACCATGCGCACATCCAGCGCCACGACGGTTCCCAGACCTAATTCGCTTTCCGTATCGCTGATCCAGCGTTGACCAAGTGTAAAAGGCATATGTTGTTGGCTCGATTCTTTTTAAGTAAGTCTTGTTACCGGGCGGGAAGGGCCGCGGCACCTGTATCAAACGTTTGCTAATCCCGGTTTATTTTAATTTGACGGGCAATAGCTGTTCACGCCATGCGGGCGTCGCGAGACGGCATGGGCGCAGCGTGGTTCAGAATTTGGGAAGGGCGCTATGGTAATGGAAGGCGGCGCGTTCGTCACCTGCAAAACCCGATGATTTTTCTTAACCCTTCGCCAAAGCCCGCATGGCGGGCGCAATGTCAGAATAGCCCCATCTGCCCGGTGACCAGCGTGGTAAAATCGTCATGCAGAAAAGGGAGTATAGCGTCTGCCACCGGTTGCAACTGGCGGTCCAGATAATGCTGGTAATCTATTGCCGATTGCTGGGTCTCCAGGGGTTCCGGCCCGGCCACGGTCATGACGTAGCTGATCCAACCGCCGCTCTGGTATTGCAGCGGTCGACCCTGTTGACGATTATAGTCGTCGGCGATACGTGCTGCGCGGACGTGCGGCGGCACGTTGCGCTGATACTCGTCGAGTTTCCTGCGCAGGCGCTTGCGGTAGACCAGCCGATCGTCAAAGTCGCCGTTAAGCGTTTTGCTGACGTATTCACGCACAAAATCCTGATACGGCTGCTGTTTGAATATGCGCTGGTACAGCAACTGCTGGAACTGTTGCGCCAGGGGCGTCCAGTCGGTACGCACCGTTTCCAGCCCTTTATAGACCATTTCTTCGCTGCCGTCGGCTTTGGCGATCAACCCGGCATAACGCTTTTTACTGCCTTGCTCTGCGCCGCGGATGGTGGGCATCAGGAAGCGTGAATAATGGGTTTCAAACTCCAGTTCCAGCGCATTCTCCAGCCCGAATTGCTGCTGAAGGTGTTGCTGCCACCATTGGTTAACCTGTTGCACCAACGCCCTGCCAATCTGCGCCGCCTGCTGTTCGCCGTGCGGTTGCCTGAGCCAGACGAAGGTGGAATCGGTGTCGCCGTAGATCACCTGATAGCCCTGTGCCTCGATCAGTTCGCGCGTCTGGCGCATGATCTCATGGCCGCGCAGGGTGATCGACGACGCCAGGCGGGGATCGAAAAAGCGGCAGCCGCTCGATCCCAACACGCCGTACAGCGCGTTCATGATGATTTTTAAGGCCTGGGATAACGGCTTGTTCTGTTGGCGTTTTGCCGCCTCGCGCCCTTGCCAGATCTGTTCGACGATCGCCGGCAGGCAGTGTTTGCCGCGCGAGAAACGCGCGTGGCGAAAACCGGGTACCGAATCGGCATCGCCCGGGTGCTGCATGCCCTCCACCAGCCCGACCGGATCGATCAGGAAGGTGCGGATGATCGACGGGTACAGGCTTTTGTAATCCAGCACCAGCACCGAGTCATACAGGCCGGGTTGGGAATCCATGACAAAGCCGCCGGGGCTGTGTTCCTCCGGCTGCTCGCCGAGGTTGGGCGCCACAAAACCCAGCCGGTGCATGCGCGGCATATACAGGTTACTGAACGCGGCCACCGAACCGCCGCTGCGGTCCGCCGCCAGCCCGGTGACGGTCGCGCGCTCCAGCAAGAAGGTCAACAGCTCGGTTTTGGCGAAAATCTGCGTGACCAACTCGCAGTCCTTCAGGTTGTAGCGCGCCAGCGCCGGTTTGTCTTCGGCGAAGCGCCGATCGATTTCCGCCATCCGCTGGTAGGGGTTATCGATGGATTTGCCTTCTCCCAACAGCGCCTGCGCTACGTATTCCAGGCTGAAAGAAGGGAAGTTCCAGGTGGCGGATTTCAACGCTTCTATGCCGTCGATAATCAACCGCCCGGCGGCAGAGGCGAAAAAGTGATTCTGCTTGAAGCCGTGTTCGCGCCATTCCAGCAGGTTGCCGCCACGGCCCAGCCGCAGAGGGATTTGGTAGCGCTCGGCGTGTTTTTGCAGCACGCGCAAATCGAACTGCACCAGGTTCCAGCCGATGATGGCGTCCGGATCGTGCCGTTCCAGCCACTGATTCAGCCGTTCCAGCATTTGTGGGCGGCTGGTGCAGTATTCCAGCTCGAAATCCAGCGGTTCATTGCCGCCGTTGGCCGGCCCCAGCATGTACACCTGGCGTTGACCGCACCCTTCCAGCGCTATTGAATACAGCTCGCCGTGGGCGGTGGTTTCAATGTCCAGCGAGACCATTTTCAGCGTCGGGCGGTAATCCGGAGCCGGTTTCATCTGGCCGTCGAGCAGTGGGCCGCTGCCATTGGGGCGGCCGCTGAACCACACCGGGGCGGTGATAAAACGTTCCATCAGGTAGCGCTCCGGCGGGCGGATATCGGCTTCGTAGACATTGACGCCGCCGTCTTTCAGCAGCTTTTCCAGTTTGATCAATTGACGGTGCTGGCGGCAATACAACCCCAGCACCGGGCGGTGATGGAAATCGGTCAGCGGCAGGGGTTTCAGCTCCAGTTGCCGCTCTTCACGCAGCAACAGCTCAGCGCGCTGGCGCTGTTCGGCTGGGATAAAGGCTATGGAGGTCTGCGGTGGCAGGCGAAGTTGCTGCGGCCCGTGGTCGGTCGCCAGCCAGAACTCCACCTCGGTACCTGCGGGCGTATCGCGCCAGTGGCGGGTGAGCAGAAAACCCTGTTGGAGTGACATCACGCGGTTCCTGAGAAGCTAAACTGAAAGGCAATAGGCATAAGTTACAGTATGGGTTTTTATACAGTGATTGTCCATTGTCGGGCGGTTTTGCCAAAAACGCATACAATTCATCGGTTGACTCACTTCCGGCCGCACCGGACAATCCCACGCCCACGCGCTTTTGATAACGAGTAGAGGTTTATGGAAGCCTATTTGCAGCATCTGATCACCCAGTCATTGGCTTTCACTCTGATGGTTGTCATGTTTGTCGCGTTTCTGGAATCGCTGGCGCTGGTTGGGTTGTTACTGCCCGGCACGGTAATGATGGCCAGCATCGGCGCGCTGATCGGCAGCGGCCAGGTGGATTTCTATTACGCCTGGGGCGCGGGGATCCTCGGTTGCCTGCTGGGGGACTGGATCTCGTACTTTATCGGCCGTGCCTTCAAGGGGCCGCTGCACCGCTGGTCATTTCTAAAAAAGAACAAGGCGACGCTGGACAAGACCGAGCACGCGCTGCATCAACACAGTATGGCGACCATTCTGATTGGCCGTTTTGTCGGCCCGACGCGTCCACTGGTGCCGATGGTGGCCGGGATGCTCGATCTGCCGCCGTACAAATTCGCCCTGCCTAATATTATCGGTTGCATCACCTGGCCGCCGGTCTATTTCTTCCCGGGTATTTTGGCCGGCGTGGCGATAGACATTCCTGCCAGCGCCAACAGCGCGTTATTCAAATGGTTGCTGTTTGCGGTGGTGGTGCTGATTTGGCTGGCCGCCTGGCTGAGCTGGCGTTGGTGGCGTGAAGGCAAGCGCAGCGCCGATCGGCTGAGCGCCTGGCTGTCGCCGGTGCGGTTGCGGATGGCCTGCGTGCTGAGTTGGGTGCTTGCTTTCGGCGCCTTTTACTCCCTATACCAACAGCCGTTGATGCCGGTGTATCGTCACCTGTTGTGGAAAGTACTGGCCGGTTGATATCCCCGTCGTTTTTCACGCGGCAGCGAACAATGCTGTCGCGTGAAGTTCATCGGGGATAAGGCTTTGGTGCTTGTCCACATTACTGGAAGAACGCTTCCAACTGCTCAAACACCCGCACGTCTTCGCTGTGGCGTTTCACCTGCAGCACATCCTCGAGTTTTTCTACCTGGCTGATCATTTGCACCAGCCGTTGATCGTCTGCCACCAATAGCCAGATGCGGCTCTGTTTGCCGTCTTTCAGCGGCATGCACAGGATGCCTTCCACGTTGAAGGCGCGGCGCGCAAACAGACCGCACACGTGCGACATCACGCCGGGATGGTTGCGGACCGCCAGCTCAAGGATCACCTGTGGATTATTGTGTTGTTCTGACATGGCTTATTCTCCAATCATGTCGATGTTGGCGGCACCCGGCGGCACCATCGGGAAGACTTTTTCATTGATATCGATCAGCGCGTGGATCAGGCACGGACCAGGGCGTTGGATCGCCTCGGCCAGCGCGGCCTGCGGATCTTCTGCGGCGTTCAGATCGCAGGTGTCCAGCCCGAACCCGGCGGCAATCTTGATAAAGTCGGTGCGTTTCGGGTAGGCGGCGGCAAAGATGCGCTGCTGATAGAACAGGGTTTGCTGCTGATGCACCAGCCCCAGCGCCTGATTGTTCATCAGGATAATCTTCACGTCCAAATCGTGCTCGACGGCGGTAGCCATTTCCTGAATGTTCATCATCAGGCTGCCGTCGCCGGAGAAGCACAGCACTTTGCGCTGCGGTTCGGCCAGCGCCGCGCCGATAGCCGCCGGCAGGCCGAAGCCCATGGTGCCCAGACCGCCGGAGGTCAGCCACTGGCGCGGCCGGCTGAGCGGATAGGCTTGCGCCACCCACATCTGATGCTGGCCCACGTCGGTGGTGATGATGGCGCTTTCATTCACGCAGCGTGCGGCGGCCAGCACCAGCCCGTAGTGGCTCAGCGGATCTTCGGCGTTTGGCATGCTGAACGGGAACTCGCGTTTCAGGCCGTTGACGGTGTCCAGCCACTCGCTGCGCGGCTGCGCTTCAATCTGCGGCAACAGCTGTTGCAGCACCTGGCCGACGTCGGCATGAATGGCAATATTCGCCTGCTTTACCTTGCCCAGTTCGGCGCGGTCGATATCCACGTGGATGATGCTGGCGTTAGGGCAGAACTGTTCGGTTTTGCCAATCGCCCGATCGTCAAAGCGTGCGCCCAATACGATCAGCAGATCGGCTTCCTGCAGAATAAAGTTGGTGCTGCGGGCCGCATGCATCCCCAGCATGCCCAGTGACAACGGGTGCTGCACCGGCATGGCGCCCAGCGCCATCAGCGTCATGGTGGTCGGCAGGTTGGCGCGTTCGGCCAGCTCAATCGCTTGTTGGTAAGCGTCGGCGCAGATAATGCCGCCACCCAGATACAGCACCGGGCGCTTGGCCTGGTTGATCATTGCGGCGGCTTGCGCCACTGCTGCGGCTTCGAAGGCCGGCGCTGCGTCAGGCACCGCGACGGGCGGCAGTTCATCCAGACTGATCACCGCCGTTTGTACGTCTTTCGGCACGTCAATCCATACCGGGCCGGGGCGGCCGGATTCGGCGATGCGGAATGCGTCGCAGATCACCTGCGGCAGTTCGCGGATGTCGCGCACCAGGTGGTTGTGCTTGGTGATGGGAATCGAGATGCCGTAGGTATCCACTTCCTGGAAGGCGTCGGTGCCAATCATGGAAGAGGGCACCTGGCCGGTGATGCACACCAGCGGGATGGAATCGAGTTTGGCGTCGGCGATGGCGGTGACCAGGTTGGTCGCCCCCGGCCCGCTGGAGGCGATGCAGACCGCCGCCTTGCCGTTGGCGCGTGCCATGCCCTGCGCCATAAAGCCCGCGCCCTGTTCGTGGCGTGCCAGCACGTGGTGAATGCGAGTGCTTTGGCTCAGCGCGTCATACAGCGGCAGTGCCGCGCCGCCGGGAATGCCGGCTACGGTAGTGATGCCCTGGCGCTCCAGCAAATGAACGATCAGTTCTGCGCCGGTGAAGCGTTGGCCTTGATGTGGCGTGCCCGAAATTGCCATGTTCCTATCCTTTCTCAGGGCCGGTTCGCTTTTCTGGGCAGGGAGCTAAAACAAGAAACCCCGCCCGGTTTGCGCCGGCGGGGTTTGGGAATCGATGCGTTGATTCGGACCCTACGGCGCATTGCCGACGACCACCACCACACGCACGACGACCATCACCGCGGCTGGTAGCGCGGTAACTAGTAGGGTCGAAGTCAGCGAGGATGCGATCACAGGGAACCTTATCATCAGTAATAGAAGTCAGGTTTTTATAAAACCACAGGCGAAAAATTCGCACAACAGGTTTATTTGCCCAGCATAAAAAACGCGCTGCAGATCACGATTTGTGCGAAATGCCCAGCACCCGAGCTTCCGGCGCGCTGCCGTCCAGCAGCGCCTGCGTGGAGCCGTCGTAATAAATACGCCCGTCGACCACCAACAGGGTGCGCGGCGCGATGCGTGCGGCGTCATCCAGGTTGTGCGACACCATCAGCAGCGTCAGGTTGCGTTGGTCGCAAACCTCTTGCAACAGTTGCAGCATCTCATTGCGCAGCGCGGGGTCGAGCGCCGAGAAAGGCTCGTCGAGCAGCAGGATGGGTTGCTGGCGGATCAGGCAGCGAGCCAGGGCTGCGCGCTGGCGTTGGCCGCCGGAAAGCTGCGACGGCAGGCGCTGCAGATGCTCCTCCAGCCCCACCTGGCGGGCAATCTGCGCCAACTGTTGTTGCTGGTCCGCGTTCAGCCTCAGCCCGGGGTCAAGGCCCAATCCGATGTTCTGCGCCACCCTCAGGTGGGCGAACAGGTTGTTTTCCTGAAACAGCATCGAGACCGGCCTTTTGGCCGGCGGCGTGCCGGTGTGGTCGCTGCCGTTCAGCAGCAGCTTGCCGCTGGCGGCCGGCAGGAAACCGGCGATCAGGCTGAGCAAGGTGCTTTTGCCCGCACCGCTGGGGCCGAGCACCGCGACACGTTCGCCCGGCCGGATGCGCAGATCAAAGCGCATCGGCAGGTGTTCATACAGATAAGTCAGTTTTTCAAGCGTCAGCATGGCGCCCCGGTAAGCGTTCGATCAGGGTAAACAGCAGGAAGCACAGCAGCAGAAGCAACAGTGCGGTGACCGCGCCGTCATTGCTGCGATAGGCGCCGATCTGCTGATACAGGTAAAAAGGCAGGGTGCGGAACTGCTCGTTGCCAAACAGGGCAACCACGCCGAAATCGCCGATCGACAGCACGCAGGCGAAAGCCAGCGCCTGCGCCAGCGGGCGGCGCAGCGCTTTCAGCTCGATCCAACGCAGCCGCTGCCAGCCGTGCATACCCAGCGACAGGCACAGCGGGTTGTAACGCTCGGCCAGGTCTCGCATCGGGTTTTCCAACACCTTCAGGGCGTAGGGTACCGCCATCAGCGCATTGGTGAGGATCACCAACGCATAGGGCGATTGCGGCAACCCGACAGTATCGCTCAACAGCAGGAAGAAACCGGTGGCCAGCACGATCCCCGGCATCGCCAGAATCACCATGCCGCTCAGTTCAAGCGTTTGGCCCCAGCGCAGCCGCTGTTGCAGCTTCAGTTCTCGGCTGCTCCACAGCAGCATCATGGTCAACACCACGCACAACGCGCCGGCACCGAGGGCGATACGCAGTGACGTGAACAGCGCTTGCCACAGCACCTGCTGTTGCAGGACGCTGACCATCGTCTGATTGGCGCCATAGGCAATCACCGCCAGCAGCGGGGGCAGCAGCAGCAGCAGGGCGGCGGCGATCAACAGAAAATCGCCGGCGCGACGCCACAGGCTGTCTTCGGGATTGCGCCAGATGTGGGCCTGGGTGCTGCCGACCGGCAGCGCCTGGCTCAGCCGCTGGCTGAACACTACCAGCCCCAGACAGCAGGCCAACTGGATCAGCGCCAGCAGGGCGGCGCGGCTGAGATCGTAGTCATAGCTGAGCACCTGGTAGATCGCCAATTCTATGGTGGTGGCCTGCGGCCCGCCGCCCAGCGACAGCACGGTGGCGAAGCTGGCGAAACAGAGCATGAAGATCAGCGCGCCGCTCGGCAGGATCTGGCGGCGCAATGCCGGCCACTCGACGAAGCGGAACTGTTGCCAGCCGTTCATGCCGAGCTGAGCCGCCAGTTGGCGCTGTTCGACCGGAATGTTTTCCAGCGCCTGCAGCAGCAGGCGGGCGGCCAGCGGCAGATTGAAGAACATATGCGCCAGCAGGATGCCCTGCAGACCATAGGGGGAAAAACTGTAGTTGATGCCGAGCCAGCCGCACAGCAATGCCAGCCAGCCCTGTCGGCCATACACGCTGAGCAGGCCGAATACCGCCACCAATACCGGCAGCACCAGCGTCATGGCGCACAGACGCAGCAGCAACAGCCGGCCGGGAAAGCGGCGGCGGTATAGCGCACGTGCCAGCGCGATGGCGGGCAGCACCGAGATCAGCGCGGACAGCAACGCCTGCCAGAAGGTAAAGCGGACTACGTGCCACAGGTAGCTGTCCTGCCACAGGCCGCGCCAATCGCTTTCCGGCGCGTGTCGCCATAGCGAGCCCATCGCCAGCGCGGCGACGGTCAGGATCAGGCCGGCGGCCAGCAGCCCCGGCCAGAGCCAGTGAGGGATCAGCGGCTGACGGCGGTTTGCCATGCCCGGATCCAGCTACCGCGTTGTTTGGCGACCTCTTCGGCGCTGTATTGCAGCGCGGTCTGGGGGACGGTCATTTGCTCAAAGCCGGCCGGCAGTTGAGTCTTGATCACCGGGTACATCCAGTTACCGGTTGGGATGGTGTTCTGGAACGCCGGGGTCATCATAAACTGCATGAAGCGCTCCGCCAGTTCAGGCTGCTTGCTGGCCTTGAGTTTGCCTGCCACTTCCACCTGCAGATAATGGCCTTCGCTGAAGTTGGCCGCGGCGTAGCTGTCTTTCTTCTCTTCGATCAGATGATAAGCCGGGGAGGTGGTATAGCTGAGCACCAGATCGCCTTCGCCTTTCAGGAACAGGCCGTAGGCTTCACTCCAGCCTTTGGTGACGGTGACGGTTTTCTTCGCCAGTTTCTGCCAGGCTTCCGGCGCGTTATCGCCAAACACTTTCTGCATCCACAGCAGCAGGCCCAGGCCTGGGGTGCTGGTGCGCGGATCTTCGTAGATCACCTTCCAGTTTTGATCGCCGTTGACCAGTTCCTGCAGGCTTTTTGGAGGGTTCTTCAACTTGTCTTTGTTGTAAACGAAGGCAAAGTAGCCATAGTCATAAGGCACGAAGGTTTTATCCTGCCAGCCGCCCGGCACGCTCAGTTTGGCGCCGTCAACGCGGCTTGGCGCGAATAAACCGGTTTGTTGCGCGGCCTGCAGCAGGTTGTTGTCCAGCCCCAGTACCACGTCGGCGGTGCTGTTTTTCCCTTCCATGCGCAGGCGGTTAAGCAGCGAAACGCCGTCTTCCAGCGCGACGAATTTCAGCTCGCAGTTGCAGTCCGCTTCGAACGCTTTTTTCACCGCCGGGCCAGGGCCCCAGTCGGCCGCGAAGGAATCATAGGTGTAGACCGTCAACGTGGGCTTGGCAAACGCCGAAGCGGCACACAACAACAGTAATAAGGGCAGGCTTTTTTTGACCACTTTGCACTCCTGAAAGATAAGGGGGCAAAGGTATCTGAGGGCGAGGTGATTAAACCGGGTCGCTATGCTCAAATCCCTCCGCCGGTATTGACCGGATCAGGTTCGACGGGTTTGTTCTCAGCAAAACCTGCACGCCGCGTTTTCATCGCGCCGCCGCCGTTTCGCACCCCGTTGAGACGGCGCTATTGTAGAGATTAACGGGCGCCGGCGAAAGGCGCTTATGCTTCCGGCGGCGCAAACCAGGCGGATTTAAAATCAAACCAGCCAAGGGTGTTCATTCGCACACCGCGCATGCTGCGCTGGCCGTGCAGTTGCAGCCAATGATGAAACAGCGGGTGTAACTGGTGACCCTTGACCAACCGTTGGCAAAAATCCGCCAGCGGCAGGGCATTGGCGCGCCACAGCGCCGCATCTGCGGCGAGATCCTCATTCATGCAGTGCTGCATCAATGGCAACTCATACAGGGTGGCGAACAGCGAGAACTCCAGCGGCAGGTAGAAGTTGGCGCTACCCAGCCACAGATCGCTGGTGGCTTCCCCTTTATGCCAGGCGTCGTAGCTCACCGTCTGCACGTTAAGTCGCACCCCGTGCAATGCCAGCAGCGGTTCAATTGCCTGTTGAATGGCGTGGAATTCCGAGTGTTCACTGTAGTAGGTCAGCGTCAACTCGGTCAGCCCGGCCGGCTTGGGTTGTTGCGCCAGCGCGCGATTGTGATGCCAGCGCGGCAGGATGCCATAGGCCGGTGACCAATAGCGTTGATAAACCGGTCCGGCGTTGCCCAGCAGCGAGATGGGATTAATCAGCTCGCACAGCCAACTGCGAATGGCCGGATCGGCCGCCAAAGGAGAGCGCTGATCGAACAGCAGGAAATAGCAGCCTTCCTCCAGCCGGCTTTCCAGCTCGTTGTTGCCGGTGTCATCCGCCTGCAACTGCACGCCGGAATGCACCAACTCTTCGGTGAGCTCCGGCAACACCCAGATATTCACCTCATCAATCAGTGCCCGATAGCCGAAATAGTCATCGAAGGCGTGAATTTTCATCTGGCTGCGGTGGTTGCGCACCACGCTGTACGGCCCGGTGCCCACCGGATGGCGCGAGAACTCCGGCATGCTTTGCCACTCGCGCGGCAGGATCATGGCAGGCACGCTGCCCAGCAGCCAGGGCAGCCAGTAATCGGGGCTGTGCAGGTGTACGTCAATCACGAAAGGCGTCGGTGAGGTCACGCTCTCGATATGCGAAAACAGCGGTTGAGGGATCAGACGAGTGAGGGAGCTAATCACATCGTCCATTTCCAGCTCGCGGCCGTGATGAAAATGTATCGCCGGGCGCAGATAAAAACGCCAGTGCAAAGGCGTCAGCGGCTGCCAGTGATGCGACAGGTCCGACTCCAGTTCCCCATTTTCCTCGTTTATCCGCGTCAGGCCGCTGAAAATCTGCCGGGCCAGGTGAATTTCCGAACGGCGCAACGCCGAGCCGGGCAGCAGGTTGTACAGTTGGCGATAGTAGAGCACACGCAGGATATGTTTACCTTGCCGGAAACTGCGACCAAGCTGGGACAGCAGCATTTGCCGTACCACGTTTTTATCGCCGACCAGTTGCACCAGTTGATCGATGCGGTCTTGCTCCAGCAGTTCCTCCGCTCGCTGCTGCTGCAGGGCCAGGCCGGTATAGTGGAAGGTCAGCCGCGAGCGCTTGCCGCGCCCCGATTCCGCCTGCCAGGTCAGCCACCCTTGCTGTTGCATGGCGCCGAGTAATGAACGCACGTGACGGCGCGAGCAAGTGAGCACTTCGGCCAACTCTTGCAGCGTGGTGTCGGTGGTCTCGCCGTGGCAGCGCTGCCACAGGCGAATGAACTGTTGTTGCAAACGTGAGGTAGACATAAAAGAGGAACGCTCCGGCATCAACTCATCAATTTATCTTTCCCCATATTACGCCGATAATTTTCCTCAATGAAAGGGGGAGGGCGAATGATGAAAGCTTTGTTGTCAAAACAGTTCTATCAGCGCTACTTCAGCGCGGTGCGCCGCCAGCACGCCGACTGGCTGGGTCTGGTGCCTGAACAAACCCGGTTGGAGATGCTGGCTCACCTGACCCAGTGGGATATCAAGGATATGACGGACAAGCAATATCGCGAGCACCTCTGAGGTTGCGGTAGCAAAAATGTTTCTGAGTAATGGTGTTGTTCACCAGCCAGTGGGGTCATACCCACTGGTTTTTTTATTATTGGTCGCGGTGATGTTCTTGCAATTTTTTCACCGTAGCCTAAGGTTTTGTCTTCCGCTTTAGGGGCAGGGACGAAGATATGAAACGACTGTACTGGTTGCCGCGCCGCTTTAATCCCATCTTTGCCGCATTCCTGCTGGTTGCTTTTCTTTCCGGGATCGCCGGGGCGCTGATGGCACCGACGCTGAGCCTGTTCCTGACCACCGAAGTCAAGGTACGGCCGCTGTGGGTGGGGTTGTTCTACACCGTTAACGCCATTGCCGGCATCGCCGTCAGTTTTCTGCTGGCCAAGCGTTCGGATACGCGCGGTGACCGGCGCACGTTGATCCTGGTGTGTTGCCTGATGGCGGTAGGCAACAGCCTGTTGTTTGCCTTCAACCGCGATTACCTGACGCTGATCACCGCCGGGGTGCTGATGTCGGCGATTGCCAATACCGCCATGCCGCAGATTTTCGCGCTGGCGCGGGAGTATGCCGACAGCTCGGCGCGCGAAGTGGTGATGTTCAGCTCGGTCATGCGTGCGCAGCTGTCGCTGGCGTGGGTGATAGGTCCACCTCTGGCGTTCACGCTGGCGTTGAACTACGGCTTTACCTGGATGTTTGGGATCGCCGCCGCCACCTTCGCGATCTGTGCCTTGCTGGTGTGGTTTACCTTGCCTTCGGTGCCGCGCGCCCCGCCGGTGGAGCAGGGCGATGCGCTGGACGGTGGGCCTTCGGCCCCGATAGCGTCCGCCAGCGCCTGGCGAAACCGCGATGTGCGGTTGTTGTTCATCGCCTCTATGCTGATGTGGACTTGCAACACCCTGTACATCATCGATATTCCGCTGTACATCACCGCCGATCTGGGCCTGCCGGAGAACCTTGCGGGGTTGTTGATGGGCACGGCAGCCGGGCTGGAGATCCCGGCGATGCTGCTGGCCGGTTATTACGTCAAACGTTTCGGCAAGCGCAATATGATGCTGTTTGCCGTGGCGGCCGGCATCCTGTTTTATGCCGGATTGGCGGTGTTTAAATTCAAGCTGGCGCTGATGGTCTTGCAACTGTTCAACGCCATATTCATCGGCATCATCGCCGGTATCGGCATGCTCTATTTCCAGGATCTGATGCCCGGGCGGCCGGGTGCGGCGACGACCTTGTTTACCAACAGCATTTCCACCGGGGTGATCCTGGCCGGCGTGCTGCAAGGCGCGCTGGTGGAAAATCTGGGGCACTATGCGGTTTACTGGCTGGCGACGGCCTTGGCGGTGGTGGCGCTGTGGATCAGTGTTCGGGTACGAGAAGCGTAAACGCTAACGTCATTAACATTGACGCATGTCATTGAGAACATTACGCCAGAACCCCAAGCTATACGGACCCGGAGCGCGATTGCGGCGCTCTTGCCCATCTTGCTGCTGAGATGCCGATCCGTTTAGACCATTTGGGTATGCCATGGACAAACTAACACCGCTCAAACCCGTCCCCTCTCTGTGTGCCGTTGCCGCCGTTTTGCTTATTTGGTTTGTCATCCCGGTTCCTGAAGGGGTTGCGCCCAACGCCTGGCATCTGCTGGCGCTGTTTATCGGCACCATCATAGCCATCATCGGCAAGGCGATGCCGATCGGTGCCGTTTCGGTGGTGGCCATCGCGCTGGTGGCAATCACCGGGGTGACTAATCCCGGCAAGCCGGGTGCGGCGCTGGAGGATGCGCTCAGCGGCTTCTCCAATCAGCTGATTTGGCTGATTGGCTTCTCGATCATGATCTCCTTTAGTCTCAACAAAACCGGGTTGGGCTCGCGGATCGGTTACTATTTCATTTCCCTGTTCGGTAAAAAGACGCTGGGCATTGCTTATGCGCTGACGCTGGCGGAACTCACTTTGGCACCGGTGACCCCGAGCAATACCGCCCGTGGCGGCGGGATTATTCATCCGATAATGAAGTCGATCGCCGATAGCTTCGGATCCCGGCCGGAACTGAACAGTTCCGGCAAGATTGGCCGTTATCTGGCGCTGGTGAATTACAATATCAACCCGGTGAGTTCGGCGATGTTCATTACCGCCACCGCGTCTAACCCTCTGATCGTCAGCCTGATCGCCAAAGGCACCGGCGGCAGCCTGGAACTGTCATGGTCAATGTGGGCGCTTGCCGCACTGGTGCCGGGGCTCTGTTCGCTGGCGGCGATACCGCTGGTGCTCTATCTGTTGTACCCGCCGGAAATTAAAAGCACCCCGGATGCACCGCGTTTTGCGCGGGAAAAACTCACAGAGTTGGGCCCGGTGACGCTGCCGGAGAAAATCACTTTAGGGGTGTTTGCCCTGCTGCTGGTGCTGTGGGCCGGCATTCCGGCGATGATCTTTGGCCCAGCCTGGCTGGTAAACCCGACCACGGCGGCGCTGATCGGCCTGGCGGTGCTGTTGGCGACCGGCGTGCTGAGCTGGGAGGACGTGCTGAAGCACAAGGGGGCCTGGGATACGGTGGTGTGGTTCTCCGCACTGGTAATGATGGCCAGTTTCCTCGGCAAGCTGGGGCTGATTGACTGGCTGTCGCACTCCGTCGGCAGCGGCATCGACCACATGGGCATGAGCTGGGTGGGCGGTGCCATCTTGCTAACCGCCATCTATCTCTATTCGCATTATTTCTTCGCCAGCGCCACCGCTCACGTTACCGCCATGTTTGCCGCCTTCCTGGCCGCCGGTATGACATTGGGCGCACCGCCGGCGCTGCTGGGGTTGATTCTGGCGTTCGCCTCTTCACTGATGATGTCGCTGACCCATTACGGTACCGGCACCGCGCCTATTGTCTTCGGTTCCGGTTACGTGACGCTGGGAGAATGGTGGAAAACCGGCTTTGTGGTGAGCGTGGTTAACCTGCTGATCTGGATCCTGATCGGCGGAGCGTGGTGGAAGTGGCTGGGTTACTGGTAACCCCATCATACTTGGAGCTGCCGCTGTGTTGACTGAGTAAGCGCACCCCTGTTACTTGGTTAGCCAAGCTCCAGGGGATTTACTCACTTGCCGCCTTGCCGCAGCTCCAATTATTTAGGGTATTGGAAGGTGATCAGTTCAGAAACGCCGGCTGCTGTGCCTCGTAGCGGGAGATGTCCGCTTCATGCTGCAGCGTGAGGCCGATGCTGTCCAACCCGTGGATCATGCAGTGGCGGCGGAAGCTGTCGATCTCGAACGGATAGCTTTTTCCACCGGCATTCACCGTCTGATTTTCCAGATCCACCACAAACTCGGTACCTTCGTTTTCAGCCACCAGCTTGAACAGCGTATCCACGTCCTGTTCGCTCAGTGTCACCGGCAGCAGTTGGTTGTTGAATGAGTTGCCGTAGAAGATATCGGCGAAGCTTGGCGCTATCACCACTTTGAAGCCGTAGTCGGTCAGCGCCCAGGGCGCATGCTCGCGTGAGGAGCCGCAGCCGAAGTTCTCACGCGCCAACAGGATGCTGGCCCCTTTGTAGCGCGGCTTGTTCAGCACAAACTCCGGGTTCGGTTGCTGGCCGGCGTCGTCCAAAAAGCGCCAGTCGTTGAACAGGTGCTGGCCGAAACCCGTGCGGGTGACTTTCTGCAAAAACTGTTTTGGAATAATGGCGTCGGTGTCGACGTTGGCCGCATCCAAAGGCACCACTAAACCGGTATGTTGAGTAAATTTAGCCACGGTAGTGCCCCTTAGTGAATATCACGGATATCGGCGAAATGGCCGGCAACGGCAGCGGCAGCGGCCATTGCCGGGCTGACCAGGTGGGTGCGCCCACCGCGGCCCTGACGCCCTTCGAAGTTACGGTTGCTGGTGGATGCGCAGCGTTCGCCCGGATTCAGGCGGTCGTTGTTCATCGCCAGGCACATGGAGCAACCCGGCAAACGCCATTCAAAACCGGCTTCAATAAAGATCTTGTCCAGACCTTCGGCTTCCGCCTGCGCTTTTACCGGGCCGGAACCCGGCACCACGATGGCCTGAACGCCGTTGGCGACTTTGCGCCCTTTGGCAATCGCCGCCGCCGCGCGCAGATCTTCGATGCGCGAGTTGGTACAGGAGCCGATAAACACTTTGTCGATCGGCACTTCAGTCAGCTTAATGCCCGGCTTCAGATCCATATAGGCCAACGCCTTCTCGGCTGAGGCGCGCTCGACCGGATCGCTAAAGGATTCCGGTGCCGGGATCGCCTGATTGACGGCGATCACTTGCCCAGGGTTGGTGCCCCAGGTCACCTGTGGCGCGATGTCTTCGGCGCGCAGGGTTACTACGGTGTCGAATTTTGCATCGTCGTCGGATTTCAGCGTGCGCCAGTAAGCGACGCCTTGTTCCCAGTTCTCGCCGGTAGGCGCAAACTGGCGGCCTTTCAGATAATCAAAGGTGGTGTCGTCCGGCGCGACCAGGCCCGCTTTGGCGCCCATTTCGATCGCCATGTTGCACAGCGTCATGCGGCCTTCCATGCTCAGCGCTTCAATCGCCTTGCCGCAGAACTCCACCACGTGGCCGGTGCCGCCGGCACTGCCGGTTTTACCGATTACCGCCAGTACGATGTCCTTGGCGGTGATGCCTTCCGCAGCGACGCCGGTCACTTCGATTTTCATGGTCTTGGCGCGGCCCTGCTTCAGGGTCTGGGTCGCCAGCACGTGCTCCACTTCCGAGGTGCCGATCCCAAACGCCAACGAACCGAAGGCGCCGTGGGTGGCGGTATGGGAGTCGCCACAGACGATGGTCATGCCCGGCAGCGTCATGCCCTGCTCTGGGCCGATAACGTGCACGATGCCCTGGAACGGGTGGTTCAGGTCATACAGCGAAACGCCGAACTCAGCGCAGTTCTTGATCAGTTCCTGCATCTGAATGCGGGCCATCTCGCCGCTGGCGTTGATGTCTTTGGTCTGGGTGGACACGTTGTGGTCCATGGTGGCAAAGGTCTTGCCCGGCTGGCGTACTTTGCGGCCCATGGCGCGCAGGCCGTCGAACGCCTGCGGAGAAGTGACTTCGTGCACCAGATGGCGATCGATATACAACAGCGGCGTTTCGTTCGGCGCTTCGTACACCACGTGGGCATCGTATAATTTCTGATATAACGTTTTCGACATGTTATGCCCCCTGAGCTACAAAGCGGGCGATGATGTCACCCATTTCATCGGTGCTGATGGCTTTACCCTCACCGGCCAGATCGGCGGTGCGGTAACCTTGTTCCAGCGCCTGGTTGATGGCGCGCTCAATGGCGTCGGCCACCTCAGAGGCCCCCAGGCTGTAACGCAGCAACAGGGTGGCGGACAGGATCTGGGCGATCGGGTTGGCGATGCCTTTACCCGCGATATCCGGCGCAGAACCGCCCGCAGGCTCATACAGACCAAAGCCCTGTTCGTTCAGGCTGGCGGAAGGCAGCATGCCCATCGAACCGGTGATCATCGCGCATTCGTCGGACAAAATATCGCCGAACAGGTTGGAGCACAGCAACACGTCGAACTGAGACGGGTCTTTAATCAACTGCATGGTGGCGTTGTCGATATACATATGCGACAGCGACACGTCCGGATAGTCTTTGGCAACCTGGTTCACCACTTCACGCCACAGAATGGAGCTTTGCAGCACGTTGGCCTTATCGATAGAGGTCACTTTGTTACGGCGTTTGCGTGCGGACTCAAAGGCGATGCGCGCAATGCGTTCGATCTCGAAGCGGTGATACACCTCGGTATCGAAAGCGCGTTCCTGCATGCCCTGGCCTTCACGGCCTTTCGGTTGGCCGAAGTAGATACCGCCGGTCAACTCACGCACGCACAGGATGTCAAAACCGCGGGCGGCGATGTCGGCGCGCAGCGGACAGAATTCTTCCAACCCTTGGTACAGGCGGGCCGGACGCAGGTTGCTGAACAGTTTGAAGTGCTTGCGTAACGGCAGCAATGCACCGCGCTCAGGCTGTTCTGCCGGCGGCAGGTGTTCCCATTTCGGGCCGCCCACCGAGCCGAACAGGATCGCATCGGCCTGCTCGCACCCGCTGAGGGTGGCCTGCGGCAACGGGCTGCCGTGGCGATCGATGGCAATGCCACCGACGTCGTATTCGCTGGTGGTGATGCGGATATCAAAGCGCTGACGCACGGCGTCCAACACTTTGTGCGCCTGAGCCATTACTTCCGGGCCGATTCCGTCTCCGGGCAAGACGGCAATATGGTAAGTCTTCGTCATGTTCACACCGTTTCCTGATTATTTTGATGTTTGCTTTGCTGCAGACGCTGTTTTTCTTTTTCTACCTGCTGGGAGCGCCAAATATTATTCAATACGTGAACCATCGCCTTGGCGGAGGATTCCACGATGTCGGTCGCCAGACCCACGCCGTGGAAGCGGCGGCCGTTGTAGGACACCACGATATCAACCTGGCCCAGAGCGTCGCGGCCCTGGCCTTTGGCGGTCAGTTGATACTTCACTAATTCGGTCGGGTAGTCGGTAATGCGATTGATGGCCTGATAAACCGCGTCGACCGGGCCGTTGCCGGTTGCCGCTTCGGCTTTTTCTTCATCGCCGCAGATCAGTTTCACCGAGGCGGTGGCCATGATGTTGGTGCCGGACTGCACGCTGAAATAGCCCAGGCTGTAATGCTCCGGCTCTTCCTGCTGCTTGTTAATGAAGGCTAAAGCCTCCAGATCGTAATCGAATACCTGGCCTTTCTTGTCGGCCAGTTTCAGGAACGCCGTGTACAGGGTGTCCAGGTTGTAGTCCTGTTCCTTATAGCCCATCTCTTCCATGCGGTGTTTTACCGCGGCGCGGCCGGAACGGGAGGTCAGGTTCAACTGCACGTCTTTCAGACCTATGGTCTGCGGCGACATGATTTCGTAGTTTTCACGGTTCTTCAGCACGCCGTCCTGATGAATGCCGGAGGAGTGGGCGAAGGCATTGGAACCCACGATCGCTTTGTTGGCCGGAATCGGCATGTTGCACAGCTGGCTGACCAACTGGCTGGTGCGGAAGATTTCCTGGTGATTAATGTTGGTGTGCACGTTCATGATGTCCTGGCGTACTTTGATCGCCATGATCACTTCTTCCAGCGAGGTATTGCCGGCGCGTTCACCGATGCCGTTCAGCGTGCCTTCAACCTGACGAGCGCCCGCCTGCACGGCGGCGATGGAGTTGCCGACCGCCATGCCCAGATCGTCGTGGCAGTGGACCGAAATAATGGCTTTATCAATGTTCGGTACGCGGTCATACAGGGTGGTGATGATGCCGCCGAACTGGTTTGGCGTGGTGTAGCCGACGGTGTCCGGGATATTGATGGTGGTGGCGCCGGCGTTGATGGCGGCTTCCACTACGCGGCACAGATTATCGATTGGCGTCCGGCCTGCGTCTTCGCAAGAGAACTCCACGTCGTCGGTGTAATTGCGGGCGCGCTTCACCGAGCGTACCGCCATTTCCAGCACTTCATCGAAAGAGCGCTTCAACTTGGATTCAATGTGCAGAGTGGATGTAGCCAGGAACACGTGAATACGGAAGGCCTCGGCAACGCGCAGCGCTTCGGCGGCGACGTCGATATCGTTATCCACGCAGCGGGCCAGGCCACATACGCGGCTGTTTTTGATCTGACGGGCGATGGTCTGCACCGATTCAAAATCACCCGGAGAGGAGACCGGGAAACCGACTTCCATTACGTCGACGCCCATTCTCTCCAGCGCCATGGCTATCTGAATCTTCTCTTTTACGCTCAGACTGGCTTGCAGCGCTTGTTCACCATCACGCAGCGTGGTATCGAAAATAATGACTTGTTGGCTCATCAGGGCGTTCCTTATCGTGTTTATTTCACGCTAAGCGGGTAAAAAAAAACCCGCGCAGTAGCGCGGGTTTGTTATGAGTGAGGGACTGAATCAGCTCTGAACTCCGTCCACCAGCATACCGCGCAAAGAAGATGCGTTAAGTAGTAGGCTTAGTAGACGGTGAGTACGGATCATGAGGGTTCAGCTTCTCTTAAAATTGTGTCGTTCCTAATTTGATACGTTATTGGCCTGGCGATGTCAACATCTGATTGAATAGAGGGCGAACCCCTTGTCAGGAAATTGGGTAAAAGTGCTTGCAGAGGATAATTCGGTAAAAATTCGCAGGGTTAGTGGAAAAACGGGGGGTGTTTTGCGCATTGCTTAGCATAAATTAATCGAATGTATGCGGCGGCAATTGCTTCTGTATCTCATTGGGTTAAAATTTGCGTTGAAGCGATAACGATGTCTGACAACCGAAGGACAAAGTACATACCATTTTTTTTGTAAATGGTTTCATTTAAATATATATAGTTTATTTATTGGTAGAAATGACAGATAACAAGATAGTGCATTTTTGCATCGGCTAAACGTATATTCTAGACGTTTGTGATATGTTTTTATCGCTTGGCTTATAATCGAAACTTCGTTGCTAAACAGTATTCATTATTTTATCTACCTATTTATTAGTACTGTGTTGTCGCCGTTCTTCCCCCGTAACGGTGGAAGTCTCTGATACGCACCTTATATGCGGTTTTCGCCACGGCGGTATAGCAAGGGTTTCTGTCGTTTGATTGAAGGAATAACCGATCTTGTCTTGTGGGAATAAAACAATACGGTTTCACATTGTTTGTCTTGCACAGCGATAAGATTATCTACACAGGATTTAGTGGAGTGATATATGGCTGAATATGATTCAGAAATTGCCATGGTTAAAGAGCCTGCGGACATTCATTTGCGCAGCGTCGATCTTAATTTGCTGACTGTTTTTGACGCCGTGATGCAAATGCAGAATATTACGCGAGCCGCTACTTCATTAGGGATGTCGCAGCCGGCGGTGAGCAACGCGGTTGCGCGCCTGAAGGTGATGTTCAATGATGAGCTGTTTGTGCGCAGCGGGCGGGGGATCCAGCCCACGATGCGGGCCAGACAGTTATTCGGGCCGGTACGTCAGGCACTGCAATTGGTGCAAAATGAACTGCCCGGCTCAGAGTTCGAACCCTTTACCAGTATACGGGCTTTCTCGCTATCCCTCTGCAGCCCGCTCGACTTACGGTTGGGAGCCAAGATAATCAACCACGTCAAACAGATAGCTCCGCAGCTTAATTTGCAAGTAAAGTCATACATTAACAATAATATTGAGCATCAATTGCGTTATCAGGATGTTGAGTTCGTTATTGGCTACAGTCGTTTTGAATCGACGGAGTTTCGCAGTTTGGCGCTGTTCGACGATGAACTGGTGCTGGCTGTCGCGCAGGCGCACCCGAGAATGACTGCGAGTCTTACACCGGAGCAAGCTTTATTTGAGCAACATGCCGTGGTCTCGCTGGAAAGCTTTGGATCTTTCAGCAAGCCTTATTATATCGAAGAAGCCATGCAGCGTGCCGTGACTCAGCAGTGCACCGATTTATATAGCGTGTTAAATATGGTCTCCCAGACGGAAATGGTGGCTATCGCACCGGCATGGCTGGTACGGCAACAGGCCACGTCACTGAAGATAAAAGCGGTGCCTTTGTGTGCGGAAGACAATAAAGCGACATGTTATCTTTCCTGGCACGAATCGTCCGAACGCGATAAAGGGCATCAATGGATGAAATCCGTTCTGACTGAGGCGGGCAACCCAGAGTAAATCCATGGAATACTCTCCCTGAAGAAAGATAATATTTATATGAGCAGGTTTTTTGCATGATAAAAAGCTAAGAACTATCTTGGTTTTTATTAAGATGTTTCTGGGTTTTTTGCGATAAAATAACTTTTCTATAGCTGTTATGGTTATTTTATGAAAAATAATAATCATGAATTTATATTCTGATTTTTTAATTTTTATTGGTGTTTTAAACTGATTTGAATGGACGGCCCGCAGGGGCCGCATTTTGTCCCCGACATAAAACCTTTTTAACGCTGCTCTGTCCAACCTGAGGGTGTGGTTAAGCTAGCCTGCCTTTTGGCTCACACTTCTACGCTGAAAACTCTTTTCCCGCTGCCTGAGAGTAGGTAGACTGCGCGAAAAAAAGTAAACACGTGTAAGCTGAGATTCGGGGCCAGAAGCTCTGTTCGAGGTTAACTGTTTGATTCATTTCAGGCTTAGAGCGCTATGATCAATAATCTGCTGCAATACCATCTGACTCATCGTATACAGCACCAAATTTCCCATCGTGCCGATCGCACAGCTTTTCGCCAATGGTCTCCTGATGGCGAGACACAACTGACCTGGGGACAGGCCGACGCCCACATTAACCGCATCGCCAGCGCGCTGCTGGCGTTGGGGTCCGAAGTGCAGGAGCGCATCGCGATTTTTGCCAATAACTGCATGGCTTGGTCGCTGGCGGATTTGGCTATCCTGCAACTTCGGGCGGTGAGCGTACCCTTGTATGCCACCAACACGCCTGCCCAGGCAGCATTTATTATCAATGATGCGGATATTCGCATCCTGTTCGTCGGCGAGCAGGCACAGTTGGATGCAGCCATTGCGCTGCGCGGTGTGTGCCCGCAGTTGAATCATATCATCGTGTTCGATGACGCAGCCGATCTGCGCGGGTGCGATATTGCCCGGCATCTGAGCGCCTTTGAACGCGGGGTCGATGTCGATGCCTTTGAATCTCAACGGCAGGAGCGTATTGCAGATTGCGATCTGCGGGATCTGTTCACTCTGATCTACACCTCCGGCACCACCGGCGAGCCAAAAGGGGTGATGCTGGATTACCGTAATCTGGCCGCGCAGCTCTATCTGCACGACGAGCGGCTAACGGTGAACGAAGAGGATGTCTCCCTCAGTTTCCTGCCGATATCGCATGTATTTGAGCGCATCTGGAGCTTCTTCATCATGCACTCGGGCGCGCAGAACGTGTATCTGCCGAATACTGACTGGGTGCGTGAAGCCATGACGGCGGTACGCCCGACGTTGATGTGCGCGGTACCTCGTTTCTACGAAAAAATCTTTAGCGCGGTGCATGAAAAGGTAGCGCGTGCGCCCTGGCTGCGTCGTGCATTGTTCCATTGGGCGATCGTCTGTGGTGAACGCAAGTTCCTGCAGGAGCGCGCCGGTAAGCCGCTGGGCAAGTTGTTCAACCTTTCCCACCGCTGGGCCGACAAGCTGGTCCTGAGCAAGCTGCGCGGCATCCTCGGCGGGAAGGTGCGTTTCTTGCCGGCGGCGGGCGCCAAACTTGACGACAATGTCATCCTGTTTTTCCAGGCGATGGGCGTCAATATCAAATATGGTTATGGTATGACCGAGACCTGCGCCACCGTCTCCTGCTGGGAAGAGGGTAATTTCCGCTTTGGCTCTATCGGCAAACCCTTGCCGGGGGTTGAGGTGCGTATTGGCGAGGAAAATGAGATTCAGGTACGCGGCCCCATCGTGATGCGCGGCTATTTCAATAAGCCGCTGGAAACCACCGCTTCTTTTACCGGGGACGGCTGGCTGAAAACCGGTGACGCCGGCGCGATTGACGAGGCGGGTAACCTGTTCATTACCGAGCGACTGAAGGATTTGATGAAAACCTCCGGCGGCAAATATATCGCCCCGCAGATGCTTGAAGGCACGTTGGCTCAGGATCGTTTTATCGAGCAGGTGGCGATCATCGCCGATGCGCGTAAATTCGTTTCGGCCCTGATCGTACCCAGCTTTGAGTCGCTGGAAGAGTATGCGAAATCCATTAACCTGAAATACCAGGATCGGCTTGAGCTGCTGCGTAATAGCCACATTATAGAAATGTTCGAGAGCCGTCTGCGCGACATGCAAAAAGAGCTGGCGCGCTTTGAGCAGGTGAAAAAGTTTACTCTGCTACCGGCGGCCTTTTCGATGGAGTTGGGTGAACTCACCCCCACGCTGAAGCTGCGCCGGAAGGTGATTCTACAGCGCTACCAGCATGAAATTGACTCGATGTACCAGGATCAGGCATAAGGATGCTGCCGGGCAGTATACCCGGCTAAAAAAACAGCATAATTCTTGCCTGATATAGTTCTGTAATTCCCTGTCTGCCCGAAACAATGCCTAGCCTGATCCGCCAGCGGCTAGTGCATTGTTTTTGTAAACCCCCGATCCTCAGTCGCATGGCAATAACCACTCTATTTCTGAGTCTTTTTGTCGTTTGCCTGCTCAATACTCTGACGTTATGTTAGCCAGTTAGAATCAATACACAAAAATTTTGGGGCATTGCCCCACAGCAGGCGCTACGTTCCGGCGCCAGACAAGAATAAGTAAGCCTGGAGGCAAACCCATGGAGATGTTGTCAGGAGCCGAGATGGTCGTTCGATCGTTGATCGATCAGGGCGTTAAGCACGTATTCGGATATCCGGGCGGGGCGGTACTCGATATCTACGACGCCCTGCATACGGTCGGAGGAATCGATCACATATTGGTTCGTCATGAGCAGGGTGCGGTGCATATGGCGGATGGCTATGCGCGCGCTACCGGTGAGGTAGGCGTGGTGCTGGTGACTTCCGGCCCCGGCGCGACCAATGCGATTACCGGCATTGCGACCGCCTATATGGACTCCATCCCGATGGTGGTGCTCTCCGGCCAGGTTCCAAGCTCGCTGATTGGTTATGACGCCTTCCAGGAGTGCGACATGGTCGGGATTTCTCGCCCGGTGGTGAAGCACAGTTTCTTGGTGAAGCGCACTGAGGATATCCCCGGCATCCTGAAAAAAGCCTTTTATCTGGCCTCGACCGGCCGTCCTGGCCCGGTCGTGATCGACCTGCCGAAAGATATCGTTGGCCCGGCGGTCAGAATGCCTTACGCCTATCCGCAGGAAGTGAGCATGCGCTCCTATAACCCAACGGTGCAGGGCCACCGCGGGCAGATAAAACGCGCGCTGCAAACCATTTTGGCGGCTAAAAAACCGGTTATGTACGTTGGCGGCGGAGCGATCAACTCGGCTTGCGATGCAGAACTGCTGGAATTGGCGGAAAAGCTGAATCTGCCGGTGACCTGCACCCTGATGGGGCTGGGGGCCTTCCCCGGTACGCACCGCCAGAGCGTCGGCATGCTCGGCATGCACGGCACTTACGAAGCCAATAAAACCATGCACCATTCCGACGTGATTTTCGCCGTCGGCGTGCGTTTTGACGATCGCACGACCAACAACCTGGCAAAATACTGCCCGGATGCCACCGTACTGCATATCGATATTGATCCTACCTCGATCTCCAAGACGGTCGATGCCGATATTCCGATCGTGGGCGATGCCAAACAGGTGCTGACCCAGATGCTGGAACTGTTGGCGCAGGACGATAAGGCGCAGGACTTCGATGCGTTGCGCGACTGGTGGCAGTCTATTGAGCAGTGGCGCGCGCGCGACTGTCTGGGCTATGACAAAAACAGCGGTACCATCAAACCACAGGCAGTGATCGAAACCCTGCATCGTTTGACCAAGGGGGATGCTTACGTCACCTCCGATGTGGGCCAGCACCAGATGTTCGCCGCGCTCTACTATCCGTTCGACAAGCCGCGCCGCTGGATCAACTCCGGTGGGCTGGGCACCATGGGCTTCGGCCTGCCGGCTGCGCTGGGCGTGAAGCTGGCGTTGCCTGATGAGACCGTGGTGTGCGTAACCGGCGATGGCAGTATCCAGATGAACATTCAGGAGCTTTCCACCGCGTTGCAATACAACCTGCCGGTGATAGTGGTGAATCTCAACAACCGCTATCTGGGCATGGTGAAGCAGTGGCAGGACATGATCTACTCAGGTCGCCATTCGCAGTCTTATATGGATTCCCTGCCTGATTTCGTCAAACTGGCGGAAGCTTACGGTCACGTAGGCATCGCCATTCGCACGCCGGATGAACTGGAAAGCAAACTGGCGCAGGCGTTGGCCGAGAAAGAACGACTGGTGTTTGTCGATGTCACCGTCGATGAGACCGAACATGTTTACCCCATGCAGATCCGCGGCGGAAGCATGGACGAAATGTGGTTAAGCAAAACGGAGAGGACCTGATCATGCGACGTATTTTATCTGTATTGCTGGAAAACGAATCCGGCGCGTTGTCGCGTGTGGTGGGGTTGTTCTCCCAGCGTGGTTACAACATTGAAAGCCTGACGGTAGCGCCGACCGACGATCCTACGTTGTCGCGTATGACCATCCAAACCGTCGGCGATGAGAAAGTGCTGGAGCAGATCGAAAAGCAGCTGCATAAGCTGGTGGATGTGCTGCGCGTCAGCGAGCTGGTGCAGGGCGCGCATGTTGAGCGCGAGATCATGCTGGTGAAGCTGCAGGCCAGCGGTTATGGCCGTGAAGAGGTGAAACGCTGCGCCGATATTTTCCGTGGGCAGATTGTCGATGTCACGGCGACGCTTTACACCGTTCAGCTGGCCGGCACCAGCGACAAGCTGGATGCGTTTCTTAATGCAGTGCGCGAAGTGGCTGAAATTGTCGAAGTGGCGCGTTCCGGCGTCGTCGGCGTGTCGCGCGGCGATAAAATCATGCGCTGAAACGTGATATTGGCATAATCTGAGGGCGCGGCATGGCTGCGCCTTTTGTTTTTCAGTGTTTTTTGCCTGTTTGCTGGCACCTTTCGGCAAAAGCGGTTGCTCGGCAGTGTTTTCTGCTGTTAGATCGCAGAGGCTGGATTGAATAACCGCACGGGATGCGATGGTTAATCCGAGCATAGCTTTCACTTCTATTTTCAGCGTCATTAAGGGGTTAACGTGAAACTGGATGAAATCGCGCGTCTCGCTGGCGTTTCGCGCACCACGGCCAGTTATGTCATCAACGGCAAAGCGAAGCAGTATCGTGTCAGCGATAAAACCGTCGAAAAAGTGATGGCCGTGGTCAGGGAGCATAACTATCACCCGAATGCCGTCGCGGCAGGATTGCGCGCCGGACGAACTCGCTCTATCGGCCTGGTGATACCGGATCTGGAAAACACCAGCTATACCCGTATCGCCAACTACCTGGAGCGCCAGGCGCGCCAGCGCGGTTATCAGCTATTGATTGCCTGTTCGGAAGATCAGCCGGATAACGAAATGCGCTGTATCGAACACCTGCTGCAACGCCAGGTCGACGCCATTATCGTTTCCACCGCTTTGCCGCCGGAGCACCCGTTCTATCAGCGCTGGGCCAAAGATCCATTACCGATCATCGCTCTGGACCGGGCACTGGATCGCGAGCATTTCATCAGCGTGGTGGGAGCCGACCAAGAGGATTCCTTCGCGCTGGCGCAGGAGCTTCGCACTTTTCCGGCGGAGTCGGTGCTGTATCTGGGCGCATTGCCTGAGCTGTCCGTCAGTTTCCTGCGTGAGCAAGGATTCCGCCAGGCGTGGGAGGGCGACGAACGGCCTGTCGATTATCTGTATGCCAACAGCTATGAACGCGAGGCTGCCGGCGTACTGTTTGCAGAATGGTTGAAAACGCATCCGATGCCGCAGGCGTTGTTCACCACTTCGTTCTCTCTGTTGCAGGGGGTGATGGATGTGACGTTGAAACAGCGGGGTCGCTTGCCGACCGATCTGGCGATCGCCACTTTCGGCGATCACGAGCTGCTGGACTTTCTTGAGTGCCCGGTGCTGGCGGTAGCGCAGCGCCACCGTGATGTGGCTGAACGGGTACTGGAACTGGTGTTGGCCAGCCTGGATGAACCGCGTAAACCTAAACCGGGCCTGACGCGTATTCGCCGCAATCTGTTCCGTCGCGGTAGTCTGAGCCGGAAATAAATAATACAGGCGGGGCGGCGTCGCTGTTTCCTGCCTGTCTCCCCGCTTTACACATAGCCGGTTACCCGGAACAGCTTTCTGCAGTATTCAAGAAAGTAGCCATATATCACGCCCATCGCCATCGAGACCACGGCATTTCCGGCCACCGCGGTCATAATTTGCTGCCCGTCTGCACCTACGCTCCACAATATGGCGGCGTACACCGGCGATTGAAAACTGACATACGCCAGCAAGTCGGCGAGGTTACGCAGAAACCATTGCCCGTGATGAGAGCGCTTCGCAAGGCGAATAAACAGGTCGCGGTAGCGTCCATAGGGCCAGGCGATCAGGATATTCACCGGGATCGACACCAGGCGGGAGGAGAGCGATTGCTGAAAATTCATGCCGGAAACCAAAATTTCTATCGCCATTCCGGCGATGAAACAGTACACCACCAGTGCAAAAGTATCGGCGGCGGCGCTGCGCCAATAAGCGACAGGCGAAAGCATGGTGCAATCTCCTTAAGTGTTGGTTAATATTCTGTTAAAATTGATGATTGTGGTTGTTGATTCTTGTTTATTGCGTTTTTTATAGTTTACTCCTCTATCTTGTTTTTATTGGGTAGCTGAATATTTTTATTTATTGCTCTTGGCTGATTTTTATCCTGAGGAAGAGCGGTAGAATCTGGCGCGAAGGGATTAAAACGGGAGGGTTTTTACTTTTTTGATTTAAAACATATGGTTACGAATTTTTTCATTATAAAGTGCATTTTCACAGCAAAAATTGTGGGAATAAATGATGTAAGGAAATGAAACCATAATTGTAAACAGGTATTTTGAGAATAATCTTACCAAGCTGATTTAAATCGAAAATAACTCGACTCGTAATATCCGAGTAATTTATTTTTTCATCTGGCTTATCACTGACGCTTTAATTGAAGTAAAATAGCGCCCGACCTGAAGTGCAATAACCGTTGAGCGTTATTAACTCAATGGCTTATACCGTATTTCGCCAATGGCCGGAGTTAACGGCGAGCCTTGGCCGGTGCGGGTTACGGCGGGTTACAGGGTTGTGATTGCCGAGCTAAAAAATGAGACATCGATTGCAGAAGGAAGTAATGAGTTAATTAATCGCCAATTTGTCAGGTTTTTAATCACCCTCTTTCCGCTCAGAAAATTATCCCCGTTTATCATGATGTTAATTTTAACTCATCGAATAAATAGCGTTCCTTTCGCGAGTCAGCTCCCAAAATGACGGGAGAAATATTGCCAAAGCGCCGCCGCTCTGGCTTGACAAGGTTTTCATACCCTCCGTAAACTCCCTTATGTGGGAATTTGTGGTGTAAAGTGGTGAAAACGGTCATGAAGGGGTAGCTCAGGAATGTTCCGTGGGGCAACGATGGTCAATCTCGACAGCAAAGGGCGGCTTGCCGTACCCACCCGTTATCGGGATTTGCTGAACGAGCAATCGCAAGGCCAAATGGTCTGTACCATTGACCTCCATCAGTCCTGCCTGCTGCTTTACCCATTGCCCGAATGGGAAATTATTGAACAAAAATTATCCCGTCTGTCGAGTATGAATCCCGCAGAGCGCCGCGTTCAGCGCTTATTGTTGGGGCATGCCAGTGAGTGTCAGATGGACAGCGCCGGTCGGTTGTTGCTAGCTACTACGCTGCGTCAACACGCCGGGCTTACAAAAGAAGTGATGCTGGTCGGGCAGTTCAACAAGTTTGAACTGTGGGATGAACAGACCTGGTATCAACAAGTCAAGGATGATATTGACGCAGAACAGTCGACTCAGGAACCGTTGTCTGAGCGGCTACAGGACTTGTCGCTATAAGCATGTTGGAAAACTATAAACACACCACCGTACTGTTGGATGAGGCGGTCAATGGCCTCAATATTCGCAGTAACGGCATATATATCGACGGTACTTTTGGTCGCGGTGGCCATTCTCGTCTGATTCTGTCCCAACTGGGGCCGGAAGGACGTTTGCTGGCAATTGACCGTGATCCACAGGCGATTGCAGCCGCCAAATCTATTGAAGATCCTCGTTTTACCATCGTACACGGCCCATTTTCTGATTTGTCACACTACGTGCGGGAACGCGAATTGGTGGGGCAGATTGATGGCGTCTTACTCGATTTGGGCGTTTCTTCGCCGCAGTTGGATGACGCAGAGCGCGGTTTCTCCTTCATGCGTGACGGCCCACTGGATATGCGTATGGACCCATCAAGCGGCCAGTCCGCCTCTGAATGGTTGTTGAAAGCGGAAGCGGACGATATTGCCTGGGTGCTGAAAACCTTCGGTGAGGAGCGTTTCGCCAAGCGCATTGCCCGCGCCATCGTGGAAAGAAACCGTGTCGAACCGATGACGCGCACCAAAGAGCTGGCTGACCTGATCGCCAATGCCAGCCCGTTCCGGGAAAAACACAAGCATCCGGCAACGCGCAGTTTCCAGGCCATTCGTATCTACATCAACAGTGAACTGGAAGAGATTGAGCGTGCGCTGGACGGCGCGCTGGAAGTGCTGGCCCCGCAGGGTCGCCTGTCGATCATCAGTTTCCACTCGTTGGAAGATCGTATCGTTAAACGCTTTATGCGCCACCATAGCCGCGGTGCTCAGGTACCGGCAGGTCTGCCGCTGACTGAAGAGCAACTGCGCGGCATGGGCGGGCGCACGCTGAAAGCCTTGGGCAAGATGATGCCTTCGCAAGATGAAGTGGCGGAAAACCCACGCGCGCGCAGTTCAGTGCTGCGCATTGCCGAGAGGATGCCCGCGTGATTGGTAATGAACGCCACGGTTTGGTGGGGGTGATTGGCGGCGATCTGCTGCGTAACGCCAAGATCCCATTGATTTTACTGGTCGCTTCACTGATTTCTGCGATTTTTGTGGTGACTACCGCACACCGTACCCGCCTGCTGACCGCTGAGCGCGAGCAGTTGGTGCTTGAGCGGGATGCTCTGGATATTGAATGGCGCAACCTGATTTTGGAGGAGAACGCCCTCGGCGACCACAGCCGGGTCGAGCGTATCGCCACCGAAAAACTGCAGATGCAACATGTTGATCCATCGCAGGAAAATATCATCGTTAAACAATGAACAGTTTAACTGAAATCATGACACGGAGAAGAAAGGGAACGCATGAAAGCAGCACGCCCCGGTAAGTTGAAACGCCCGGAAAATCAGGCCAGCTTTGTAAGCTGGCGTTTTGCGTTGCTGTGCGGCTGTATTTTGCTGGCGCTGGTGGGATTGATGCTGCGCGTGGCCTATCTGCAGGTCATCAATCCGGACCGCCTGGTGAAAGAAGGCGACATGCGTTCGCTGCGTGTGCAGGAGGTACCGACCTCACGCGGCATGATCAGCGATCGCGCCGGCCGACCATTGGCGGTGAGCGTACCGGTCAACGCCATTTGGGCGGATCCTAAAGAGCTGAACGAGCGTGGCGGCATTACGCTGGATAGCCGTTGGAAGGCGTTGTCCGACGCGCTGAATATCCCTCTGGATCAGCTTTCTACCCGTGTTAACGCCAACCCGAAAGGGCGCTTTGTTTACCTGGCTCGCCAGGTGAACCCGGCGGTAGGCGATTACATTCGCAAGCTGAAGTTACCGGGGATTTACCTGCGTCAGGAATCGCGCCGTTACTACCCGGCCGGCCAGGTCACCTCGCACATTATCGGCGTGACCAATATTGACGGCCAGGGCATCGAAGGCGTCGAGAAGAGCTTTGACCGCTGGTTGACCGGGCAACCGGGTGAACGAACCGTGCGTAAAGACCGCTATGGCCGGGTGATCGAGGATATCTCCTCGGTCGACAGCCAGGCGGCGCATAACCTGGTATTGAGCGTCGATGAGCGCCTGCAGGCGCTGGTGTATCGCGAACTGAACAACGCGGTGGCGTTCAACAAGGCTGAATCCGGCACGGCGGTGCTGATCGACGTGAACACCGGCGAAGTGCTGGCGATGGCCAACAGCCCGTCTTACAACCCGAATAATATGGCCGGTACGCCGAAAGACACCATGCGTAACCGCGCTATTACCGATATTTTTGAGCCTGGCTCCACCGTGAAACCTATGGTGGTGATGACAGCGTTACATAACGGTGTGGTGAAAGAAAACAGCGTGCTGAACACCATTCCTTTCCGTATTCAGGGCCACGAGATTAAAGACGTGGCGCGTTATGCGGAGCTGTCGGTAACCGGGATCTTGCAGAAGTCGAGTAACGTTGGCGTTACCAAGCTGGCGTTAGCGATGCCGTCCTCGGCGTTAGTAGATACTTACTCTCGTTTTGGACTGGGAAAAGCGACCAATTTGGGGCTGGTCGGAGAAAGCAGTGGCATATACCCAAAAAAACAACGGTGGTCTGACATAGAGAGGGCCACCTTCTCTTTCGGCTACGGGCTAATGGTAACTCCGTTACAGTTGGCGCGAGTCTACGCAACGATCGGCAGCCTGGGCGTGTATCGCCCATTGTCGATCACCAAGGTTGACCCTCCGGTTGCCGGCGAACGCATTTTCCCTGAACCTCTGGTGCGCACCGTGGTGCACATGATGGAAAGCGTGGCCTTGCCGGGCGGCGGCGGCGTGAAAGCCGCCATCAAGGGTTACCGCATCGCTATTAAAACCGGTACCGCCAAAAAGGTCGGCCCGGATGGCAAATACGTCAACCGATATCTCGCTTATACCGCCGGCGTCGCGCCGGCCAGTAATCCCCGTTTTGCTCTGGTGGTGGTGATCAACGATCCTCAGGGTGGGAAGTACTATGGCGGTGCAATTTCCGCACCGGTGTTCGGCGCCATCATGGGCGGCGTATTGCGCACCATGAACGTCGAACCGGACGCGTTGCCCACCGCTGATAAAAGCGAATTAGTGATTAATAAAAAAGAGGGTTCAGGTGGCAGATCGTAATTTGCGCGATTTACTCGCTCCATGGGTGCCGACGGCGCCCGGGCGCGCGCTGCGGGAAATGACATTAGACAGCCGTATCGCGGCTGCCGGGGATCTGTTTGTCGCCGTTGTTGGCCATCAGACAGATGGACGTCGCTATATTCCGCAGGCCATTGCGCAGGGTGTTGCAGCCGTGATTGCCGAAGCTGAAGGTCAGGCCGAAGACGGCGCAATCACGGAAATGCACGGTGTGCCGGTGATTTATCTGAGCCAGCTTAACCAGCGCCTTTCCGCATTGGCCGGGCGTTTTTACCATCAACCGGCAGAGCGCCTGCGTCTGGTTGGCGTGACCGGCACCAACGGTAAAACCACCACCACGCAATTGCTGGCGCAGTGGAGCCAACTGTTGGGTGAAACCGGCGCGGTGATGGGCACCGTCGGTAACGGTCTGCTGGGCCAGGTGTGCCCGACTGAGAATACCACCGGTTCTGCGGTGGATGTTCAACACGTATTAAACGAGTTGGTCGATCGGGGCGCAACCTTCGCCGCGATGGAAGTCTCTTCTCACGGGTTGGTGCAAAACCGCGTGGCGGCGCTGCCGTTTGCCGCCGCAGTGTTCACCAACCTGAGCCGCGATCACCTGGATTACCACGGTGATATGGCCAATTACGAAGCGGCCAAATGGTCGTTGTTTGCCGGCCACGAAGTGGGGCAGGCGATCATCAACGCCGATGACGAAGTGGGTCAGCGCTGGCTGAGCAAATTGCCGGATGCGGTGGCGGTCACCATGCAGGATAACCTGCAGCTGGGTTGTCATGGCCGCTGGCTGAAAACCACTGCGGTCAGTTATCACGATAATGGCGCCACTGTCCGCTTCAGCTCAAGCTGGGGCGACGGCGAAATTGAGAGCCGCCTGATGGGCGCTTTCAACGTCAGCAACCTGTTGCTGGCACTGGCGACACTGCTGTCACTGGGCTATCCGCTGGACAAACTGGTGGAAACCGGCAATCAGCTGCAGCCGGTATGCGGCCGCATGGAAGTTTTCAACGCGCCAGGCAAACCGACGGTCGTGGTGGATTACGCCCACACCCCGGACGCGCTGGAGAAGGCGCTGGAAGCTGCGCGCCTGCACTGCCAGGGGCAGCTGTGGTGCGTGTTCGGTTGCGGCGGCGATCGTGACAAGGGCAAGCGCCCGCTGATGGGTGGCATCGCCGAGCAGTTCGCCGATCGCGTAGTGGTGACTGATGATAACCCGCGTACCGAAGAACCGCAGGCGATCATTGCCGATATCCTTACCGGTCTGCTGGATGCCGGGCGTGCTCTGGTGATCCACGGCCGTGCCGAAGCGGTAACCAGCGCGATTATGCAAGCCAAAGAACAAGATGTGGTGCTGGTGGCGGGTAAAGGCCATGAGGACTATCAACTGGTGGGGAACCGCCGTCTGGATTACTCCGATCGCACCACCGTTGCGCGTCTGCTGGGGGTAATAGCATGATTCCTGTCTCCCTTCAGGCACTGGCCGATGTATTGAGCGCTGAGTTGATCGGCGCCGATTGCCAAATCATTGAGGTGACGACAGATACCCGCCAGGTAACCGCAGGTTGCCTGTTTGTGGCGCTGAAGGGCGAGCGTTTTGATGCGCATGCCTTCGCTGCCGATGCTGTAGCCGCAGGCGCTGGGGCGCTGCTGGTGAGTAAGCGCTTATTGGTGGACGTACCGCAACTGGTGGTGAAAGACACGCGTTTGGCGCTGGGGCAACTGGCTGCCTGGGTGCGCCAGCAAGTGCCGGCCCGCGTTGTGGCGTTAACCGGTTCATCGGGCAAGACCTCGGTGAAGGAAATGGCCGCCGCTATTTTGCGTGAATGCGGTGAAGTGCTGTATACCGCCGGTAACTTCAACAACGATATCGGCGTGCCGCTGACGCTGCTGCGTTTGCAACCGCAGCATGATTTTGCCGTGATTGAGCTGGGTGCCAACCATATTGGCGAGATTGCCTATACCACCGCATTAACGCGGCCACAGACCGCCCTGGTGAATAACCTGGCGGCGGCTCACCTGGAAGGTTTTGGCTCTTTGGCCGGCGTCGCCCAGGCGAAAGGTGAAATTTTTACCGGCTTGCCGGCTGACGGCGTGGCGATCATCAACGCCGACAATAACGACTGGCCGCATTGGCAGAGCATGCTGAACGATAAAACCGTCTGGCGCTTCTCGCCGCAGGCGGCGGAAGGCGTGGATTTCTTCGCCAGCGACGTGCTGGTGAACGCCAAAGGCACGCAATTTACGTTGCACAGCCCGTTCGGCACCGCGACGATAGCGCTGCCGTTACCGGGCCGCCATAACGTGGCCAATGCGCTGGCCGCAGCGGCGCTGGCCATGTCGGTCGGTGCGTCGCTCGAAGCCGTGCGCCAGGGGTTGAAACAGTTGCAGGGGGTGCCGGGGCGTTTGTTCCCGATTGCGCTTACCGAAAACAAGCTGCTGCTCGATGACAGCTATAACGCCAACGTCGGCTCGATGACCGCCGCAGCGCAGGTATTGGCAGAGATGCCGGGCTACCGCGTAATGGTGGTTGGCGATATGGCCGAGCTGGGGGCGGATGCCGAAGAGTGTCACCGCCAGGTGGGTGAAGCGGCCCGGCTGGCCGGCATCGATAAAGTGATAGGTATCGGTCCGTTAAGCCAGGCGCTGTGCGCGGCTTCCGGCAGCGGCGAACATTTTCAGGACAAGGCAGCAGTGATCGCGCGCGTGGCGGAGTTACTGTCGGAACATGCGGTAATTACCGTGTTAATCAAGGGTTCACGTAGTGCCGCAATGGAGCAGGTAGTACGCGCGTTACAGGAGAAAGCACCATGTTAGTTTGGCTGGCCGAGCATTTGGTCAAATATTATTCCGGCTTCAACGTCTTCTCCTATCTGACGTTCAGGGCCATTGTCAGCCTGCTCACCGCGCTGTTTCTCTCCTTATGGATGGGCCCGCGGGTGATTAAACGCCTGCAGGAGATGTCCTTCGGTCAGGTTGTGCGTAACGATGGCCCGGAGTCGCATTTCAGCAAACGCGGCACGCCGACCATGGGCGGCATCATGATCCTGACCTCCATCACCATTTCGGTGCTGATGTGGGCTTACCCGTCCAACCCTTACGTTTGGGGCGTGTTGTTCGTGCTGGTGGGTTACGGCATCGTCGGCTTCGTCGATGACTACCGCAAAGTGGTGCGTAAAGACACCAAGGGGCTGATCGCCCGTTGGAAATACTTCTGGCAGTCGGTGATTGCGTTGATTTTCGCCTTCGCCATGTATGCCGTAGGAAAAGACACGCCAGCCACCGAGCTGGTTGTGCCGTTCTTTAAGGACATCATGCCGCAGCTCGGTCTGTTGTACGTGCTGTTGGCGTACTTCGTGGTGGTCGGCACCAGCAACGCGGTCAACCTGACCGATGGGCTGGATGGCCTGGCGATCATGCCAACGGTGTTCGTGGCGGCGGGCTTTGCGCTGGTGGCTTGGGCGACCGGCAACATGAATTTCGCCAACTACCTGCACATTCCTTATCTGCGTCATGCGGGTGAGCTGGTGATCGTCTGTACTGCCATCGTTGGCGCCGGCCTGGGCTTTTTATGGTTCAACACCTACCCGGCACAGGTCTTTATGGGTGACGTCGGCTCACTGGCACTGGGTGGTGCGCTGGGCACCATCGCGGTACTGCTGCGCCAAGAGTTCCTGTTATTGATTATGGGCGGCGTGTTCGTGGTTGAAACGCTGTCGGTGATCCTGCAGGTGGGATCGTTCAAGCTGCGCGGGCAACGTATTTTCCGCATGGCGCCGATCCACCACCATTATGAATTGAAGGGCTGGCCGGAACCGCGCGTGATCGTGCGCTTCTGGATTATTTCGCTGATGCTGGTGCTGATTGGCCTGGCGACGCTGAAGGTACGGTAATTATGGCGGATTATCAGGGTAAAAAAGTGGTCATCATCGGGTTAGGCCTCACCGGCCTGTCCTGCGTTGATTTCTTTATGGCGCGTGGCGTAACGCCGCGCGTTATGGATACCCGTATTTCGCCGCCGGGGCTGGACAAGCTGCCTGAAAGCGTTGAACGGCATTTGGGTGACCTGAATCTGGACTGGTTGCTGGCGGCGGATTTGATCGTTGCCAGCCCGGGCATGGCGCTGGCTCACCCGGCGTTGAGCGCTGCGGCGGATGCGGGGGTGGAGATTATCGGCGACGTCGAACTGTTCTGCCGCGAAGCCCAGGCGCCGATCGTAGCGATCACCGGTTCCAACGGTAAAAGCACCGTCACCACTCTGGTGGGCGAGATGGCGAAAGCTGCCGGCTGGGCGGTGGGTGTGGGCGGTAATATTGGCCTGCCTGCGCTGAGCCTGCTGCGTCAGGAATGCCAACTGTACGTGCTGGAGCTGTCAAGTTTCCAACTGGAAACCACCTTCAGCCTGAAAGCGGCGGCGGCGACCATCCTGAACGTGACAGAAGATCATATGGACCGTTACCCGTTTGGCCTGCAGCAGTATCGCGCCGCCAAACTGCGCGTCTATGAAAATGCCGCCCTGTGCGTGGTTAACGCAGATGACGCGCTGACCATGCCGGTACGCGGCGCAGACCAGCGCTGCATCAGTTTCGGGGCCGACGTGGGCGACTACCACCTCAACCGCCAGCAGGGCGAAACCTGGTTGCGCGTGCGCGGTGAGAAAATCCTGAATACCCGCGAGATGAAGTTGACTGGCCGCCACAACTATACCAATGCGCTGGCTGCGTTGGCGCTGGCCGATGCGGTGAATATCCCGCGCGCCTCCAGCCTGAAGGCGCTAACTACCTTTACCGGGTTGGCGCACCGTTTCCAACTGGCGTGGGAACACAACGGCGTACGTTGGATTAACGATTCGAAAGCCACCAACGTCGGCAGCACCGAAGCGGCGTTGAATGGCCTGCAAGTGGACGGCACTTTGCATCTGCTGCTGGGCGGCGACGGCAAGTCTGCCGATTTCTCCCCGCTGGGGCGCTATCTGCAGGGCGATAACGTCCGCCTGTATTGCTTCGGCCGCGATGGCGAACAATTGGCGGAGCTGCGGCTGGAAGTTGCCACGCTGACCGACACGATGGAACAGGCGATGCAAGCGATCGCGGGCCGGGTACAACCTGGCGATATGGTGCTGCTGTCACCGGCGTGCGCCAGCCTGGATCAGTTCCGTAACTTTGAAGTGCGTGGCGACGAGTTTGCCCGTCTGGCACAGGAGCTTGGCGGATGAAATTACGGGTGCCGACGTTCGGGTTGACCGAAAGACTGAAAGACTGGGTGATGGGATCGCGCGAGAGCGATTCGGTCAATATGGTGCTGTACGACCGTACCCTGCTGTGGCTGACCTTCGGGTTGGCCATTATCGGTTTTGTCATGGTGACTTCGGCGTCAATGCCGATCGGCCAGCGCCTGGCGGACGATCCTTTCCTGTTTGCCAAGCGTGACGCGCTGTACCTCGGGCTGGCCTTTGGCTTGTCGATGGTAACGCTGCGCATCCCGATGGAAGTCTGGCAGCGCTACAGCAATGTGATGCTGCTGCTGTCGATTGTGATGCTGCTGATCGTACTGGTGGTCGGCAGCTCGGTAAACGGCGCATCGCGCTGGATCGCGCTGGGCCCGTTGCGTATTCAGCCGGCGGAGCTGTCCAAGCTGTCGCTGTTTTGCTATCTGGCGAGCTATCTGGTGCGCAAGGTTGAAGAAGTGCGTACCAACTTTTGGGGCTTCTGCAAGCCGATGGGCGTAATGGTAGTGCTGGCGGTACTGCTGCTGGCGCAACCGGACCTCGGTACCGTGGTGGTGTTGTTTATCACGACGCTGGCGATGTTGTTCCTGGCCGGCGCCAAAATGTGGCAGTTCCTGGCGATTATCGGCTCCGGTGCCTTTGCGGTGGTGCTGTTGATCATTGCCGAACCTTACCGTATGCGCCGCGTGACGTCGTTCTGGAACCCGTGGGCCGATCCGTTCGGCAGTGGCTACCAGTTGACCCAGTCGCTGATGGCGTTTGGCCGCGGTGAATTTTGGGGGCAGGGGCTGGGGAACTCGGTACAGAAACTCGAGTATTTGCCTGAAGCGCACACCGACTTTATCTTCTCGATTTTGGGCGAAGAACTGGGCTATATCGGTGTGGTTTTAGCATTGTTAATGGTATTCTTCGTCGCTTTTCGCGCTATGTCGATTGGCCGCCGCGCGCTGGAGATCGATCAGCGCTTTTCCGGCTTTCTGGCCTGCTCGATCGGCGTCTGGTTCAGCTTCCAGGCACTGGTCAACGTCGGCGCCGCAGCCGGCATGCTGCCAACCAAAGGGCTGACGCTGCCGTTGATAAGTTACGGCGGTTCGAGCCTGTTGATTATGTCGACGGCGATCGTGCTGTTGCTGCGTATTGATTATGAAACGCGTCTGGCCAAAGCCCAGGCGTTTGTGAAGAGGTAAGGGATGAGCGGGAAACCTAAGCGTTTAATGGTGATGGCAGGCGGTACCGGCGGACACGTGTTCCCGGGGCTGGCGGTCGCGCATCATCTGATGGCGCAGGGCTGGCAGGTGCGCTGGCTCGGAACCGCAGACCGAATGGAAGCCGATCTGGTGCCAAAGCACGGGATCGAGATTGATTTCATCCGTATTTCCGGCCTGCGCGGTAAAGGGCTGAAGGCCCAACTGAGCGCGCCGCTGCGTATCTGGCATGCGGTACGCCAGGCGAAGGCGATTATGCGCAGCTACCAGCCGGACGTGGTGCTGGGCATGGGCGGTTACGTTTCCGGTCCCGGCGGTTTGGCTGCGTGGTTGTGCGGCATCCCGGTGGTACTGCATGAACAAAACGGCATTGCCGGGCTGACCAACCGTTGGCTGGCCCGTATCGCCAAAAAAGTATTGCAGGCATTCCCCGGCGCGTTTCCGAATGCGGACGTCGTGGGCAACCCGGTACGTACCGACGTACTGGCGCTGCCGCTGCCGGCGGAGCGACTGACCGGGCGTGAAGGCCCCATCCGCGTGCTGGTGATTGGCGGAAGTCAGGGCGCGCGGGTGCTGAATCAGACAGTTCCTGAAGTCGCGGCGAGATTGGGCGATAGAATTACGCTCTGGCATCAGGTAGGTAAAGGTGCGCTGGAAAACGTGTTGCGCGACTACGAGAGGGTAGGGCAGACGCAGCATAAGGTGACCGAGTTTATCGATGACATGGCCGCCGCTTACGCCTGGGCCGACGTTGTCGTGTGCCGCTCCGGCGCGCTGACCGTCAGCGAGATCGCCGCGGCGGGCCTGCCGGCGATATTTGTACCGTTTCAGCATAAAGATCGGCAGCAGTACTGGAATGCCCGCCCGCTGGAAGAAGCCGGCGCGGCGAAGATTATCGAACAGCCGCAGTTCAACGCCGATACCGTGGCGGATCTGTTGGCAAGTTGGGATCGCCCGCAGTTGCTGGCGATGGCCGAAAAAGCGCGGGCAGTGGCTATTCCCGACGCCACCGAGCGTGTGGCGGCAGAGTTGGTGCGGGTTGCCAAATAAATAATGCAGGGGTTCGGTGCGCCGAGCCTGAATCAAAGAAATGTCATGTAGGGGCCCGGCACGCCGGACCCGGATTAGAGAGAGTGATGAATACACAACAACTGGCGAAACTACGTACTATCGTGCCCGAGATGCGACGCGTCCGGCACATTCACTTTGTCGGCATCGGTGGCGCCGGCATGGGTGGTATCGCCGAAGTGTTGGCTAACGAAGGTTATCAGATCAGCGGCTCCGACCTGGCGCCTAACCCGGTAACCCAACAGTTGAGCGCGCTCGGGGCGACGATTTATTTCCATCACCGCCCGGAAAACGTGCTGGATGCGAGCGTAGTGGTGGTATCCACCGCGATTTCCGCCGACAACCCGGAGATCGTCGCCGCCCGTGAAGCGCGTATCCCGGTTATCCGCCGCGCGGAGATGCTGGCCGAACTGATGCGTTTCCGTCACGGCATTGCCGTCGCCGGTACGCACGGCAAGACCACGACGACGGCAATGGTGTCGAGCATTTACGCCGAAGCCGGCCTGGACCCGACCTTTGTCAACGGCGGGCTGGTGAAAGCGGCCGGTACCCATGCGCGTCTGGGTTCCAGTCGTTACCTGATCGCGGAAGCGGATGAGAGCGATGCGTCGTTCCTGCATTTGCAACCGATGGTGGCGATTGTCACCAATATCGAAGCCGACCATATGGATACCTACCAGGGCGACTTCGAGAACCTGAAGCAGACGTTTATCAATTTTTTGCACAACCTGCCGTTCTACGGCCGTGCAGTGATGTGTGTTGATGATCCGGTGGTGCGCGAACTGCTGCCACGCGTGGGCCGCCATATCACTACCTACGGTTTCAGCGAAGATGCCGATGTGCGCATTGAGAGCTATCGCCAGGTTGGGCCGCAGGGCCACTTTACCTTGAGCCGCCAGGATAAACCCTTGATGACGGTGACCCTGAACGCTCCGGGCCGTCACAACGCATTGAACGCGGCGGCGGCAGTGGCGGTGGCGACGGAAGAAGGCATTGACGACGAGGATATCCTGCGCGCGCTGGCGGGCTTCCAGGGCACCGGTCGCCGCTTTGATTTTCTGGGCGAGTTCCCGCTGGAGCCGGTGAACGGCAAAAGCGGTACCGCGATGCTGGTCGATGACTATGGCCACCATCCGACCGAAGTCGACGTCACGCTGAAAGCTGCACGCGCCGGCTGGCCGGATAAGCGCCTGGTGATGATTTTCCAGCCGCACCGTTACACACGTACCCGCGATCTCTACGACGACTTCGCCAACGTGCTGTCACAGGTTGATGTGCTGCTGATGCTCGATGTGTACGCCGCGGGCGAAACGGCGATCCCGGGGGCGGATAGCCGCTCGCTGTGCCGTACCATCCGTAGCCGCGGCAAGCTGGATCCGATCCTGGTTTCCGATGCGGACATCGTGCCGGAAACCTTGGCGCAACTGCTGCAGGCAGAGGATCTGGTGCTGGTGCAAGGTGCCGGCAACGTGGGTAAAATCGCCCGCAAACTGGCTGAGCTGAAGCTGCAGCCACAGAAAAAAGAGGAGGAACATCATGGCTGATAAAGTTGCCGTACTGCTGGGTGGCACCTCCGCCGAACGTGAAGTGTCATTGCAATCCGGTGCTGCCGTGTTGGCAGGGCTGCGGGAAGCCGGTATCGACGCCCATGGCATCGATATCCGCGATTTCCCGGTAACCCAGCTTAAAGAGCATGGGTTTACCAAAGTGTTTATCGCGCTGCACGGGCGCGGCGGCGAGGATGGCACCCTGCAGGGGATGCTGGAATTCCTTGAGCTGCCTTATACCGGCAGCGGCGTGATGGCGTCGGCGCTGACCATGGACAAGTGGCGCACCAAGATGGTGTGGCAGTCGATGGGGCTGCCGGTCGCGCCTTATGTGGCGCTTAACCGTCTGCAGTATGCCGGCGCAGAGAAACAGAGCCTGATTGCTCGCGTGGAGGCCCTGGGCCTGCCGCTGATCGTCAAGCCGAGCCGCGAAGGCTCCAGCGTCGGCATGAGCAAGGTAACCGAACGCGATGCCCTTGAAGCAGCACTGGAAGAAGGTTTCCGCCATGACGACGACGTGCTGGTGGAGAAATGGCTGAGTGGCCCTGAATATACCGTAGCGATGCTGGGCGACCAGGTGTTGCCTTCGATCCGCATTCAGCCGGCCGGCGTGTTTTACGACTATCAGGCCAAGTACATTTCGGACGATACCCAGTATTTCTGTCCAAGTGGCCTGGGCGTGGAACAAGAGGCCGAAATGGCCGCATTGGCGTTACGCGCCTACCGTGGACTGGACTGCAGCGGCTGGGGCCGCGTGGATGTGATGCAGGATAGCGATGGCAGCTTCTATCTGCTTGAGGTGAATACCTCGCCGGGCATGACCAGTCATAGCCTGGTGCCGATGGCAGCGCGCCAGTCTGGTTTAAGTTTCTCGCAGCTGGTAGCGAGAATTTTGGAGTTGGCCGACTGATATGTCGCAAGCTGCCCTGAATGCGCGTGAACGCGAGGTGGATAACAGCCCGCGCCGCAGCAATGGAACTCAATTGGCGGGAATGGTTTTCCTGCTGATGGTGCTGGGAACGGTGCTGTGGAGTGGCTGGATGGTGATTGGCTGGATGAAAGACGCCAGTCGGCTGCCGCTCTCAAGGTTGGTGGTCACCGGTGAACGCCACTACACCACCAACGATGATATTCGCCAGGCGATTTTGGCGCTGGGTGCGCCGGGCACGTTCATGACGCAGGATGTTGATGTCATCCAGCAGCAGATTGAACGCCTGCCGTGGATCAAGCAGGCCAGCGTGCGCAAGCAGTGGCCGGATGAGCTGAAGATCCACCTGGTCGAGTATGTCCCGATTGCGCGTTGGAATGATTTACACATGGTGGACGCCGAAGGCAAATCCTTCAGCGTGCCGGCAGAACGAATTGGCAAACAAAAATTGCCGCTGCTCTATGGCCCGGAAGGGAGCGAACAGGATGTTCTGGAAGGTTATCAGGCCATGAGCAACATGTTAGCGGCCAGCAAATTTACGCTGAAAATGGCGGCCATGAGCGCTCGCCATTCCTGGCAGCTGGCTTTGGATAATGATGTTCGGCTGGAGCTGGGACGTGACGATCGTACCGGACGCCTGCAGCGGTTTATCGAGCTCTATCCGGTATTGCTGCAACAAGGGCAGGCGGAAAGCAAGCGCGTCAACTATGTCGATTTGCGCTATGAGTCCGGCGCCTCGGTAGGTTGGACACCGATATTGATCGACCCGCAGGCGATAGGCGGTCAGCAGAACAGTAATCAGCAACAGAATCAGGCACAGGCAAAACAACAATGATCAAGTCGACGGACAGAAAACTGGTAGTTGGACTGGAGATCGGTACTGCAAAAGTCTCCGCATTGGTAGGGGAAGTTCTGCCCGATGGCATGGTCAACATTATCGGGGTGGGCAGTTGCCCGTCTCGCGGTATGGATAAGGGTGGCGTTAACGACCTGGAGTCGGTAGTCAAATGCGTACAACGCGCTATCGATCAGGCCGAGCTGATGGCGGATTGCCAGATTTCTTCGGTTTACCTCGCATTGTCGGGTAAACACATCAGCTGTCAGAACGAAATAGGGATGGTTCCTATTTCCGAAGAGGAAGTGACGCAGGAAGATGTGGAGAACGTGGTGCATACCGCCAAATCGGTACGCGTACGTGACGAACACCGCATCCTGCACGTTATCCCTCAGGAATACGCCATCGACTATCAGGAAGGCATCAAGAACCCGGTTGGGTTGTCCGGCGTGCGTATGCAGGCCAAGGTGCACTTGATTACCTGCCATAACGATATGGCAAAGAACATTGTTAAAGCGGTAGAACGCTGTGGTCTGAAAGTTGACCAACTTATTTTCGCCGGTCTGGCCGCCAGCTATGCGGTTCTGACCGAAGATGAGCGCGAACTTGGCGTTTGTGTGGTGGATATCGGCGGCGGCACCATGGATATGGCGGTGTACACCGGCGGTGCTCTGCGCCACACCAAAGTGATCCCTTACGCCGGGAACGTGGTCACCAGCGATATCGCTTACGCCTTCGGCACGCCGCCGACAGACGCGGAAGCGATCAAAGTTCGACACGGCTGTGCGCTTGGGTCGATTGTTAGCAAGGATGAAAGTGTAGAGGTGCCAAGCGTTGGGGGACGTCCCCCTCGTAGTCTGCAAAGACAGACACTGGCTGAAGTTATTGAGCCACGCTACACCGAACTGTTGAATCTGGTTAACGATGAAATTTTGCAATTGCAGGAGCAACTGCGTCAGCAAGGGGTGAAGCATCATCTGGCAGCGGGTATTGTGCTGACCGGTGGCGCCGCCCAAATTGATGGCCTGGCAGCCTGTGCGCAACGGGTGTTCCACACCCAGGTACGCATCGGCCAACCCTTGAACATCACGGGTCTGACGGATTATGCGCAGGAGCCTTACTACTCAACTGCGGTAGGTCTGCTGCACTATGGAAAAGAGTCTCACCTGAGCGGTGAGGCAGAAGTAGAAAAACGCGCCTCGGTGGGCAATTGGTTTAAACGCATCAATAGCTGGCTGAGAAAAGAGTTTTAATGTTTCAACAAAGAGATCATGCTGAGTAATCTTTTTATGATCTCGCAGCGACAGGCACAAAACGGAGAGAAACTATGTTTGAACCAATGGAACTAACCAATGACGCGGTGATTAAAGTCATCGGCGTCGGCGGTGGCGGTGGCAACGCCGTTGAACACATGGTGCGCGAGCGCATCGAAGGTGTTGAATTCTTCGCCGTTAATACAGACGCTCAGGCGCTTCGTAAAACGGCAGTTGGCCAAACCATCCAGATCGGTAGCGGTATTACCAAAGGTCTGGGTGCAGGCGCGAACCCTGAAGTGGGTCGCAATTCAGCGGAAGAAGACCGTGAAGCCCTGCGTGCCGCACTTGATGGCGCAGACATGGTCTTCATTGCAGCCGGCATGGGCGGCGGTACCGGTACCGGTGCAGCACCTGTTGTGGCTGAAGTTGCTAAAGATCTGGGTATTCTGACAGTGGCCGTGGTTACCAAGCCTTTCAATTTTGAAGGCAAGAAACGCATGGCGTTCGCTGAGCAGGGTATCGCAGAGCTGTCCAAACATGTGGATTCACTGATCACTATCCCGAACGACAAGCTGTTGAAAGTTCTGGGTCGCGGCATTTCTCTGCTGGACGCGTTCGGCGCGGCTAACGACGTGCTGAAAGGCGCGGTGCAGGGTATCGCCGAGCTGATCACCCGTCCGGGCCTGATGAACGTCGACTTCGCCGACGTGCGCACCGTGATGTCCGAAATGGGCTACGCGATGATGGGTTCCGGCGTTGCCTGTGGTGAAGACCGCGCTGAAGAAGCGGCGGAAATGGCGATCTCCAGCCCACTGCTGGAAGACATCGACCTGTCCGGCGCTCGCGGCGTTCTGGTCAACATCACCGCAGGCTTCGACCTGCGTCTGGATGAGTTCGAAACCGTGGGTAACACCATTCGTGCTTTCGCTTCCGACAACGCCACCGTGGTCATCGGTACCTCGCTGGATCCGGAAATGAACGACGAACTGCGCGTGACCGTGGTTGCGACCGGTATCGGCATGGACAAACGTCCTGAAATCACTCTGGTGACCAATAAACAGGCTAGCCAGCCAGTGATGGATCATCGCTACCAGCAGCACGGCATGTCGCCGTTGCCGCAGGAAGTGAAACCGGCCGCCAAGGTGGTCAACGATCCGACTGCGCAGCCTAATAAAGAGCCCGACTATCTTGATATTCCTGCCTTCCTGCGCAAGCAGGCAGACTAAGAATATCCTGAGAATTTGGAATCTCCGCTCTTTGTGCTAAACTGTCCCGCCGGCCATGCTGTATGCTTGGTCGGTAGGATGGATAACATTGCGAGATAAAACGATGATCAAACAAAGGACATTAAAACGTATTGTTCAGGCGACTGGAGTCGGTTTGCATACCGGCAAAAAGGTCACGCTGACAATGCGCCCAGCGTCGGCTAATACCGGGGTCATCTATCGTCGCACTGACTTGAATCCACCGGTTGATTTTCCGGCTGATGCAAAATCCGTGCGTGATACCATGCTCTGTACTTGCCTGGTCAATGAGCATGACGTGCGTATTTCTACCGTTGAGCATCTGAATGCTGCGCTGGCTGGGCTAGGTATCGACAACATCATTATTGAAGTTGACGCCGCCGAGATCCCAATCATGGACGGTAGTGCCAGTCCGTTCGTCTACCTGTTGCTGGATGCCGGCATCGAAGAACTGAACTCAGCGAAGAAATTCCTGCGTCTGAAAGACACCGTACGTGTTGAAGATGGCGATAAATGGGCAGAGCTGTCCCCGCATAACGGGTTCCGTCTGGACTTTACCATCGACTTCAACCACCCGGCGATCGACGCCAGTACGCAACGCTATCGTCTGGATTTCTCCGCCGACTCGTTCGTGCGTCAAATCAGCCGTGCGCGTACCTTCGGTTTTATGCGTGACATCGAGTATTTGCAGTCACGTGGTTTGGCCCTGGGCGGCAGCTTTGACTGCGCTATCGTGGTAGATGACTACCGCGTTCTGAACGAAGACGGCCTGCGCTTTGAAGACGAATTCGTACGCCACAAAATGCTGGACGCCATCGGCGACCTGTTCATGTGCGGCCATAACATCATTGGCGCGTTTACCGCGTACAAATCAGGCCATGCGCTGAACAACAAACTGTTGCAAGCCGTTCTGGCGAAACAGGAAGCGTGGGAATATGTCACCTTCCAGGACGAAGCCGAAATGCCGTTGGCATTCAAAGCCCCGTCCACCGTATTGGCATAAGTCGATACTGCTGATTACTTCTTACGACTGGTAGCGTTGGCACTCTCTCCGGCCAGCGACGCCAGTCGTTCCAATACCTTGCGCAGTTTTTCCGGACTGCGGCTCGCCAAACCTCTTAATTCCTCAGCACTTTCCTGACTCAGATGCCGCATCGGCACGTTTGTCTGCGCATTCCCCAAGGTTTTTGCGGCGTCCTGCACAAGGTTGCTCCCTTTTGCCATCAAGGCCGGATTAATCCTGATGTCGATCGACGACAATGATGGTAGAATTTGCGCTCGTAGTGCAGATAATAAAGCCGGTTGTTCGTAGCGCAGGCGCATCAGCCAGCTGGCATTGGCCGTTTCTAGCACTAAAATACCCTGTCGGAAATTCGCGACGCGGCACCAGGGATGCAGTTGAACGGGCAGGACGCCTTTCACTGCACGGTTAAGCTTAAGCAGCGCCACAGCGCGTTGTTGGACGTTATGCAGCGGCCCTTTGTCTTCTGCAGACGCGTCGTCGAACAGGACATCTAATAATTGTGGACGGCTATCGCGCATAATGGGCTCCGGCGGATTATAAACTCGTGATCGGTATTCTAAATCGTTGGCGACAATTTGGCAGACGTTATTTCTGGCCCCATCTCCTGTTAGGGATGGTCGCGGCCACGCTTGGCGTACCTTCAAATCTGTCGGGCAGCTCCGATCAAGCCGCTCTGCCGAGCACCTCGTCCAGCCTGAACCGGCAAAATTCCGCCAGCGGCGCCTTTAATAGCCTGGCGTTGCTGCAGGAAGCGCACCGCCGCCCGACCTTCAGCGTCGATTACTGGCACCAGCATGCGCTTCGTACCGTCATTCGTCACCTTTCTTTTGCGCTTGCGCCGCAGGCAGTCTACGCGCGGGTGCAGGAAAGCGAGGCGGAAGTCGCACAACCCCCGTTGCAGGTGGCGCAACTTGCGCTGCTTTCCACACTCAACGCGCTGCTGACGCATGAGCCGAAGCCGCCGACCATCATTCGCGATACCCACCATGCCGTACTGCCTGCCTTTGCGCAGCACCAGACCGGCTTGTGGCTCGCGCAGGTGCAGGGCATCCGCGCCGGGCCAGTAGCGTTAAGCTGATTCATTGCCCTTTGGGCGACAAAAACCTAAAAATAACAGCAAGTTGACTGCCCGTGTTGGCCGTCATGACAGAGATATTAAACATCATGTTAGTGAAATTATTGACCAAAGTTTTTGGTAGCCGTAACGATCGTACACTGCGCCGCATGCGTAAGTCGGTTGAACTGATCAACCGCATGGAACCGGACATGGAAAAGCTGTCCGATGACGAGCTGAAAGCCAAGACCAACGAGTTCCGAGCGCGCCTGGAAAAGGGCGAAGTGCTGGAAAATCTGCTGCCGGAAGCTTTCGCCGTGGTACGTGAAGCGAGCAAGCGCGTATTCGGCATGCGCCATTTCGACGTGCAGCTGCTGGGCGGTATGGTACTGAACGATCGCTGTATCGCAGAAATGCGTACCGGTGAAGGTAAGACTCTGACCGCAACCCTGCCCGCCTACCTGAATGCCTTAAGCGGCCGCGGCGTACACGTGGTGACCGTCAACGACTATCTGGCACAGCGTGACGCCGAAAACAACCGCCCGCTGTTCGAGTTCCTTGGCCTGAGCATCGGCATCAACTTGCCGGGCATGCCTGCACCGGCCAAGCGCGAAGCCTATGCCGCCGATATTACCTACGGCACCAATAACGAATACGGTTTCGACTATCTGCGCGACAACATGGCGTTCAGCCCGGAAGAGCGCGTTCAGCGCAAGCTGCACTATGCGCTGGTGGATGAGGTTGACTCCATTCTGATCGATGAAGCCCGTACTCCGCTGATCATCTCCGGCCCGGCCGAAGACAGCTCAGAAATGTACATTAAGGTCAACAAGCTGATTCCAAAGCTTATCCGTCAGGAAAAAGAGGATTCAGACTCCTTCCAGGGCGAAGGCCACTTCTCGGTAGACGAGAAAGCGCGCCAGGTGCACCTGACCGAACGCGGCCTGATCCTGATCGAAGAAATGCTGGTGGAAGCCGGCATTATGGAAGAAGGGGAGTCACTGTACTCACCGACCAACATCATGTTGATGCACCATGTGACCGCCGCTCTGCGCGCGCACGTGTTGTTCACCCGCGACGTTGACTACATAGTGAAAGACGGTGAAGTGATCATCGTTGACGAACATACCGGCCGTACCATGCAGGGCCGTCGTTGGTCCGATGGTCTGCATCAGGCGGTGGAAGCCAAAGAAGGCGTGGAAATCCAGAACGAGAACCAGACACTGGCATCCATCACTTTCCAGAACTACTTCCGCCTGTACGAGAAGCTGGCCGGTATGACCGGTACCGCCGACACCGAAGCGTTTGAATTCAGCTCCATCTACAAGCTGGATACCATCGTGGTGCCGACCAACCGCCCAATGTTGCGTAAAGACATGCCGGATCTGGTCTATATGACCGAACTGGAGAAGATTGGCGCCATCATTGAAGATATCCGCGAGCGCACCGCCAACGGCCAGCCGGTGCTGGTGGGGACGATCTCGATCGAGAAATCCGAAGTCGTTTCCCGCGAGTTGACGAAGGCCGGTATTGACCACAAAGTGCTGAACGCCAAATTCCACGCCATGGAAGCGGACATTGTGGCGCAGGCCGGCCAGACAGGTGCTGTGACTATCGCCACCAACATGGCGGGGCGTGGTACCGATATCGTGTTGGGTGGCAGCTGGCAGGCGGAAATTGCCCAGTTGGAAGACCCAACCGAAGAGCAAATTGCGGCGATTAAAGAAGACTGGAAAATCCGCCATGAAGCGGTATTGAAGGCGGGTGGCTTGCACATCATTGGTACCGAGCGCCATGAATCACGCCGTATCGATAACCAGCTGCGCGGCCGTTCCGGTCGTCAGGGTGACGCCGGTTCATCCCGCTTCTACCTGTCGATGGAAGATGCCTTGATGCGTATTTTCGCCTCGGATCGCGTTTCCGGCATGATGCGTAAACTGGGTATGAAAGAGGGTGAGGCCATTGAACACCCATGGGTCACCAAGGCGATTGCCAACGCACAGCGCAAAGTGGAAAGCCGCAACTTCGATATTCGTAAGCAACTGCTGGAATACGATGATGTGGCCAGCGATCAGCGTCGCGCTATCTATAGCCAGCGTAATGAACTGCTGGACGTGTCCGACGTGAGCGAAACCATCGCCAGCATCCGTGAGGACGTCTTCAAAACCACCATTGACAGCTACATCACGCCGCAGTCTCTGGAAGAAGAGTGGGATATTCAGGGCCTGGAAGAGCGCCTGAAAAACGACTTCGATCTGGATATGCCAATCGCCGAATGGCTGGATAAAGAGCCGGATCTGCACGAAGAAACGCTGCGTGAGCGTATTCTGGAAAAGGCCAAGGAAGACTACCTGCGCAAAGAAGAAGTGGTTGGCACGGATATGATGCGCAACTTCGAGAAGGGTGTGATGCTGCAAACGCTGGACTCCCTGTGGAAGGAGCATCTGGCGGCAATGGACTACCTGCGCCAGGGCATCCATCTGCGTGGCTACGCGCAGAAAGATCCTAAGCAAGAGTACAAGCGTGAATCCTTCAATATGTTTGCGACCATGCTGGAATCGCTGAAATACGAAGTGATCAGCGTGCTGAGTAAAGTGCAGGTGCGGATGCCGGAAGAGGTTGAAGCGATGGAGCTGCAGCGTCGCGAAGAAGCGGAGCGCCTGGCAGCACAGCAACAGCTGAGCCACTACGAAGAAAATGCGTTGGTTACCGAAGAGCCTAATGCTCCTGCAAGCGCGGAGCGCAAGGTGGGCCGCAACGATCTTTGCCCATGTGGATCCGGTAAAAAATACAAACAGTGCCACGGCCGTCTGCAGAAATAAGTAAGCCCGGCAGCGTTTAACGAGTCAAACCCAGGGGGTCAGCATGCTGATCCCCTGTTTTTTAGGGCCAGAGTCCTCGCCCTTATGAATTAATCAGGAGGATGCGATGAAACATCTGAACATCGCCGTCGGTATCATTCGCAATGCCCAGCAGGAAATTTTTATTACCCGTCGCGCCGCAGATTCACATATGGCCGGTTTCTGGGAGTTTCCCGGCGGTAAAATTGAGCAAGGGGAAACCCCGGAGCAGGCGCTCAATCGTGAACTGCTGGAGGAAACCGGGATTGAAACTGAACGGGCTGAGCTGTTGGAGGTGCTGGAACACCGTTTTAGCGATCGTATCGTGACGCTGAATTTTTATCTGGTGGAAGATTGGGCGGGGGAACCCTTCGGTCGTGAAGGGCAGCCTATGCGTTGGGTGAAGCAGGCCGAACTGCGGGAGGACGAATTTCCCGAGGCGAATATCAGTATTATCAAACTGTTGGTGGCGCAGGCTAACACTGCGCAATAAGGCGGGCCGGCCTGGCTGGCGCCAGGCCGGTAGGGACGATCAGAGATCGTCCTTTTCACTCCATTCTTCGCTTTCCGACAGATCGCTGTTGCTGGGAATGCGTTTTTCTTCATCGGCCCATTCGCCGAGATCGATTAACTGGCAGCGTTTGCTGCAAAATGGGCGGAACGGGCTCACTTCACCCCACACCACGCCTTTGCCACAGGTTGGGCATTTCACTACGGTAGTCATCTCTTTTCCTTACTTCCTTCCAACGCGTGAAAGGTCTTTATGTCATTGGGTTAGCAACAGGCTAACTCAAAGGTTAACCGTTCCGGCACCACGCCAAGCTCGCTGTCCAGAGGCAGGAAACGGATCGCATAACGCGTCTTATGGCCGGAAATCTGCGGATAAAGCTGATGTGTCAGGCTAATGCGCAAACGCAACAGGTCTGCACCTTCCGCGTTATCCTGGAAGAAGCCGTTTAAACTGATCTGGTTGCGGAATGTGCCGGCCTGACGAATCAGATCCAGCACCATAGTCAGCGCCAGATTCAACGGCTCCAGTGCCTGCAGCCAGTCAGTGACGTCGGCATCCCGTTCTTGCTGCGGTGCATGCATCCACATATGCAATGTGGGCAAGTCAAAGCTGCAACAGCCGCCGGGAATGCTCAGACGTTGGCGCACCAGGCTTATCAGCCGATCTTCACGCAGCGCCTGCCCCAGACGCGGAGCGGACATCAGCACCGTTGCGCGCTCCTTCAGTTGGCCGCGTAGCTGGTTCATCAGAGACATATCGACGCCCGGTACATCGGTCCATGCCAACAGCTTTTGTTGCTGGCGCTCCAACTCTTTCAGCAGTTCGGTGCGTACTTCGCCGCGTTCCAATACGTCCAGCAGGTCCGCAACAGTGCGGAAGAAGGTCAGTGCAATGGCGGTTTCGCTCAGTGCCCGCTGGCCATGCAATTGTTGCAGTAAAAACTCGATACGCAGCCAGGTGCGCATTTTTTCATTCAACGGATGTTCAAAAAGAACGCTTGGGGAAACATCACTCATTCAGTTTAATCCTGTCGGGTCGCTGATGCCGCCAGTTCAAGGTAGCGGCGATGCAGTGCGGCAACAAATGGCTCTATCCCCTGAGCGGCACCGCTATTATCGATTATGTCGTCTGCAGCGGCCAGACGCTGCTCACGCGTGGCCTGTGCGGACACTATGTTCTGTGCCTGTTGGCGGCTGATCCCGTCGCGGGTAATGGTTCTCGCCAACTGTGTTTCGCTGTCGACGTCGACCACCAGCACGCGATCTGCGCGCGCTTGCAGGTTGTTTTCCACCAGCAGTGGCACAACCCACAACGCATAGGGGCTGGCGACCTGCGCCAACTGGCGTTGGGTTTCCTGATGAATCAGCGGGTGCAGCAATTGATTCAGCCAGCGCTTTTCATCCGGGGTGCTGAATATACGCTGTCGCAGTGCCGTGCGGTTAAGCGTGCCGTCAGCCAGCAACATTTCATTACCAAAACGTTCGGCGATAGCGGCTAAAGCAGGGGTGCCGGGTTCGACAACCTGCCGTGCAATGACGTCAGCGTCGACAATCGCCACGCCGTGGCGGGCAAAGGCTTCTGCTACGGTGGACTTGCCGCTGCCGATACCCCCTGTCAACGCTACAATGTAGGCCATGGTATAAAATGCACTCGATATTCATAAAAAAATAATAGACGAATCATAAAGCGATCGTGCAGAAGTGCAAGTCAGTAGGGAGCGCTAGCCCGGCAGGTTGCGTTGTACGGCGATAAAAAGCGCGACAGGGAAAGGAAAATGAGCGATGAATCACGCCGCGCGTGCGTAGGTAAATTTGTCGGATTGTAGCGTAAACAAAGGCGAATTCGCAGTCTTGTCCTGCGATTATTAGCGCGTATGATAGCGTCACTGGAACTGGCACTACTCTACCCGTCGGCTTTCAAGCCGTAGCGTTGTTGACTGCGTCCGCCCACTCTAGCCACTTACTGATGTAAGCTCCTGGGGATGAGCGATCTGGTCGCCTGGCTGCAACTTGAAATTCATAGGGTATAGGCTCGAATATTCTCCTGCGATCCGTCGCCAAAAACCAGGAAATCATAAGTCATGCGTATTGAAGAAGATTTGAAGTTAGGCTTTAAAGATGTGTTGATTCGCCCAAAGCGCTCCACGTTGAAAAGCCGGTCTGAGGTTGAACTGGAGCGTCAGTTTACCTTCAAACATTCTGGCTGGAACTGGTCCGGTGTGCCGATTATTGCCGCCAACATGGACACGGTCGGCACCTTCAGCATGGCAGAGGCTCTGGCTTCCTTCGACGTTCTCACCGCCGTACACAAACACTACACCGTTGAACAATGGGCCGCATTCGTGCAGCGCGTACCGGAATCGGTACTGCGCCACGTTATGGTTTCAACCGGCACCTCTGAGGCTGACTTTGTGAAGATGAAGCAGATTCTGGCGCTGTCTCCGGGGCTTAAGTTTATCTGCATCGACGTGGCCAACGGTTACTCGGAGCATTTTGTCGCCTTCTTGCAGAAAGCGCGCGAAGCTTGCCCGAACCATGTGATCTGCGCCGGTAACGTGGTTACTGGCGAAATGGTGGAAGAATTGATCCTGTCTGGCGCCGATATCGTAAAAGTCGGCATTGGCCCGGGGTCGGTTTGCACCACTCGGGTAAAAACCGGTGTCGGTTACCCGCAGTTGTCTGCGGTGATTGAGTGCGCCGATGCGGCACACGGTCTCGGCGGCCAAATCGTCAGCGATGGCGGCTGTTCTGTGCCGGGCGACGTGGCCAAAGCTTTTGGCGGCGGCGCTGATTTTGTCATGCTGGGCGGTATGTTGGCCGGTCATGACGAGTGTGAAGGCACCGTAGTGGAAGAGAACGGCGAAAAATTCATGCTGTTCTACGGCATGAGCTCAGAGTCGGCGATGAAGCGCCATGTGGGCGGTGTTGCCGAATACCGTGCCGCTGAGGGCAAAACCGTGAAGCTGCCTCTGCGCGGCGAGGTTGAGTTCACCGTCCGCGATATTCTCGGGGGGTTGCGCTCAGCCTGCACCTATGTCGGCGCAGAACGCCTGAAAGAGTTGACCAAACGCACCACCTTTATCCGCGTTGCGGAGCAGGAAAACCGCGTATTCGGTGCTAAGTAATTCGCATGCAGTACCAAGATAAAGGGCGAAGCAGGCTTCGTCCGTTATCTTGGTATGTTGAAACAAGCAATAAGTCGGGTAAATTTACTTGGCTTTTTGGTCTGATGTTAAAGCCAGCCCGAAATCCAGGATTAATAACAGGCCGGGGGGAACGCAGTTGCGTGGTATCAGCGTTCGGTATTAACCTGAACAACTGCTTGGGCGACGAGACGAGCCCGTATTTACAAAGCAGGGAATTGTGAAACTGACTGAGTTCCCAAGAACGTGGTCAACCCAGTACAGCGGCAAATGAAGGCAGCCAACAGCCTGCAGTTTGCAGGGCGATAGGTCTGAAATGCATCTGTCACGCGCTGATGGTTTTCTGTGGCTCTACCAGAATGCCATCTTGCGGGATCTGGTCATAACCGTACTGTTTAGTAAGGTCTGAATGGACATTGCACCAGTCGGTGTATGCTAGGAACATCTGGCAAAATATTTTCTCATTGGCTGTGTGTTCGGCCATGCCTCTATTTCCAGCGATGGTAGTCTTTCCCATAGAAAGAGTTTCCGGATCTTGCTTTCTCAAGGAGATGATATCGCTGTGTCCAGGCATGTTATTTGGCGTGATCTGGTGGTGATGAATAGTCCCTTTTGCCAACGCGGTTATAGTGGCATGCCATTTTCATCGACCAATTGCAGAACCACGGGTTTGCCGTGCCTGATACCGGATGTTCAGGAGTCAAATAATGGGAGCGACCCTGTTCTTTAATCCGCGTCTTCAGCGACAGTACCGTTCTGTACTTCGGCCTTCTGAGGGGAGAGTCGAGCCTCCTGACAGCGTGATTACCAATACGACTGTCGCAAGAGCTTCTTGAATTGCTATGGTATGAGATAAGAAGCGAGTCGTTGCATCTTTCCAAATTCCCTGTAAAAAACCAAGAATACCCTTTTCCTGACAATATCCGTGGTCAGGAGGATCCCTTAGCCACAGGCTTCTCATCGTGATTAAATCACCATTCAATTCCAAATTTCTTGAAATTTCACAGTGCAGATATTAACTTTCGCACCGTAGTTATGGCAGATAAGGAATAACTAAAGTGAATATATTAGCGCTCTAATTATAAATCGGAAAGGATTCTGATTATCTTAAAATAAGCCGATCATTTATAATGAGCGGCTTTTATGTGAAAATTATTTAATCTGTGAATGTATTAGGGATGGATAAATGGTTTTACTATTGAACTCATTTGCAATAGAAAACCTTTACCCATGCTCCACTAGTCTTGCGCAGAAACTTCTGCTCGGCTTGCTTGGCTGCATCCGTTGCATTATTGGCGATAAATACCCAATCCCACAGTCCGGTATCTTGAGTGTCCCCAAAACTGCCGCTGCACTGGAATTGTTTTTGACCTGCCTGGGAGGGTAGTGATGTCAATGCTGTCAATATACATACTACTGAAAATAACTTATTACGATAATTCATTTTATCCTCCTGATAAACTGTTCCATTCAAAAAACGATTAAGAAATTTCACTCCAACTACGGGATAAATAATAAACAAACTTCCTGTTTATACTATATGCTATATACTATTTTTTATGAGTGTTTTTAAAAATTGTGACATTGTTCAATGATTGAAGGATATCCTTCACTAAGAGCATTTTGCTGCAAGAGAACGGTTAAAGTAATGCCTGTATTGGCCACCATCATTATAGGTAGTGAGTACAACGGCTTACCCCAACACGTTCCCCAATTGAAATATCGGCAGATACATGGCGATCACCAGCGTCCCGACTATTCCTCCCACCACCAGCATCAATATCGGTTCCAGCGTTTGCGCCAGCGTATCGGCCAGTTCAAAGGTTTGCTGCTCATGCCACAGCGCCAGCTTGCCCAGCAAGGTGTCCAGCGAGCCGGACTCTTCGCCCACCCGCACCAACTGTTGGCATAATGGGGGGAACAGGGCCTGTTGACCCAGGGCGCTGTAGAAAGTATGTCCCTGTGCAATCTGTTGCCGAACCGTCTCAATCGCCTGACGGTAAAACAGGCTGTCCACCGACAGCGCCGCGGCGTTCAGGCCTTCAACCAGAGTGAGGCCTGCCTGCTGAGTCATGGCCAGAATACGGAATATTTGGCTCAGGCTACCGCCTTTGATCAGTTGCGCGATCAGCGGCAAGCGCAATAGCGTCGCCTGTTCGCGCCTGCGCCACTGCGGTTTTGGGTGCAGCCAGCGGAAATAGGAAAACACCGCTCCGGCCATTATCAACACCAGCCAGGGACCGCTGTGGACCAAGATCGCGGACAGGTTCAACAGCCCTTGGGTAAACCAGGGCAATGGCGCATCGAACGACTGGTAGACGCCGGCAAACTCCGGAAGCACCATCACCAGCATCAGAATGCTTACCAACAGTGCTACTGCGCAGATAAACAGCGGGTAACGCAGTGCCTTGATCACTTTTTTTTGCAGTTTTTGTTGCGCCTCCTGCTGTTGAGCCAGTTGCAGGCAGCAAGCGTCAAGATTGCCGGTCAGTTCCCCGATAGCGATTAATTGACGGTAGATGAGCGGAAAGATGGCGCGTTGCCCGGCGATAACGTCGGAGAAGGGCTGGCCCTGCCGTACCTGTTCGGTTATCTCGCGCAGCAGGCAGCGCCAGGCGGCAGACGGGTGCTCTTCCGCCAACAGTTGCAATCCGTTGACCAGCGGTAACCCGGCTTGCAGTAGGGTGGCGAGCTGGCGGGTGAATTGGATCATGGGTTCGCCCCGCCACTGAGCGGGGGCAATGCGTTTCCCACCATTAATCTGGCAGGGTTGCAACCCCTGCTCAATGAGCCATTGGCTGACCAGGTGTTTTTCGTTGCTCATCCGCTCCCCCTGGCGTAACTGGCCGTGAGGATCGACTGCTTGCCACAGGAAAAGACGCTGTGCTTTCACGGCGTCGCTCCGCTTTCGGCGGTGATACCGACAATGCGATATACCTCTTCCAACGAGGTGAGGCCTTGAGAAACCAGCGTTAGTCCGGCTTGCAGCAGCGTTATCTGTCCTTGTTGTCGGGCGATATCGGCCAACTGGCCGGGGGCTGCGCCTTGCAGCAGACCGGCTTGCACCTCTGGAGTGATCATCAGCAGCTCATAAACCCCTGTGCGGCCGTAATAACCGCTAAAGCAGTGTTCGCAGCCGTCAGCCTGCCAGGGCAACAGAGGGGTGGCCCAAATGGCGGTGGGAAAGTGAACGGGCAGGTTCTGTTGATAGCGACAGTGACTGCACAGCTTGCGCACCAGCCGCTGGGCGATGACCAGCTTCAGACAGGCGGCGATCAGATAACCCGGAATACCCATATGGGTCAGACGCGTCAGGGTTTCGCTGGTGGAGTTGGTGTGCAGCGTCGAGAGGACCAGATGACCGGTTTGAGCCGCTTTCACTGCGATTTCCGCCGTTTCCCGGTCGCGGATCTCACCGATCATGATGACGTCCGGATCCTGGCGCAACAAGGCGCGCAGCACGCGAGAGAAATCCAGCTCGGTTTTGGGGTTTATCTGGGTCTGGTTGACGCCGAACAGAGGAATTTCAATCGGGTCCTCGACGCTGCACAAATTGCTTTGCGCGTCATTCAATTGTCGCAGGCCGCTGTACAGCGTGACGGTTTTACCGCTGCCGGTCGGGCCTGTGACCAGGATCATGCCCTGGGGGCAGGACAGTGCTTCAGCATACTGCGCCAGCGCCGTTTGGCTCATGCCTAACCGATCCAACGGCAGCTCCTGGCGTTCGGTTTGTAGGATCCTCAGCACCACTTTTTCACCGTGCAGTGTCGGTAAGGTAGCGATGCGCATTGAATAACTGGCGTTATCCAGTTGTACGCTGAGCTGCCCATCCTGCGGCAGACGGCGCTCGGCGATATCCAACTGCCCCATGATCTTCAGTCGGGCGATAAGACGTGCGGCCAGGGGGAAAGGCGGTGAAGCTACGGCCTGCAACACGCCGTCGATGCGCAGCCGGATACGCAGTGTCTGCAGATAAGGTTCGAAATGAATGTCCGACGCGCGTCGTTGTATGGCGATGCGCAGCGTTTGGTTGATAAACTGCACCACGGGTGCGTCGCTGTCGTCATTTAATGAGGAGGCGTCCGGCTCGGCTTCCGGCGCGCTTTGTCCAAGCCTGTCACCCTGCATTTGCCGGCGGTTCAGTTCCAGTTCCAGTCGGGCCGCAGGCCACTGCTCCAGATGAATACGTTTGCCGGTGGCGAAACGCAGGGCCGGCAGCAGCTCCTGCGGTACTTCAGCGTTCAGGGCAACGGTCAGGCTGTCGTCGTCTTCGCTGAGCGCCAGCGCCTGGTAGCGCTGGCACAGGGCGTGAATTTCATCGCTGATGCCTATGCTCATTGAGATGCCCCCTTCGCCGTATCGTCAAAGCGGAAGACTTCCTGGCAGGTCTCCTGCAGATTGACGTTGTCGCTGGTGCACTGACGTGTCCAACGCGTCAGGCCGCTGGCGTTCTGGGTGGGCGTCAGCGCTACGGTCAGACCTTGCAGCGTTTGCGTGCCGGTCAGCGTGATCACGCCCTGGCTGACCTTAATGGCGCTGACGTAACGTGAGGTGCCGCCGGTAGGAATGCCTTTACTGCCGGCATTACAACCTGCCGGTGCGCCGCCATCGAGCACGCACAGCTCCACGGCCAGCTTGTAAGGGGTCATGACTTGCAGCATGTCAGTCATCGCCGCTTTCTGAATATACCGTTGGTAGGCGGGTACGCCTATGGCGCTCAATATTGCGATAATGGCGATCACCACCATCAGTTCGATCAGAGTAAAACCGCGCTGTGTTTCCATTTGTTATTGCCTCCCTGTGAATGTGGAGGTAACGGTAACGGCTCGTACAACGGGCTTCTAGCGGGGAGTCAGTGTTCTGCGGCGCGCTTCCACGGCAAGTTGTTCTGCTTGCAGCGGCATGAAAATAGTTGCGGCGGGATTCGCAGTTTTGACGAAAAAGCACCGCCCTGGCTGGCCAGGACGGTGTGAAAGGCAGAGATTATTTAAAGCGCATTGAGAGATCGAGTGCGGTCACATGTTTGGTCAGTGCGCCAACGGAGATGTAGTCCACGCCGGTTTCGGCGAAGGTGCGCAGCGTTTCGCTGGTCACGTTGCCGGAGACTTCCAACTGTGCGCGGCCTTGGGTCTGCGATACCGCGGCACGCATCATCTCGACGCTGAAGTTATCCAGCATGACGATGTCGGCGCCGGCATCCAGCGCCTGTTGCAGTTCATCGAGGGATTCTACTTCCACTTCGACCGGCACGTCGGCATGCAGCCAAAAAGCCTTCTCGACCGCATTTTTGATCGAGCCGGAGGCGATGATGTGGTTTTCCTTGATCAGGAAGGCATCGGATAATCCCAACCGGTGATTGCTGCCGCCACCGCACAGCACCGCATATTTCAGTGCGGTGCGCAGTCCCGGCAGGGTTTTTCGCGTATCCAGCAGGCGGGTTTGCGTCCCTTGCAGCAGTGCCACATAACGGCTGACTTCGGTCGCTACGCCGGAAAGCGTCTGCACAAAGTTCAGCGCGGTGCGCTCGCCGGTCAGCAGTATCCGCGCCGGCCCGCTCAGTTTGCACAGCGGTTGGTCAGGCACCAGGCGATCGCCATCCGCCACCAGCCATTCCACCTTCACCTGGTTGCCCAACTGGATGAAGACCTCACTCAGCCAGCGCCGGCCGCAAAACACGCCGGGTTCACGGGTGATAATGGTGGCTTCTGCCTGCTTGTCGGCCGGTAACAATTGCGCGGTAATATCGTGTTCGGCATTGACTTCACCCCCCAGGTCTTCGCGCAGCGCCTGGGCAACGGCATAGGGGATATCGCTTTCAATTCGTTCAAGAAGCTCGGTGCGGCGACTGTCGGCATCGTAGCGGCGTGTCGGCATAGAAAACTCCGAAATGGACGGTAAGATCGTAGGGGGAACATGCTACTCTGTTGCCGTGATAAGTACCACCGCAGAGAGGTGTCTGATGCAGTTAGAGCATGGCTGGATTGTCGGGGTGAAACGGGTCGTTTCGCCGCATTGCGATCTTCGCCCGAATGATGAAGCCCCTTCGCTGCTGGTGATCCACAATATCAGCCTGCCGCCCGGCGAGTTTGGCGGCCCCTATATCGATCGGCTGTTTACCGGCACCCTCGATCCCGCAGATCACCCCTATTTTTCCGGCATCCATCAGCTTAGGGTCTCGGCGCATTGTCTGATCCGCCGCGAGGGTGAAATCATTCAGTATGTGCCGTTCGACAAGCGCGCCTGGCACGCCGGCGTTTCCGAGTATCAGGGGCGCGAACGCTGCAACGATTTTTCGATCGGCATTGAACTGGAAGGTACCGATCAACTGCCGTTCACGCCGCAGCAATATCAGAGCCTGAAAGCGGTGACCGCGCTGTTAATCAGGTATTATCCGATGTCGGCGGCAAGCATTACCGGGCACAGTAATATCGCCCCTGGCCGCAAAACCGATCCAGGCCCGGCGTTTGACTGGGACTTTTATCTGGCATCTCTGGAACAACCCTGCGAGCCCGATGGCGCTATGCTTGGGAAAATGGAAAGGGAGAGGAGTCGCTAATGACGCTGTTTACGCTGTTACTGGTTCTGGCGTGGGAACGTTTGTTCAAGCTGGGGGAGCACTGGCAACTGGATCATCGCCTGGAAGTGGTGTTCCATCGGCTGCATAGATTTTCGCTGGCGCAGACGCTGCTGCTGACCGTCGCCTGGATGGTGGTGGTGTGGGGCATTTTGTGGTTGGCTCACGGGCTTTTGTTCGGCGTGGTGACGCTGCTGCTGTGGATTATTATCGATTTGCTGTGTGTGGGCGCCGGCATCAAGCGCAAACACTATCGTGCCTATCTTAAGGCGGCGCGGCAGGGGGATGCCCATGCCAGCGACCAAATGGCGGAGGAACTGGCGCTGATCCACGGCTTGCCGGCGAATTGCAGCGAAGAGCTGCGCCTGCGCGAACTGCAAAATGCGCTGCTGTGGACTAACTTCCGTTATTATCTGGCACCGCTGTTTTGGTTTGTGGTCTGCGGGCCATACGGGCCAATCGCATTGGCGGGTTATGCTTTCCTGCGTGCTTATCAAACCTGGCTGGCGCGTCACAATACTCCGCTGGAGCGTTCTCAATCCGGCATCGATCATCTGTTGCACTGGCTGGACTGGATCCCGGTACGCCTGGCAGGCGTGGCTTATGCGCTGCTGGGGCACGGTGAAAAAGCCTTGCCGGCATGGTTTGCGTCGCTGGGCGATCGTCATACCTCGCAATATCAGGTACTGACTCGCCTGGCGCAGTTTTCTCTGGCGCGCGATCCGCATAGGGATCCGGTACAAACCCCGCGTGCGGCGGTCACTCTGGCGCGTAAGGTGACGATGGTTATCGTGGTGGTAGTGGCGCTGCTGACGATTTACGGTACCTTGCTCTAACAAAATAAAAACGGGCGCTCAGTTCACACTGGCGCCCGTTTTTGTTTGACCGCGAAATATTACAGCTTGGCGAAGCAGCGGCGTGCGGCATCGATGGTGCGCTGAATGTCTTCCTTGCTGTGCGCAATGGACATAAAGCCGGCTTCAAAGGCGGAAGGCGCCAGATAAACGCCCTCATCCAGCATCAGATGGAAGAAGCGCTTAAAGCGTTCCACATCGCACTGCATCACGTCCTGGTAGCAGGTCACCGCCGGGGCATCGGTAAAGAACAGGCCGAACATGCCACCGACGTGGTTGACGACCAGCGCGACGTTTTCTTCTTTGGCCGCATCCCGCAGGCCTGCCGCCAGCATATCGGTCAATTCGGTCAGCGTCTGGTGGACACCGACCTGCGAAACCTCGGTCAGGCAGGCATAACCGGCCGCCATCGCAATCGGGTTACCGGACAGCGTTCCTGCCTGATAGACCGGGCCGGTTGGCGCCAGCGCCGCCATCACGTCGCGACGGCCACCGAACGCACCCACAGGCATACCGCCGCCGATGATTTTACCCAGACAGGTAAGGTCCGGCTCCACATCGTAATAGGCCTGCGCCCCAGCCAGCGCTACGCGAAAGCCGGTCATCACTTCATCGATAATCAGCAATGCGCCGTAGGTGTCGCACAGTGCCCGCAGGCCCGGCAGGAATTCCGGCAGCGGCGGCACGCAGTTCATGTTGCCGGCGACCGGCTCGACGATGATGCAGGCGATCTCGGCAGGATACTGTTCGAACGCGGCGCGGACCGAATCCAGATCGTTGTAGGTGCAGGTCAGCGTGTGCTTGGCGAAATCGGCAGGCACGCCCGGCGAGTTCGGTTGGCCCAGAGTCAGCGCGCCGGAACCGGCTTTTACCAGCAGGCAGTCGGCGTGGCCATGGTAGCAGCCCTCGAACTTGATGATTTTATCGCGATTGGTGTAGCCGCGCGCCAGACGAATAGCGCTCATGGTGGCCTCGGTACCCGAGTTTACCATCCGCACCATATCCATGGTCGGCACCAGTTCGGTGACCAACTCCGCCATTTTGACTTCCATCTCGGTGGGAGCGCCAAAACTCAGGCCGCGCTGCGCCGCTTCGATGACCGCGTTGCGGATCGCCGGGTGGTTGTGCCCCAGCACCATGGGGCCCCAGGAACCGACGTAGTCGATATAGGCTTTGCCGTCGACGTCGAACAGGTAAGCCCCGTCCGCCCGCTCGATAAACAGCGGCACACCGCCAACGCCGGTGAATGCACGCACCGGAGAGTTAACCCCACCTGGGATCACCTGTTGCGCTTGGGCATACAGACTTTCGGACTTGCTGTGTAAGCTCATAAATCGGCTCCTGGATTCTCTTTCGAATGATTTAATCGCGCTATTCTAGAGAAGTGTTCGTCGATATGAAACGATCACAGTCAGATACCTATTTTGGGGGGCGGTCGCTCAGTGGGTGCGTTAGAATAATTGGCTTCCCTATTTGTATTACATTTAATTCCGTTAATGAATACCCCATTATGACTGAATTGCAGCAACAGCCGCCGATGGCGCGGGCTCCACGCTTGAAACGCAGTGACGCGGTGCGTCAGTTTATCCGCCGAGACAAAACGCCGGTGGCCATCCTGTTTATGGCTGCGGTGGTGGGCACCCTGGCGGGATTGCTCGGCGTAGCCTTTGATAAGGCGGTGGACTGGGTGCAGCAGCAGCGGTTATCCGCGCTGGCGCAGGTCGCCGATTCCTGGATCCTGGTTTGGCCGCTGGCTTTCATTCTTTCTGCTGCGTTGGCGGTGCTGGGGTATTACCTGGTGCGCCGCTTTGCGCCGGAAGCGGGCGGCTCAGGCATACCGGAGATCGAAGGGGCGCTGGAAGAGTTGCGTCCGGTACGTTGGTGGCGGGTGATCCCGGTGAAGTTTATCGGTGGCATGGGCACGCTGGGGGCGGGCATGGTACTCGGCCGTGAAGGGCCCACGGTGCAGATGGGGGGCAACGTCGGGCGTATGGTATTGGATATCTTCCGCATGCGCGGCGCCGAAGCGCGTCATTCGTTGCTGGCCACCGGCGCGGCCGCCGGGCTGTCCGCCGCCTTCAATGCGCCGCTGGCGGGCATTCTGTTTATCATTGAGGAAATGCGTCCGCAGTTCCGCTATAACCTGATCTCGATTAAAGCGGTGTTTATCGGCGTGATCATGTCGAGCGTGGTGTTTCAGTTGTTCAATGGTGAGCACTCGGTGATTGAGGTAGGCAAGCTTTCCTCCGCGCCGATCAACACGCTGTGGCTGTATTTGGTGCTGGGTGCGGTGTTCGGCGCCGTTGGGGTGATGTTTAACGCCCTGATTTTTCGCACTCAAGATATGTTTGCCCGTTTCCATGGCGGGAAAATGCGTAACATCCTGATGATTGGTGGGCTGATCGGCGGTACGTGCGGCATTCTTGGGCTAATCCAGCCGCAAGCGGCGGGTGGCGGTTTTGGTTTGATCCCGATTGCTGCTGCCGGCAATTACAGCGTCGGTATGCTGCTGTTTATTTTCATCGCACGGGTGATCACCACACTGCTGTGCTTTGGCTCAGGCGCGCCGGGCGGGATCTTTGCGCCAATGCTGGCGCTGGGCACGCTGTTTGGCACCGCTTTTGGCCTGGCCGGTGCGCACCTGTTTCCACAGTACGGCATTGAGGCCGGTACTTTCGCCATTGCCGGAATGGGCGCGTTGTTTGCCGCCACGGTGCGCGCACCCTTGACCGGGATCGTGCTGGTGTTGGAGATGACCGATAATTATCAGCTCATACTGCCAATGATCATTACCTGCCTTGGTGCTACGCTGGTGGCACAGTTCCTCGGGGGTAAGCCGTTGTATTCGTCGATATTGGCCCGTACGTTGCAACGGCAGGAAGCGCTGCAGGCGCGTGAGGCGGCAGATAAAACAGGTAAAGAAAATACAACAAATGCGGTGAATACTTGAACGCAGCACTCAGGTATTGGATAATCAAAAACATTAATCAGACTGCCATTGTAGCGGCCTGATGCAGAACAATGTTGGGAGTAAAGAGTATGAGTGATGAAACAGCACTGCCCCTGCAATTTACCGAGGCAGCAGCAAGCAAGGTTAAAGTCCTGATTGCTGATGAAGAAAATCCGAATCTGAAGTTGCGGGTTTACATTACCGGTGGCGGCTGCAGCGGATTCCAGTACGGTTTCACTTTTGACGACAAGGTCAACGATGGCGATATGACCATCGAGAAGCAGGGCGTTGCGCTGGTGGTTGACCCAATGAGCCTGCAATATCTGGTGGGCGGTTCGGTCGATTATACCGAAGGGCTGGAAGGTTCACGTTTCGTGGTAACCAACCCTAACGCCAAAACCACCTGCGGCTGCGGTTCTTCGTTCAGCGTCTGATCCCGCCTGCAGCAGCATAAAACCCGCCAACCTCACCGGTTTGCGGGTTTTTTTATGGTCGCCATTTCATGCTGATCCGAACCGGGTTTGCTTCGGCGGGCAGTCGTTATCGTTCGAGGATAAACGCGGGCAGTTTCAGATGCCAGCGGATGGCCGCCAGCCGGATCGCCAGCGTGATGCCCATGCCAAGCATCATCGCCTGCTGCAGCGGCATACCGAAGGTGGCGAAAGCGGTAACGTGGACGATACCGCCGACAATACAGGCGGTGGCATAAACTTCGGTTCGCAGGATCATCGGAATTTCCCGCGCCAGGACGTCCCGGATAATACCGCCGCCAACCCCGGTAATGACCCCCATGCACACCGCCACCAGCGGGCCGGTATCGGCGGCGAAGGCTTTATTGACGCCGATGCCGACGAACACCGCCAGCCCGACGGCATCCAGCACCGGCAGGATCCATTTCGGCAGGCGTCGCGGCTGGCGTACCAGCAACAGCGTCAGCACGCAGGTTATCATCGCCACCACCAGATCGGTTGGATCTTTCACCCAAAATACCGGGCCATTGGCCAGCGCCATATCGCGGATGGTGCCGCCGCCGACCGCCGTGACCACGCCGAGCACCAACACGCCGAACGGATCCATGCGCAACTTGCCGGCCAACAATACGCCGGAGATGGCGAAAACCGCGGTACCCAGAATATCCAGCCAAAACACCAGCATCAGGGGAGCTCCGCCAGTTGGCTGCACAGTTGCTGTGCGGCCAGCATGATGCGCGGGCCGGCGCGGTTGAACCAGTCGCCGTTCAGTGCAATCACCGGCACTTGCAGCTGTGGTGCCCAAAAGGCTTTCACGCTGGCAATCTCTTTTGCGTCGCCGGTAATCACTACGGCCTGAGGGTGGCGGGCCAACACTTGCTCGCGGCTGATTTGCGGCCACGGCATGCGGCTGTCGGCAAAGATATTCTCCGCTCCGCACAGCGACAGCACCTGGCTTTGCAGAGTGGCGCCGGAGCTGGTGAACAGCGGCTGGGTGCCAAACTGCAACAAGACCCGATGCGGCTGGTTGTGCGGATATTTTGCTTTCAGTGCGGCGATCTGTTGGCGCATGGTGCCCGCAGCCTGGTGCGCCTGCTCCGGATGCGGGCTGTATTTGGCCAGGTCATCCAGCGACTGGGCGATGTCATCGAGCGTGGTGGCATCCGCATAAAAAATCGGGATACCGAAGGCGGCGAGCTGATCCAGCACCCGTTGCGGATTGCCGCCGCGCCAGGCGAGGATCAGATCCGGCTTCAGCGCCAGTACCCGCTCAAGGTTGATCCCTTGCCAGGACGCCACCTGTTCCAGCTTCTTGGCCGCCGGTGGGTAATCGGAGAAGGCGCTCACCGCCAGCAGGGTATCGCCCATGCCGGCGGCGTAGGCAAGCTCGGTGGCATTGGGCGCCAGGCTGATCACGCGTTGAGCGGCGCCGGCAGGCAGTGCTGCCCAGAGCACGAGCAGCCACAACAGAGCTGAAAAGCGTGGCTTCACATCAACCGCGCTTGGCCAGGGTTTGCAGCATTGCGTTGACCATCAACGTTGATTGCTGGGCGGCCACGACAAGGAACTCGTCAAAGCTCATGTGCGATTCACTGTCGGCGACGTCAGAGATGGCACGCACCACCACAAACGGCGTGCCGAACAGGTGGCAAACGTGGCCGACGGCGGCGGCTTCCATTTCTACCGCGGCAACGGTTGGGAAGGTGGTGCGGATGCGCTCCAACGGTTCTGCGCCGTTAATGAAGGCGTCGCCGCTGCAGATCAGGCCGCGCACCGCGTTAAGATCCAACTGCTTGATGCAGCTTTCCGCCAGCGCAATCAGCGCTTCGTCCGCCACGAAGGCCGCCGGGCAACCGGCCATCTGGCCTGGTTCGTAACCAAAGGCGGTAACATCGGCGTCGTGATAGCGCACTTCTTCGGAAACCACGATATCGCCCACTTTCAGCGTAGCGGCCAGGCCACCGGCGGAACCGGTATTGATCACCAGATCCGGCTTGCAGTGTTCCAGCAGCAGAGTGGTGCCCATTGCCGCAGAAACTTTACCGATACCGGATTTCAGCAGTGCCACGTCAACGCCGCCGATCTGGCCGGTATAGATTTCACAACCCGCGCGTTGAATGGTCTGACGGTTTTCAATTTGTTCGCGCAGCAGGGTAACTTCCTGTTCCATGGCGCCGATGATGCCTACTTTCATAAATAACACTCGCTGATTGGGTGTGGGAATTGCGCCATAGTCTATCATGGCTCTCATAGAGAGATAATCCGTTGCATATGCCGTCGGGAATTGTTATCACGGAGGCTGGGCGCAACGGAGGAGAAACAGATGTCCGGGATCGACTTTAAGCAAAAAATCAGCTTCCAGCGGCCTTTCAGTAAGCCTATCGAGGCTGAGGAAGAATATGACATCGTGCGGCAGTTTGAGAGCGATCGCGGGCGTATCGTCAATTCAGCCGCCATTCGCCGTCTGCAGCAAAAAACCCAGGTGTTCCCTCTGGAGCGCAACGCCGCGGTGCGTAGCCGTCTGACGCACTCGATGGAAGTGCAGCAGGTCGGGCGGCACATTGCAAAAGAGATCCTCAACCGTTTCAAACAGGAACGGCGGATCGACGCGCTCGGCCTGACCAAACTGCTCGATCCTTTTGAAAGCATAGTTGAGATGTCCTGCCTGATGCACGACATCGGCAACCCGCCGTTTGGGCATTTCGGCGAGTCGGCGATTAACGACTGGTTTTCCCAGCGGCTCGATCCCGCCAGTTGCGGGAGCGAGCCCGCCAGCAACGATCGTTGCCAGATCGGCGTGCTGCGCCTGCACGAAGGCGAAGGCGATCTCAACCGCCTGCGCAGCCGCATCCGCCACGATCTCAGCCATTTCGAGGGCAATGCCCAGGCGATTCGGCTGGTGCATACGTTACTGAAGCTCAACCTGACCTATGCGCAGGTGGGCTGCATTCTGAAATATACCCGTCCGGCGTACTGGGCGAGCGAGATCCCCGCCAGCCACAGCTACCTGATGAAAAAACCGGGCTTTTATCTGGCGGAAGAGGCGTTTGTCGATCGTTTGCGGCGCGAGCTGAATATGGGCGAGTTCGATCGCTTCCCGCTGACTTATATCATGGAGGCGGCGGACGATATTTCTTACTGCGTCGCCGATCTGGAAGACGCGGTGGAAAAAAACATTTTCACCGTTGAACAACTTTATCAGCATTTAACTCAGGAATGGGGCGAGGTATCGCCGGGCGACTTGTTTGATAAAACCGTGGCCAGCGCTTTTCGCAAGATCGATCGCGGCGGCGCGCGGCGCAGCAGTGAAGATCAGTTCTTCATGTATTTGCGGGTGTTCACCGTGGCGCGGCTGGTGCCGCATGCGGCGCAGCGTTTTATTGATAATCTGGATGCGGTTTATCGGGGTAACTTTAATCAGGCGTTGCTGGAAGACTCCAGCCCGGCGTACCAACTGCTGAAGATCTTCAAAAATGTGGCCTTCAAGCACGTGTTCAACCACCCCGAAGTGGAGCAGCTTGAGCTGCAGGGCTACCGGGTGATCAGCGGCTTGCTGGACATCTACAGCCCCTTGCTGGCGATGTCGCTGGCGGATTTTACCCGCTTGGTGCAGGAAGACAGCCATCGCGCTTATCCGATAGAAACGCGCCTGTTCCACAAACTTTCCACCAAACATCGGTTGGCGTATGTCGAAGCGGTTGAAGGGTTGCAACACCTGTCGCCCGAGCAATTGGCGATCCGGGAATATTATTTCCGCGCGCGTTTGCTGCAAGATTATATCAGCGGCATGACCGATCTTTATGCCTACGACGAATATAGAAAACTAATGGCAGCTGAATAATTCATTCAGTTAATAAATATTATTTGAACGCATGCGTTGCAGATCGCAGTGAGTATTTCGAGTTTTGTAAAGACGGACAATATTTGTTTACTATTACCAATAACCTGCGCCGGAACTTCGGGCTATTAATAAGCTCTGACTATGCACAAAGAACGCAATACTTTCTGAACGACTTTATAAGAGACACACAGATGAAAAAAACCGCATTAGTTTTTAGCGCCCTGGCTTTCAGTATTGGTATGGCACTGGGCCCGATGACGGCCGGCGCCGCAGAAACCGCTTCTTCAAGCACCCAGCAACTGCCTAGCCTGGCGCCGATGCTGGAAAAAGTGATGCCTTCCGTAGTGAGTATTAACGTTGAAGGCAGTACCACCGTCAACGCGCAGAAGATGCCGCCGCAGTTCCAGCAGTTCTTTGGCGAAGATTCGCCTTTCTGCCAGGACGGTTCGCCGTTCCAGGCTTCGCCAATGTGCCAGGGCGGCACTGATGGCGGGCAGGGCGCACCGGGTCAGGGCACCCAGGAAAAATTCCAGGCGCTGGGCGCCGGGGTGGTGATTGACGCGGCCAAAGGCTACGTGGTGACCAACAATCACGTGGTGGATAACGCCAATAAAATTCAGGTGCAACTGAGCGACGGCCGCAAGTTTGACGCCAAGGTGATAGGTAAGGATCCGCGTTCCGATATCGCGTTGATCCAACTGAAAGACTTTAAAAACCTGACGGCAATCAAAATGGCGGATTCCGAGCAACTGCGCGTCGGCGATTATACCGTGGCGATCGGCAACCCTTACGGATTAGGCGAAACCGCGACTTCCGGCATCGTTTCCGCGTTGGGCCGCAGCGGATTGAATATCGAAAACTACGAAAACTTTATCCAGACCGATGCGGCGATTAACCGCGGTAACTCCGGTGGCGCGTTGGTTAACCTGAACGGCGAACTGATCGGTATTAACACCGCGATCCTGGCGCCGGACGGTGGCAACATCGGTATTGGTTTCGCCATCCCGAGCAACATGGTGAAAAACCTGACGGCGCAAATGGTTGAGTTCGGCCAGGTGAAACGCGGCGAACTGGGCATTATGGGCACCGAGTTGAATTCCGAACTGGCGAAAGCGATGAAGGTGGACGCACAACGCGGGGCCTTTGTCAGCCAGGTGATGCCGAAATCCTCCGCCGCCAAGGCGGGCATCAAGGCCGGTGACGTTATCGTCACCATGAACGGTAAAGCCATCTCCAGCTTTGCCTCGTTCCGTGCGGAAATCGGCACGCTGCCGGTCGGCAGCAAAATGTCGCTGGGCATCATCCGCGACGGCAAGCCGGTCACCGTGGACGTCACGCTGGAGCAAAGCGCTCAGACTCAGGTGGAGTCCGGCAATATCTACACCGGCATCGAAGGGGCCGAGCTGAGCAATGCCCAGGCCGGCAGCCAGAAAGGCGTGAAGGTGGATAACGTCAAAGCCGGCAGTGCCGCTGCGCGCATCGGCCTGAAAAAAGGCGATATTATCCTCGGGGTTAACCAGCAGCCTATTCAGAACCTGGGCGAACTGCGCAAAATTCTCGACAGCAAGCCGTCGGTGCTGGCGTTGAACATCCAACGCGGCGATACCCAGCTGTATCTGTTGATGCAGTAAGTTCTTAACGGTCTACCGCTCTCAAGGCACGCTACGGCGTGCCTTTTTTACGTCGTGAAAACTGTGAGCCTCGCCGCAACTTCAGCAATGGTCACCAAGCTTTGTGCAACTGCACAATGTGCCTGAGGATCGCCGTCGGTATGCTGAAGAATTGGCACCTTTCCGGGCAGGAGAACACGGCATGTCGGAATACCATCTCGATGGCAAGCTGGCGCAAGAGATCGTTGCGCGCACCATGCAAATCATCGACAGCAATGTCAATGTGATGGATGCGCGCGGCAAGATTATCGGCAGCGGCGATCGTGAGCGGGTGGGTGAACTGCACGAAGGCGCGCTGCTGGTGCTGTCACAGGCGCGGGTGGTGGATATTGACGAAGCGGTGGCGCGTCACCTGCATGGCGTGCGCCCCGGCGTTAACCTGCCGCTGCGCATTGACGGGCGCATCGTCGGGGTCATCGGCCTGACCGGCAACCCTGGCCAGCTGCGGCAGTATGGCGAGCTGGTCTGCATGACCGCCGAAATGATGCTGGAGCAAGCTCGGCTGTTGCATATGCTGGCGCAGGACAGCCGGCTGCGGGAAGAATTGGTGCTGAACCTGATCCGTACCGATGAACTCACTCCGGCGCTGATGGAGTGGGCGCAGCGGCTGGGGATCGATCCTAACCAGCCACGGGTCGCGGCGGTGGTGGAAGTGGACAGCGGCCAGCTTGGCGTAGACAGTGCGATGGCTGAACTGCAGCAATTGCAGACGTTGTTGACCATGCCGGAGCGCGACAACTTGATCGCCATCGTTTCATTGAGCGAAATGGTGGTGTTGAAACCTGCGCTCAATGGCCATGGGCGCTGGGATGCGGAAGATCACCGGCGACGGGTGGATAACCTGTTGTCGAGGATGAATGAGAGCAGTCGACTGCGGGTGCGCATCGCACTCGGCAATTATTTCACCGGACCGGGCAGCATCGCCCGTTCCTATCGCACCGCGCGCACCACCATGGTGGTCGGCAAGCAGCGGATGGGGGAGCAACGCACCTATTACTATCAGGATCTGATGTTGCCGGTATTGCTGGATAGCCTGCGCGGCGGCTGGCAGGCGGATGAGCTGGCCCGCCCTCTGGCGAAGCTAAAGGCGATGGACGGCAACGGCCTGCTGCGCCGTACGCTGGCTGCCTGGTTTTTGCATAACGTACAACCGACCGTCACCGCCAAGGCGCTGTATATTCATCGTAATACGCTGGAATACCGGCTCAACCGCATTGCAGAACTGACCGGGCTGAACCTCGCCAGTTTTGACGATCGCCTGCTGCTGTATATCGGGCTGCAACTGGATGCCGACGCCTGATCTAGGTCACCGGCGCCGGATTAAATACCGCCAGCGCGTTATGCAGCCCCCATTGATCCGACCAGGTTTTCTTGTGCCCGCTGGCGATATCCAGAATCAGTTCAAACAGCTGCCAGCCCACCTGTTCGATAGTGGCTTCGCCGGTGGCGATAGTGCCGGCGTTGATGTCCATTAAATCGTACCAGCGATCCGCCAGCGCGCTGCGGGTCGCCATTTTAATCACCGGCACCGCCGTCAGGCCGTAAGGCGTACCGCGTCCGGTGGTGAATACCTGGATAGTGATGCCGGAGGCCAGCTGCTGGGTGCCGCAGACAAAGTCGCTGGCGGGCGTGGCTGCGTAGATCAGGCCGCGTTTTGTGGGGCGCTGGCCGGGAGACAGTACCTCTACAATAGCGCTGGTGCCTGATTTGGCGATTGATCCCAATGCTTTTTCCACCACGTTGGCCAACCCGCCTTTTTTATTGCCCGGGGACGGATTGGCGCTGCGATCGCTTTGGCCGGCTTCGAGATAGGCATCGTACCAGGCCATCTCCTCCAGCAAGCGTTTGCCAACCTGTTCATCTGCCACTCTCGGTGTCAGCAGATGTACCGCATCGCGCACTTCAGTGACTTCAGAGAACATCACCGTCGCGCCGCAGCGCACCAGCAGATCGGAGGCGAAACCCACCGCCGGATTGGCCGTCACGCCGGAAAACGCATCGCTGCCGCCGCACTGCATGCCGACCACCAATTCTGAGGCTGCGCAGCTTTCGCGCTGGCGACGGTTCAGGTGTTGGAGGTGGCGCTCGGCGAGCGTCAGAATATCGTCAACCATCGATCTGAAACCCCGATGTTTCTCGTCTTGCAAACGGACAATGTGGCTCTCGTCGAGCGAGATCGCCTGCACGTCCGGAGTGCCTTGCAACAGGCGTTCCGGCTGCAGCTTTTCACAACCCAGGCCGACCACCATCACCTCGCCGCCAAAATTGGGATTCAGCGCCAGATTGTGAATGGTGCGGATCGGCACCACCGCCGCCGGCGCGTTGATCGCTACTCCGCAACCGTAAAGATGGTTGAGGCCGACCACGCCATCCACATTGGGGTAACGCGGCAGCAGATCGCGTTCAATGATTTTCACCACGTAATCAACCACGCCGGCGACACACTGCACGCTGGTGGTAATGCCGAGCAAGTTCTTGGTGCCGACGCTGCCGTCGGCATTGCGGTAGCCCTCGAAGCGATAACCCTCGAGTGGCGGCAGCGGGGCGGGAACCTTATTGGCCAGTGGCAGACGCTGCAGCTCGGGGGCCTCCGGCAGTGAGACCAGCGATTCATCGATCCAACTGCCGCGCAAAATGGCACGCTGCGCATGACCGATGATCTCGCCGTAGCGGACAATCTCGCCGCCGGCGGCAATATTTTCCAGCGCGACCTTGTGCCCCTGCGGTACATGTTCCAGTAATTGTAGCCCGCAGGAAAATAATGCGCCTTTCGGCAGGCCGCGATCGTTTACCACGATAGCGACATTATCCGCGTCGTGAACCTTAATATAAAGCGGCGTCTCGTTTATATCGGACATGCTTATTATCCTGAGTAGATTTATTTTGGGTACGCTGAGGGTAATAACCGGCACGGTTGCTCATTAAGCAGTATAAGTGCGATACAGCCGAGGGACATTATGCAAATGACCGGGATTAACGGGTATTCGGCATGGATTATTTGGCATCGGACCAGTCTGTTGTGAGGCGGCTCACGGATACCCCTTCATTTTCAAGCTGTGGCCCGGTTGCAGATTTAAAGCCAGAGGGCGGGAAAGGCTCGTGGGCGACGTTTCGTGAGCCAGTCGCCACTGCATTGGGCATATGCCATAAATTACCCGCGATATCCCCGTAATCCTTGTTGTATTGCCTGATGAGATATGAATTTACGGCGCATATACTTTTCTGCGTAGTGAAATTCATTGGATTTAAATATTGCCGCTGGCGTATTAACCGCACTGCTCATTGTTGGCGCAATCTAATTTAATCGATTTCGTTCTGAGATATTTACATGCCCGTTGTATTTCAATTGCATGGAATGTGCGAATTGGCCGATTGGCGGCCACTTGAAATCCATAGGGGATATATCTGTGGTTCAGGATGAATATAGCAAGCCGCTATCATTCAGGAGAACACAATGTCTACCATCAGCTCCGCAACGAGTTCGATTAAAAGAACCCATGCGCGTTACTGGATCGTGGTGATGCTGTTTATCGTTACCTCGTTCAACTACGGCGATCGCGCCACCCTGTCGATCGCCGGCTCGTCGATGGCCAAGGATATCGGTCTGGATCCCATTGGGATGGGCTATATCTTCTCGGCTTTCTCATGGGCTTACGTAATCGGCCAGATCCCCGGCGGTTGGTTGCTCGACCGCTTCGGATCGAAGCGCGTCTATTTCTGGAGCATCTTTATTTGGTCGCTGTTCACCCTGTTGCAGGGGTTCGTGGATATCTTCAGCGGCTTTGGCATCGTCGTGGCGCTGTTCGCCCTGCGTTTCCTGGTGGGGTTGGCGGAAGCGCCGTCCTTCCCCGGCAACAGCCGCATTGTCGCCGCCTGGTTTCCGGCACACGAGCGCGGCACGGCGGTGTCGATCTTTAACTCGGCGCAATACTTCGCCACGGTGATCTTCGCGCCGATCATGGGCTGGCTGACTCACGCGGTAGGTTGGTCGCACGTGTTCTTCTTTATGGGCGGGCTTGGCATCGTGCTCAGCTTCATCTGGCTGAAAGTGCTGCACAACCCCAAGGAGCATCCCGGCGTAAACCAGGCCGAGCTGGACTATATCGAGGCCGGCGGCGCGTTGATCAACATGGATCAACCGCGGTCGCAGCAGGTGAAGGTGAAAGGCGAGAAGTGGCACCAGATCAAACAGCTGTTGCAGTCGCGCATGATGGTCGGGGTGTATATCGGCCAATACTGCATTAACGCACTGACCTATTTTTTCATCACCTGGTTCCCGGTCTATCTGGTGCAGGCGCGCGGCATGTCGATCCTTAAGGCCGGGATGGTGGCTTCGGTGCCGGCCATTTGCGGTTTTGTCGGCGGGGTGCTCGGCGGCGTGATCTCCGACTACCTGATGCGTCGCACGCAGTCGCTGACCTTCGCCCGCAAGGCGCCGATTGTGCTGGGCATGCTGCTGTCGATGACGATGGTGTTCTGCAACTACGTCGACACCGAATGGATGGTGGTCGGCATCATGGCGCTGGCGTTCTTCGGCAAAGGGGTGGGGGCGCTCGGCTGGGCGGTCATGGCGGATACCGCGCCAAAAGAGATCAGTGGCCTGAGCGGCGGGCTGTTCAATATGTTCGGCAACGTCTCCGGCATCGTCACGCCGATCGCTATCGGCTACATCATCGGCACCACGGGATCCTTTAACGGCGCGCTGGTGTATGTCGGCATCCACGCCTTGCTGGCGGTGGCGAGCTACCTGTTCATTGTCGGCGAAATCAAACGCATCGAATTGAAACCCTTGCACAGGTGAGGAAATTAGCATGAGCAACACGCAAAGCACGCCGGTGATCACCGAAATGCGCGTTATCCCGGTGGCCGGGTACGACAGCATGCTGCTGAATATCGGCGGCGCGCACGGGGCCTGTTTCACCCGCAACGTTGTGGTGCTGACCGACAGCGCAGGGCATACCGGCGTTGGGGAGGCGCCGGGCGGCGAAGTGATTTATCGCACGCTGATGGCGGTTATTCCCCGGGTCATCGGTCAGCAGGTTGCGCACATGAACCGGTTGGTGCACGACATTCACAGCGGCAATCAGGAGGCCGATTTTAACGCCTTCGGTCAGGGGGCCTGGACCTTTGAGCTGCGGGTGAACGCGGTGGCGGCTTTGGAGGCCGCGCTGCTCGATCTGCTCGGCCAGTTCCTCGGCGTGCCGGTGGTGGAGCTGCTTGGCCCCGGCAAGCAGCGTGACGAGGTGGCGGTGCTTGGCTACCTGTTTTATATCGGCGACGCCGGGAAAACGGATTTACCCTATCAACCCGCTCAACGCGGCCGGCACCCTTGGTACCAGCTGCGACATCAGCAGGCAATGGACACGCCGGCGATCGTCGAACTGGCCGCGGCAGCCAGGGATCGTTACGGCTTCCGGGATTTCAAGCTGAAAGGCGGTGTGTTGCCGGGCGAACAGGAAATTGACGCGGTGCGTGCGCTGGCTAAGCATTTCCCGGATGCCCGCATTACCGTCGATCCCAATGGCGCCTGGCTGCTCGACGAGGCTATTGCCTTGTGCAAGGGCATGCGGGGCATTCTGAGCTATGCCGAGGATCCTTGCGGTGCCGAACAGGGATTCTCCGGCCGTGAAGTGATGGCGGAGTTCCGCCGCGCCACCGGCTTGCCGGTCGCCACTAACATGATCGCCACCAACTGGCGCGAGATGTGCCATGCGGTAATGCTGCAAGCGGTGGATATCCCCTTGGCGGATCCGCATTTCTGGACCCTGCGCGGCGCAGTGCGGGTAGCCCAGCTGTGCAACGACTGGGGGCTGACCTGGGGTTGCCATTCCAATAATCACTTCGATATTTCACTGGCGATGTTTACCCATGTCGGCGCCGCCGCGCCCGGTAATCCCACCGCCATCGACACCCATTGGATCTGGCAGGAGGGCCAGCACCTGACGAAAAACCCGCTGCAAATCGTCGACGGCCGCATTGCCGTGCCGGATCGACCGGGGCTGGGCGTTGATCTGGATTGGGCCGCATTGGAACAGGCGCATCGGTTGCACCAGCGGCTTCCGTCGGGCGCTCGCAACGACGCGGTTGCCATGCAATACCTGGTTCCCGGCTGGCAGTTCGATGCCAAACGCCCGGCCTTTGGTCGCTGATTTTTCTTAAAGGATAACCTTATGACTTCACTTAGTGCCGCAGCCAAAATAACCGCCATGCAGATCGTGCCGGTCGCCGGCCATGACAGCATGCTGCTAAACCTGAGCGGTGCTCATGCGCCGTTTTTTACGCGTAACATCGTGATCCTGCAGGATAATGCAGGCCACACCGGCGTGGGCGAAGTGCCGGGCGGCGAGAAAATCCGCCAGACGCTGGAAGAGGCCCAGTCGTTGGTGGTGGGCAAAACCCTGGGAGAATACAAAAACGTGATGGCGGCGGTACGTAACCGTTTTGCCGAGCGTGATGCCGGGGGGCGCGGCCTGCAAACCTTCGATCTGCGTACCACCATTCACGTGGTGACCGGCATTGAGGCGGCGATGCTGGATTTGCTCGGACAGTTTCTCGACGTGCCGGTGGCGGCGCTGCTCGGGGACGGCAAACAGCGTGATTCGGTGGAAATGCTCGGCTATCTGTTCTACCTCGGTGACCGTAACAAGACGCCGCTGGCGTATCGCAGCCAACCGGATGAGCGCTGTGACTGGTACCGACTGCGGCATGAAGAGGCGCTGACGCCGGCGAGTGTGGTGCGGCTGGCGGAGGCGGCCTATGAAAAATACGGTTTCAACGATTTCAAGCTCAAGGGCGGGGTGCTGGCCGGGGAAGAGGAAGCTGAGGCGGTGACCGCGCTGGCCGAGCGTTTTCCGCAGGCGCGCATTACCCTTGATCCCAACGGTGCCTGGTCTCTGAACGAAGCGGTTTCCCTTGGCAGGCAACTGCGCAACGTGCTGGCTTATGCGGAAGATCCCTGTGGCGCCGAGCAAGGGTTTTCCGGCCGCGAGGTGATGGCGGAGTTTCGCCGCGCCACCGGTCTGCCGACCGCCACCAACATGATCGCTACCGACTGGCGGCAGATGGGCCATACGCTGCAATTGCAGTCGGTGGACATTCCGCTGGCGGACCCGCATTTCTGGACAATGCAAGGCTCGGTGCGGGTGGCGCAAATGTGCCACGAGTTTGGGCTGACCTGGGGTTCTCACTCCAATAATCACTTTGATATTTCGCTGGCGATGTTTACCCATGTCGCCGCCGCTGCACCGGGAAAAATCACCGCTATCGATACCCATTGGATCTGGCAGGAGGGCGATCAGCGCCTGACCCGCGAACCCTTGCAGATTGTCGGCGGCCGCATTGAGGTGCCGAAGAAGCCGGGGCTGGGCATAGAGCTGGATCGCGATCGGTTGATGAAGGCCCATGAGTTGTACAAGGCCAACGGACTGGGTGCCCGAGACGATGCTCAGGGCATGCAGTATCTGGTGCCGGACTGGGTTTTTGATCCCAAGCGCCCATGCCTGGTGCGTTAACACCCGGTGCATAACATTTCAATCTTAACCCAAGGAAACGCCATGAAGACTAGCCTTCTCCCCAACCGCTTCCGCCAGGCCCTGTTGCAGGGCGAAACCCTGATTGGCTGCTGGTCGGCGCTGGGCAACCCGATATCTACCGAGGTGCTGGGGCTGGCCGGTTTCGACTGGCTGGTGCTGGACGGCGAGCACGCGCCTAACGACATCACCACTTTCGTGCCGCAACTGATGGCGCTGAAAGACAGCGACAGCGCAGCGGTGGTGCGGCCGCCGTGCAACGAACCGGTGATTATCAAGCGCCTGCTGGATATCGGCTTTTACAACTTCCTGATCCCCTTTGTGGAAAACGCGGAACAGGCACGGCTGGCGGTAGCTTCCACCCGTTATCCGCCGGCGGGCATTCGCGGCGTGTCGGTCTCTCATCGCAGCAACGGTTACGGCACGGTGGCGGATTATTTCACCACCATCAACGACAACATCAGCGTACTGGTCCAGATAGAAAACCAGGCCGGGGTGGATAACCTGAATGAGATTGCCGCCGTGGACGGCGTTGACGGCATCTTTGTCGGCCCAAGCGATTTATCGGCGGCGCTCGGCTACCTCGGCCAGCCCAATCATCCGCAGGTACAGGCGGCGATCCGCCATATCTTTGAATGCGCCAAGGCGCACGGCAAACCGAGCGGCATACTGGCGCCGGCTGAGGCCGATGCGCGCCGCTACCTGGAATGGGGGGCCACGTTTGTCGCGGTTGGGAGCGATCTTGGGGTGTTCCGCGCAGCCACCCAGGCGCTGTGCGACAGGTTTAAAAAATAACGTTCTGCTTTCCACTTTGCAAAAGAGGTTAACCTTATGAAAATTGGATTTATTGGCCTGGGTATCATGGGCAAACCCATGAGTAAAAATCTGCTGAAAGCCGGTTATTCGCTGGTGGTGCTCAATCATCATCCTCAGACCACCGCCGAGCTGGTTGCGTTGGGCGCCACTGCCGCCGAGACGCCGAAAGCGGTGGCTGAGCAAAGCGATATTCTGATCACCATGCTGCCGAATTCGCCGCAGGTGCAAGAGGTTGCATTGGGCAAGGACGGCATTATCGAAGGCGCCAGGCCGGGCAGCGTGCTTGTCGACATGAGCTCGATTGCGCCGCTTGCCAGCCGTGAAATCAGCGCTGCGCTGGCGGAAAAACAGATTGCCATGCTGGATGCGCCGGTGAGCGGCGGTGAGCCGAAGGCCATCGATGCGACCTTGTCGGTCATGGTTGGCGGCGACAAGGCGGTATTCGAGCGCTGTCTGCCGGTCATGAAAGCGATGGCCGGTTCGGTCGTACACACCGGGGAGATCGGGGCCGGCAATGTCACCAAGCTGGCGAATCAGGTGATTGTGGCGCTGAATATCGCCGCGATGTCCGAAGCGCTGGTGCTGGCGACCAAGGCGGGTGTCAACCCGGATCTGGTCTATCAGGCCATTCGCGGCGGGCTGGCCGGCAGCACGGTGCTGGACGCCAAAGCGCCGATGGTGATGGATCGTAATTTTAAGCCGGGCTTTCGCATTGAACTGCATATCAAGGATTTGGCCAACGCGCTGGATACCTCGCACGGCGTCGGCGCACAGCTGCCGCTCACCGCCGCAGTAATGGAAATGATGCAGGCGCTGCGGGCCGATGGACTGGGGGCGTCGGATCACAGTGCGCTGGCCTGCTATTATGAGAAATTAGCCAAGGCGGAAGTGAGCCGATAGGGGGCGACCTGGTCAGGTGAGCAGGCTCTGCCTCTGCCGAGGGCGCCAACGCGCCGGTTGGCGAATCAAAGGACGAGAGCAGTCGAGGAAACGGACCGTATATGAAAATAGTGATCGCGCCGGACTCATACAAAGAAAGTCTGTCGGCACTGGAAGTGGCGACCCAGATTGAAGCGGGTTTTCGCGAGATATTTCCTGATGCCGAGTACATCAAACTGCCGGTAGCCGACGGCGGGGAAGGTACGGTGGAGGCGATGGTGGCCGCCACCGGCGGGCGTAAAGTGGATGTCGAAGTCACCGGGCCGTTGGGCGCAAAGGTGCGGGCCTTTTTCGGCCTGTCCGGCGATGAGCAGAGCGCCTTTATCGAGATGGCCGCCGCCAGCGGGTTGGAACTGGTGCCGGGGCGGCAGCGCAACCCGCTGAACACCACCTCTTATGGCACCGGCGAACTGATCCGTTCTGCGCTGGATCACGGCGTAAAACATTGCATTATCGGCATCGGCGGCAGCGCCACCAACGACGGCGGCGCCGGCATGGTGCAGGCGCTGGGGGCGAGGCTGCTGGATAAAAACGGCGACGACATTGGCTTTGGCGGTGCGCAGTTGGAACGCCTCGTCGCGATCGACGTCAGCGGGCTGGATGCGCGCATTGCCCAGTGCAAATTCGAGGTCGCTTGTGACGTCACTAACCCGTTAACCGGCAAAGAAGGCGCTTCGGCGATTTTCGGCCCGCAGAAAGGGGCTACGCCACAGATGGTGGCGCAGCTTGATCGCTGCCTGCTGCACTATGCGCAGGTGATCGCGCAGGATATGGCGATTGAGGTGGGCGGAGTACCCGGTGCGGGGGCGGCCGGCGGTATGGGGGCCGCGCTGTTGGCGTTCTGCCATGCCGATCTGCGTCAGGGGATTGAGATCGTCACCGAAGCGCTGGGGCTGGACGCGTTGGTGCGCGACGCGACGCTGGTGATCACCGGGGAAGGACGCATCGACAGTCAGAGTATCAACGGCAAGGTGCCTATCGGCGTGGCGCGCGTCGCCAAGCGCTACAACAAGCCGGTGATCGGCATCGCCGGCAGCCTGACGGCCGACGTCGGCGTGGTGCATCAGCACGGGCTGGATGCGGTGTTCAGCGTGCTGTACAGCATCTGCACGCTCGAGGAAGCGCTGGAGAATGCCGCCGACAACGTGCGCATGACCGCACGCAATATTGCGGCGACCATAAGGCTGTCGCAGCAGATATAGGTTCCGCTAATCATGCTGAGGGGGCAACCCTCAGCTTGTCGCTGGGCGATCGCTCTCCAGATGGCTGCGGGCTGCCTGGCTCACCAGTTCGATCTCATCCAGCAGTTCCAGCCATTCCGGCTCCAGTTCGTCGTTGCCGACGCCCTTGCGCAACTGCTGTTCAAGGTAGAAGCACAGTTGCTTCATGCGCGGCACGCCACTGTAGCTGCAACTGCCGTGCAATTTATGGATCAAATCGAGAATGCTGTCGTCTGGGGTGCCGTCCAGCACCGCCTGCACCCGTTCGCTGACTTGCGGCAGGAAGTCGAGCAGCATCTGCAGCAGATCGCGCGCCAAATCCTGTTTGTTCGCCGCCTGGCGCAACGCCAGCGGCCAGTCTAACGACAGCAATGGCTCGGCGGCCGGTTCGCCGCTGTAATAACGGGCCAGCACGCGGGTCAGCATAGCTTCATCAATCGGTTTGGCCAGATAGTCATCCATTCCCGCTTGCAGCAAATGCTCGCGCTCACCGCTCACCGCATGGGCGGTAACCGCGACGATAGGCGTAGAGTTGTGGTGCGGCAGTTGGCGGATCAGTTCGCTGGTGCGGATGCCGTCGATATTCGGCATTTGGATATCCATCAGGATCAGATCCAGCACGTTATCGCGCGCCAGCGCCAGCGCCTCTTCCCCGCTTTCGCACAGCAGGGTCTTTTCCACTTGTTCAGCCAGCAGCGTGCCAATCAGTTTCAGGTTGGCCGGGTTATCGTCAACCGCCATCACCGTCAATGGCAGGCGTTTGGGTTCCGGCGCGGCGATGAGGCGCTGCGGCGTTTCCATGCGCAGCAGCGGGAACAGGCGGTTGCCGGTGATGGGTTTGATCAGGCAGCCGATAGCGCCCTGCTGTTTAAGCTGCTCGGCGTTGATCTGCGATTGGCTGGGGAGCGCCAGAATCACCCGGTCGGCGATCTTCAGCGCCGCCATCAGTTTGCCTTCGTGCTGCGCCAGGTTGTCGCGGAACGGGATCGGCACCCCCACCAGCAAGAAGTCGTAATCTTTTTTCGGCAGTTGAGCCAGCGTAGGCGAATGGGTGATCACCAGCGGGGTGACGCTCAGCATGTTGAGCGTGGCTTCCGCCGCCATCGGGTTGGCTTCGATATACCCCAACGTCTTGCCGCGCAGGTCCGGCAGGCTCGGCGGCAACGACAACATGCCCTCGTGCAGCTCGAGGGTGATGTGGAACCAGAAGGTTGAACCTCGGTTCAGTTGGCTGTGGAAGCAGATATCGCCGCCCATCTCTTTTACCAGCTTCTGGGTGATCACCAGCCCCAGACCGGTGCCGCCGTGGCGGCGCGAAATGCTGGCATCCGCCTGGCGGAACGCCTGGAACAACTGCGACTGCTGCCGTTCTGATATACCGATGCCGGTGTCATGGATTTGCACTTCAAGTTCGACCTGACGTTCCTGCAGGCCACGCAGCTCTACGCGGATATCGATGTTGCCGGTTTCGGTAAATTTGATCGCGTTGCCCAGCAGGTTGGTAATGATCTGCTGCAACCGCAACGAATCGCCGATTACCTGCTCCGGCACGTCATTATGCACATCCAGCGTCAATTCCAGCCCTTTCTCGTGCGCGCTGGGTGCCAGCAACACAATCACTTCGTCCAACGTTTCACGCAGCGAGAACGGAATGTGCTCCAGCACCAGTTTGCCGGCTTCCAGCTTGGAGAAGTCCAGCACGTCGTTGATGATGGTCAGCAGGTTGTTGGCCGAGCGCTCGATGGTTTGCAGATAGTCGGTTTGGGTGACGCTCATCTCGGTTTTCAGCATCTGGCGGGTAAAGCCGATCACGCCGTTGAGCGGGGTGCGCAGCTCGTGCGACATGTTCGCCAGAAACTCGGATTTGATACGCGCCGCTTCCTGAGCGCGTTTTTTCGCCAGATCCAGCTCGACGTTCTGGATCTCCATCTGCTCCAGCGTCTCGCGCAGGTCCGAAGTCGCCTGGTCGATATTCTGCTGCATCTCTTCGTGATAGGCGGTCAGCGACATCGCCATCGAGTTGATGCCGTTCTTCAGCATATGCAGCTCGCCGAGCATAAAGCCTTCAACGCGGCTGTCGAGCTGGCCACGGCGGATGCGGTCAACGGTGTTCACCATATTGCGGATCGGGCCGGTCACGTCGCGCATCAGACGGTATGCAAACAGGATGGCAATGCACATGCACAGCAGCAACAGCAGGGTTGAAACAAACACCTCTTTATACTGTTGCAACCGCACCGATTGAAGATCAAGTTCGATCGCCACATAGCCCAGGTTGTTGTCCTGCGGAACCGGGTCGGTGGCGTTTTGATCCGGGTACTGGCTCTCCGAAAGGATCGGCGTGCGCAGGATCAGTGAGTTGCCGCGCCGCGTCAGCATCAGATCTGTGGGCATTGGCACACCTTTCGGCAACTGCAATTGGGCGAAATTGTGATGATAATTGGAGGTGACAAACAGATTATTCTGCGCATCGAACACCGTAATTGAACGCACAATATCCGAATGACGGCGGTGCAGCAGGCTGACCAACTGCCTGACCGACTCGCGGCTGCGGAATGTCATGCCGTACTCGCTGGCCACCGCCAAGGGTTCGATAATGCTGGCACCGGCGTCAACCAGCTGTTCTTGCAGCTCATTGTAACGGTGCACCACGAAGAAGGTGCTGAGCAGCAGACCAATCAACAGCGTTGGGGCCAGAATCAGGATCATCATGCGCGCACGCAAGCTGTATTTGGTCATGGGATTCCAATGTGGGAGAATTGCCGAACTCACTCTACTTTAATGAGCCGGCACGCAATCGGCAAATATGGTGCAATTCTACTCTCCCAAACGCTGCGTGACGACCCGGCAAAGTCTGCAAATGTTAACTGCAAGAGTGAGCGACCTCGATCCCTTTGGGCCGGCGTGGCACGCCACAACGGCAAAGACGTGTTTGTACGGGGAGTCTTGCCGGGCTGGCAGGCGGAAGTCCAGCTGACGGAAGAAAAAAGATGAGGATCGCCAGGCGTTACCGGCCTTTGCGCAGCCAAAAAACGTAACCGTTTATTGGGTGCCCGACAGCGACAGGGGCGAAAAACCGTGTGGCGAAACGCCGTATTATCAGGTCGGCGGGCTACGCTTAGACATCAGTCCGCGTGACTTTATTGGGATAAATGACACAGTAAATCAGCAAATGGCAGCGCAGGCCCTTGAATGGCTCGACATTCAGCCCAATGATCGGGTATTGGACCTGTTCTGCGGCATGGGCCAACTTTACCCTGCCGCCGCGGTGTTGGGGATAGAAGGTATTGCCACGCTGGTAGCGAATGGGCAATATAATGCACATAAGAATAAACTGAATAATGCCCCCTTCTTTCCTTCCATGAAAATCTGGAAGAGGACGTTGAGCGGCAACCTTGGGCAGCACAAGGATTTGATAAAGTGATGCTGGACCTTGCCCGTGCGGGTGCGGTCGGCGCGATGTCACATAGTGTAAAACTGGCGCCAGAACGGGGGGGATGTTTCTTGTAACCCACCAGGCTGGCACGCGGCAGCAAAATATTGCTGGACGCCGGTTATCGTCTTGCACGTGTGCGGATGTTGGATAGGTTTCCGCATACGGGGCATCTTGAGTCAATGGCGCTGTTTATTAACGACAACACGCCTGGGGTCGCTGCAAAGTAGGGAGAGGGTATGGTTGCGGTAAGAAGTGCACATCTGAACACGGCTGGTGAATTTGCTCTCGACGAGTGGATTGCCAGCTTGGGGCTACCTAACCCGCAGTCATGTGAGCGATTAGCCGCAACCTGGCGCTACTGTGAGCAACAGACCCAGAACCATCCCGATGCACCGCTGTTGTTGTGGCGCGGGCTGGAAATGGTGGAAATCCTCTCCACGCTGAGCATGGACAACGACAGCATGCGCGCTGCGCTGCTGTTCCCGCTGGTGGACGCCGGCATCGTGCCGGAAGAAACCCTGACCGAAGAATTTGGCAAGGGCATCACCTACCTGGTGCATGGCGTGCGCGATATGGACGCCATCCGCCAACTGAAAGCCACCCAGAACGACTCCATGGCCTCCGAACAGGTCGACAACGTGCGCCGCATGCTGTTGGCTATGGTGGAGGATTTCCGCTGCGTGGTGATCAAGCTGGCGGAGCGTATCGCCCACCTGCGTGAAGTGAAGGATGCACCGGAAGACGAGCGCGTGCTGGCGGCGAAAGAGTGTTCGAATATCTATGCGCCGCTGGCCAACCGCCTCGGCATCGGGCAACTGAAATGGGAGCTGGAAGATTTCTGCTTCCGTTACCTGCACCCGGATGAATACAAGCGCATCGCCAAACTGCTGCACGAACGTCGCATCGATCGCGAACAGTTTATCGATGACTTCGTCGCCTCGCTGCGAAATGCGATGGGCGACGAAGGCATCAAAGCGGATATTTACGGCCGCCCGAAACATATCTACAGCATCTGGCGCAAAATGCAGAAGAAGGCGCTGGCCTTCGACGAGCTGTTTGACGTACGCGCGGTGCGCGTGGTGGTCGAGCGTTTGCAGGACTGCTATGCAGCGCTGGGGATTGTGCATACCCACTTCCGCCATCTGCCGGATGAGTTCGACGACTATGTCGCCAACCCGAAACCCAACGGCTATCAGTCTATCCACACCGTGGTGTTGGGCCCGCGCGGCAAAACGCTCGAAATCCAGATCCGTACCCGGCAGATGCATGAAGATGCCGAACTGGGCGTGGCCGCGCACTGGAAATACAAAGAAGGCGCGGTAGCGACGGTTCGCTCCGGCTATGAAGAACGCATCGCCTGGCTGCGCAAGCTGATCGCCTGGCAGGAAGAGATGGCGGACTCCGGCGAGATGCTCGACGAGGTTCGCAGCCAGGTGTTCGACGATCGCGTCTATGTGTTTACCCCGAAAGGCGATGTGGTGGATCTGCCGGCCGGCTCCACGCCGCTCGACTTTGCTTATCATATTCACAGCGACGTCGGCCACCGTTGCATCGGCGCCAAGATTGGCGGGCGCATAGTGCCGTTTACCTACCAGTTGCGGATGGGCGATCAGATTGAAATCATCACCCAGAAGCAGCCGAACCCGAGCCGCGACTGGCTGAATCCTAACCTGGGCTATGTCACCACCAGCCGTGGGCGCTCCAAAATCCATAACTGGTTCCGCAAGCAGGATCGCGACAAGAACATCCTCGCCGGCCGCCAGATGCTGGACAGCGAGCTGGAGCACCTTGGCATCAGCCTGAAAGAGGCCGAGAAGCTGCTGATCCCGCGTTACAACATGAACTCGCTGGATGAAATACTGGCGGCGATTGGCGGCGGGGATATCCGCCTGAATCAGATGGTGAACTTCCTGCAAGGCAAGTTCAACAAACCGAGCGCCGAGGAGCAGGATCGCGAAGCGTTGCGCCAATTGGTGCAGCATAAAGCGCCGCCGGCGACCCGCAGCAAGGACAACGGTCGGGTAGTGGTGGAAGGGGTGGGCAACCTGATGCACCACATCGCCCGTTGCTGCCAGCCGATCCCGGGCGACGATATTGTCGGCTTTATCACCCAGGGGCGCGGTATCTCCATCCACCGTGCGGACTGCGATCAGTTGGTGGATTTGCAGTCGCACGCTCCGGAACGCATCGTTGACGCCGTGTGGGGCGAAAGCTATTCCAGCGGTTATTCGCTGGTGGTGCGTGTGATGGCCAACGATCGCAGCGGCCTGCTGCGCGACATCACCACCATTTTGGCCAATGAAAAGGTCAACGTGCTGGGCGTGGCCAGCCGGAGCGACACCAAAAAGCAGCTGGCGACCATCGACATGGACATTGAAATCTACAACCAGCAGGTGCTGGGCCGGGTGCTGGCCAAGCTGAATCAGTTGCCGGACGTGATTGACGCCAAGCGCCTGCACGGCAGCTAAATCCCCTGCGTCTTTCGAGCCGTATCGTTGTTGGCTGCAAGCGAACACCGATACGGCCCGAAATCCATTGGCGACTAATCCGGCGGACGCACAAATGCGCTCCCATTCTTTCTCAGAGATCTTTTTATGACCCAATCCACCCCGCTGCAGCGCCTGCTGAACATCATGAAAACGCTGCGCGACCCGCAGAACGGTTGCCCATGGGACCGCAAGCAGACCTTCGCCACCATCGCGCCTTACACGCTGGAAGAAACCTACGAAGTGCTGGACGCCATTGAGCGCCAGGATTACGCCGATCTGCGCGATGAGTTGGGCGATCTGCTGTTCCAGGTGGTGTTTTACGCCCAGATGGGCCAGGAGCAGGGGCTGTTTGACTTCGATGAAGTGTGCAACGCCATCAGCGACAAACTGGAACGCCGCCATCCGCACATCTTCGGCGATGCCGATGCGGCGGATAGCGAAGCGGTAGCGGCCCGCTGGGAGCAGTTAAAGGCGGGCGAACGCGCCGAGAAGGCGCTGCATTCCGCGCTGGACGATATCCCGCAGGCGTTGCCGGCGCTGATGAAGGCGCACAAAATCCAGAAGCGTTGCGCCTCGGTCGGTTTCGACTGGCATACCCTGGGGCCGGTATTGGACAAGGTGTACGAGGAGATCGACGAAGTGATGCATGAAGCCAAGCAAGCGGTGGTTGATGAACAGAAGCTGGAAGAGGAAATCGGCGATCTGCTGTTCGCTACGGTGAATTTATCGCGCCATCTCGGGCACAAGGCGGAAAACGCGCTGCAGGCGGCCAACCGCAAGTTCGAACGTCGTTTCCGGCAGGTGGAAGAGATTGTCAAACAGCGCGGGCTGCAGATGGAAGAGGCTACGCTGGAGCAGATGGAAGAGGCGTGGCAACAGGTTAAACGTCAGGAAAACTAATCCCGTTCGGCGTTGTCCTTTCGGCGTTGTCCTAAAGTTGTTCGGCCAGGGGCGTAATGTTGATCGGCGACAAGGTTCGCTCAAGCTGAAACGGTTAAGCTCAGAGCCCTGGTTTGCTGAACGACGAGAGAACGGCAAGAAAATGCCAACAAACTGAAATTTAAGGTGTTTTAGTGCCATGAAACGGCGGTAAAAGAAAATTTTCCATGCTAACTCATTGTTTTAAAAAGACAGTAAGCAAGGTGCCCGCGGATTAAACCCTGATGAACTCCCGGTGGTGACAGAGATGATGGACAGTAAAACGATCGTTTGTAGGTCTGGAGAGGTTCGGGTATACTACTTTCCCGTCTTGGTACTTCCATCGTCTTTAAACCTAAACTCTCAGGTTCAGCATGACAACTAATTATATTTTTGTGACCGGCGGGGTCGTATCCTCTCTGGGTAAAGGCATTGCCGCAGCCTCTCTGGCGGCTATTCTCGAAGCCCGTGGCCTCAACGTTACCATCATGAAACTGGACCCGTACATCAACGTGGATCCGGGCACCATGAGCCCGATTCAGCATGGGGAAGTTTTCGTCACCGAAGACGGGGCAGAAACCGATCTGGATTTGGGTCACTACGAGCGCTTCATCCGCACCAAAATGTCGCGCCGCAACAACTTCACCACGGGTCGCATTTATTCCGACGTTCTGCGTAAAGAACGCCGTGGCGACTACCTGGGCGCCACCGTACAGGTTATCCCGCACATCACTAACGCGATCAAAGAACGCATTCTCGAAGGTGGCGAAGGCCACGACGTGGTGTTGGTTGAAGTGGGCGGTACCGTCGGCGATATCGAATCGCTGCCGTTCCTGGAAGCTATCCGCCAGATGGCGGTAGAAGTGGGCCGCGAGCACACTCTGTACATGCATCTGACGCTGGTGCCGTACCTGGCTGCCGCCGGTGAAGTGAAAACCAAACCTACTCAGCATTCCGTTAAAGAGCTGCTTTCCATCGGTATTCAGCCTGATGTGCTGATTTGCCGTTCCGATCGCACAGTTCCTGCTAACGAACGCGCGAAAATCGCACTTTTCTGCAACGTGCCGGAAAAAGCGGTTATCTCCCTGAAAGACGTTGATTCTATTTATAAAATCCCGGGCCTCTTGAAATCTCAGGGCTTGGATGATTATATTTGTAAACGATTCAGCCTCAACGCACCGGAAGCGAACCTGGCCGAATGGGAACAGGTGATCTCTGAAGAAGCCAATCCGGGCGGCGAAGTGACCATCGGCATGGTCGGCAAATATGTCGAACTGCCGGATGCATATAAGTCGGTGATTGAAGCCTTGAAACACGGCGGTCTGAAAAATCGTCTGACCGTGAACATCAAGCTGATCGACTCGCAGGATGTCGAAACCCGCGGTGTGGAAGTGCTGAAAGGTCTGGATGCGATTCTGATCCCAGGCGGCTTTGGCTACCGTGGCGTAGAAGGCAAGGTGATGACCGCGCGTTATGCGCGTGAAAACAACATCCCTTATCTGGGCATCTGCCTGGGTATGCAGGTGGCGCTGATGGAGTTCGCCCGCAACGTAGCGGGTATGGAGAACGCCAACTCAACCGAGTTTGTGCCAGACTGCAAGTACCCGGTGGTGGCGTTGATCACCGAATGGCGTGACGAAGACGGCAACGTCGAAGTGCGCACTGAAGAAAGCGATTTGGGTGGCACGATGCGTGTCGGTGGCCAGCAATGCCACCTGACAGACAATAGCCTGGTGCGCAAGATGTACGGCGAACCGACCATTGTTGAACGTCATCGTCACCGTTATGAAGTCAACAACATGCTGTTGAAGCAGATCGAAGCCGCCGGGCTGCTCGTTGCCGGCCGTTCTGCAGACAACAAGCTGGTTGAGATTATTGAACTGCCGAATCACCCGTGGTTTGTCGCTTGTCAGTTCCACCCGGAATTTACTTCAACGCCGCGTGATGGTCATCCGTTGTTCGCCGGCTTTGTGAAGGCCGCTGGTGAGCACCAGAAGCGCCAGGTGAAATAAAATATTTGGTAAGCGGCGCGCGGTGAGAACCGCGCGTTGTTTGTCTGGAGTTTTAGTTTAACTTGTACTGAGGAAAACCTAATGTCCAAAATCGTTAAAGTCATCGGTCGTGAAATCATCGACTCCCGCGGTAACCCGACTGTTGAAGCCGAAGTGCATCTGGAAGGCGGTTTCGTAGGTCTGGCTGCTGCGCCGTCAGGTGCTTCTACCGGTTCCCGTGAAGCACTGGAACTGCGTGACGGTGACAAGTCTCGTTTCCTGGGTAAAGGCGTACTGAAAGCCGTTGCTGCAGTAAACGGCCCGATTGCTCAGGCAGTACTGGGTAAAGATGCCAAAGACCAGGCTAACATCGACAAGATCATGATCGACCTGGACGGCACTGAAAACAAATCCCAATTCGGTGCAAACGCCATTCTGGCAGTTTCCTTGGCTGCTGCCAAAGCGGCTGCTGCTTCCAAAGGCATGCCGCTGTATGAGCACATCGCTGAACTGAACGGCACCCCAGGCAAATTCTCTATGCCACTGCCTATGATGAACATCATCAACGGCGGCGAGCACGCTGACAACAACGTCGACATTCAGGAATTCATGATTCAGCCGGTTGGCGCGAAGACCCTGAAAGAAGCCGTTCGCATCGGTTCTGAAGTGTTCCATCACCTGGCTAAAGTGCTGAAGGCCAAAGGCCTGAACACCGCTGTAGGCGACGAAGGCGGCTACGCGCCAAACCTGGGTTCCAACGCCGAAGCGCTGGCTGTTATCGCTGAAGCGGTAAAAGCGGCAGGTTACGAGCTGGGCAAAGACGTGACCCTGGCGATGGACTGTGCAGCTTCCGAGTTCTACAAAGACGGTAAATACGTTCTGGCCGGCGAAGGCAACAAAGCCTTCACTTCCGAAGAGTTCACTCACTTCCTGGAAGACCTGACCAAACAATACCCAATCGTGTCTATCGAAGATGGTCTGGACGAATCTGACTGGGCTGGTTTCGCATACCAGACCAAAGTGCTGGGCGACAAAATCCAGCTGGTGGGCGACGACCTGTTCGTTACCAACACCAAGATCCTGAAAGAAGGCATCGATAAAGGCATCGCTAACTCCATCCTGATCAAATTCAACCAGATCGGTTCTCTGACCGAAACTCTGGCTGCTATCAAGATGGCGAAAGACGCAGGTTACACCGCGGTGATCTCTCACCGTTCAGGTGAAACCGAAGACGCAACCATCGCCGACCTGGCGGTAGGTACTGCGGCTGGCCAGATCAAAACCGGTTCCATGAGCCGTTCTGACCGCGTTGCTAAATACAACCAACTGATCCGTATCGAAGAAGCGCTGGGCGACCGCGCACCGTTCAACGGCCTGAAAGAAGTTAAAGGTCAGTAATAACGGCTTGGTTCGTTGTTGAATAAAAACCCGCTGCGGCGGGTTTTTTTATCGCCATTTTTCAGCATTCATTATTTACGTGAGTAATAGTGTGTTATTTATTGATATTTGATTAATATTTGAATAGTGGTTTTTAACTCTATAATTTAATTGTAATAATAAAATTCCCATTTATATATTCAGATTTCAATTGCTTTATATTTTTTAGTTACTAGACTGCCTGCAAGGCAGAGCTATTATCCGTTTTCCTGCCTCCGTGATTTTCCTAACAGAATTGCTGCCCTATGGGCGGCTGGGCGAGGGCTTGATGCGGAACAGGATTGTGATTGTCGGCGGTGGAACCGGTGGGACGATATTGGCCAATTTACTGGCCACTAAATTACACCGGGAGATATTGAATAATAAGGTCGAGTTATTAATGATTTCGGATTCTCCGATTCATTATTATAAACCGGCATTTATGTATGTGGCATTTAACGCCTTTTTTAAACAGGAGTTAATGCGTCCGCAACAAAGTTTGCTGAGCCCGGAAATTAAGTTTGTTGTGGATAAAGCGGAGCGGTTCGATTTATCTCGGCGGGTGATCCATACCCGTAGCGGCAAACAATATGCGTACGATTTTCTGGTGTTTGCTACCGGTTGCGTGCCTTGGCCTGAGCGTATCGAGGGGTTGGCGCAGGCGGGGGATCACTTCTATCAGTATCAGGCGGCCCGGCAGTTGGCACAAAAGCTGGCGACGATCGAAAAAGGCCGCATTTTTATTACCGTCTCCTTTCCTGAAACGCCCAACGTGCCACACCAATGTGGCATCGCGCCGATTGAGACCACGCTGATGCTTGATGATTACCTGCGCCGGCGCGGCGTGCGTAAGGCGATTGAGATTGTTTATACCTATCCCAGCGTTTCACAGTTGCTGCGTAATTGCCTGTTTCTGCAGCGCCCTACCGCCGAAGCCTTACCCGCGATTTTCGCGGCGCGAGATATTGGCCATCAACGTGGTTTTACCCTCAACCGGGTGGATACGCAGCGACAGGTGGCTTACTCCGCCGAAGGCGAAGAGCAGCCGTTCGACATACTGATGGCCACACCGCCGATCCGTGCGGTCGAAGCGGTACGCAATACCGGGCTGAGCGATATTAAAAATGGAGAAGGCTGGCTGCCGACCGATCACCAGACATTGCAGGTCTACGGGCAGCAGGGGGTTTATGTCATCGGCGATACGGTGGATCTGCCCGTCAGCAAAGCCGGCGGCTCCTGCCACAATCAGGCGCCGGTGATCGCCGATAACATTGTGGCTGAACTGAGGCTGGGCCAGACCGTAAGCCACTACGATGGCAAGGTGCAGGCAATTGCCCAGATGGGGCTGCACGCCGGTATGCCGTTGGTTTATGACTATCGGCATGATGTGTTGCCGACGCCGCCGACCAAGATGGGCGGAATGCTGCGCAACGTGTTTAACCGCGGCCTCTACTGGGCGACGGTACGCGGGCTGATATAACGAGGGGCACTGATGAACGCATCTGAAAATGAACCCCTGACGGCACTGCTGGAGAAGCTGGCACCGCTGCTGGCCGGTGGGCGGCTCGATAACGTGGTCGATCTGCTGTCGTTGCTGTCAGATGGGGTGGATATCGCGGATAACGCGCTGGTGGAAAAGCTGGCTGGCCTATTTGAAGGCGTAGTAGCCGCAGGATGGGAAGGTGGCATGGCGCTGCGGATGGCGCACACGGAAATGCAGCTGGATCCGCCGCCTGCCAATTTTCGTTCGCTGTATGCCTTATTGCGCCAGCCGGATACCTTGTTGGGCCTGATGTTGGTGCTGCGTACCTTGCAAATCATCGGTGGGCGTATGCGCATGAGCACGCTGCCGCCTGACGCCACTGCGGAATAACGGGAGTTGTTTTACTCAATCAGGTAAGGAGTTGTTATGTCTGACACTATCCGACACGCCTTTGCCACACGTGCGATCCACCACGGCTACGATCCTCAGCAATATCTGGGGGCGCTTTGCCCACCGGTCTTTATGAGCTCGACCTTTGCTTTTCCCACGGCAGAATACGGCGGCGCCTGCTTTGCCGGCAGTGAGCCGGGTTATTTTTATTCCCGCATCGCCAACCCGACGCTAAATCTGCTGGAACAGCGGATAGCCAACCTGGAGGGCGGGGAGGCGGCGGTGGCGTTTTCTTCCGGCATGGGGGCGATAACCGCTTGTTGCTGGACGCTGCTGGCGCCGGGAGATGAGCTGATCGTCGATGAAACCATTTATGGCTGCACTTTCAGCTATTTTCATCAGGGGCTGGCGCGGTTTGGCGTCAAGGTTACGCACGTCGATCTGACGCAGCCGGAAAAACTGGCCGCAGCCATGGGGCCACGTACCCGCCTGGTGTACTGCGAAACGCCGGCCAACCCCAATATGCGGTTGATCGATATCGCCGCAGTGGCGGAGATTACCCACCGGCAGCAGGCGCTGCTGCTGGTGGATAACACGTATTGCACTCCTTATTTGCAACGGCCGCTGGCGCTTGGTGCGGATATCGTGGTGCATTCCGCCACCAAATATATCGGTGGCCACGGGGATTTGCTGGCCGGGTTGGCGATCACCCGCGAGGCGCTGGCGCAAGATATTCGCCTGGTCGGTCTGAAGGACATGAACGGGGCGGTGCTGTCGGCGCAGGATGCGGCGTTGCTGTTGCGCGGTTTGAAGACCTTGCCGTTGCGCATGGAGCGCCACTGCGGTAACGCTCAACGGCTGGCGGAAATGCTGGCTCAGCATCCTGCGGTAGAGCAGGTGTATTATCCGGGGCTGGAGACTTTCCCGCAGTACCCTTTGGCTCAGCGGCAGATGACGCGTCCTGGCGGCATGATCGCTTTTGAACTCAAGGGCGGTATGGCGGCGGGCATTCGTTTCCTCAATGCCTTGCAGTTAATCTTGCGTGCCGTCAGCCTGGGGGATTGCGAAACTCTGGCGCAGCATCCGGCGAGCATGACCCACTCGGCCTACAGCGCGGAAGAGCGTCAGCGCCATCATATCAGCGATGGATTGATTCGCTTGTCGGCGGGCCTGGAGGACATAGAGGATTTGCGCGGCGATATCGAACAGGCGCTGGCGCAGGTGTGATAAAAAACCCGCCTGCGGCGGGTTTGAGCGTTAATACTGAGGCGAGCTTGTGACGGGGGAACCCCCGCCTTTTTTACGCACCCACAACCAGTATGCCAGGGTAAGGAAAGCCACCCACACCAGCCCGACGTACAGGGCGATTCGGCTATCCTCGAAGTAACCGAGCAGGCCGATGACGAACAGCATAAATACCGTCGCCAGCGCCGGTGCTATCGGCCACCACGGAACCGGGAAACTCAGTTTGCTGACCTCCTGCGGCGTCAGCGTACGGCGCATGGCTGCCTGCGACAGCAGGATCATCAGCCACACCCAGACGGTCGCGAAGGTGGCGATGGAGGCGATGATCATAAAGACCTGTTTGGGTATCAGGTAGTTAAGCACCACACCCAACAGCAGGGCGACAGACATCACCAGCACCGTCATCCAGGGCACGCCGTTGGCGGTCAGTTTGGAGAAGCTTTTCGGTGCCTGACCATCCTGCGCCATGCCGTACATCATGCGGCCTGCGCCGAAGATGTCGCTGTTGATGGCGGAAATGGCGGCGGTGATCACCACCACGTTCAACACGTTGGCGGCGGAGCTGATGCCCAGATTGCTGAAGATCTCCACAAACGGGCTGCCGTTCTGGCCGATGCTGTTCCACGGATAGATGGCCATCAACACCAGCAGCGTCAGCACATAGAACAGCAGGATACGCACCGGCACCGCATTGATCGCTTTCGGCAGCACCTTCGCCGGGTCTTTCGCCTCGCTGGCGGTGATACCGATGATCTCGATGCCACCGAAGGCGAACATCACTACCGCCAACGAAGCGATCACGCCGCCGATGCCGTTAGGCATAAAGCCGCCGTGCTGCCACAGATTGCTAAAGCCGGTGGCGTGCTGGGTCTGGCCGAAACCAAACAGCATCACCGCCGCGCCGCCGACGATCATCGCCACGATAGCCGCGACCTTGATCAGCGACAGCCAGAACTCCATTTCGCCGAACACTTTCACGCTGCACAGGTTGAGCGCGCCGATAAACATGATAATGCTGAGCACCCACACCCACTGGGCGACGTCCGGGAACCACAGCCCCATATAGATGCCGAAGGCGGTGACGTCCGCCAGGGCGACGATCACCATTTCGAAGGTATAGGTCCAGCCGGTGAGGAAACCGGCCAGCGGGCCAAGATAGTGGCTGGCGTAGTGGCCGAACGAACCGGATACCGGTTGATGCACCGCCATTTCACCCAGCGCGCGCATGACCATAAACACCGCCGCGCCGCCGACCAGATAAGCCAGCAGCACGGCTGGGCCGGCCAGTTGGATCGCCCCGGCGGAGCCGTAGAACAAGCCGGTGCCGATGGCAGAACCGAGCGCCATAAAGCGGATATGCCGCGCGTTTAATCCGCGTCTGAGTTGTGTTGTTTCATTACGCATGTTGCTTCCCGTTGAGTTTTTATTGCCGAACAGGCACGCGCTATCCGCACCGGGTGGAACGCACCCGGCGGGACAGAACAAACTGCGTGGTATAACCCTTATTTACTCGAAGTCGCCGCGTTGTTAGCGGCAACGCCAACTACTTTGGGTAGAGGTTTTATTTATGCCTGGCTAGGCAGCAGCGCTGCTGGCATCAGCGATGTCAGGTGACCGGCCGCCAACAGCAGGCTGGCGGCTTCAATGTCGGGGGCGAAGAAACGATCCTTGTCGTAGTAGCTGACGTGTTCACGCAGCGTGCGGCGCGCCTGCTCCAGGGCTTCCGACGTTTTCAGGCCCTTGCGCAGATCCAGCCCCTGACAGGCGGCCAGCCACTCGACGGCTAAAATGCCGCGCACGTTATCCGCCATTTCCCACAGGCGGCGGCCTGCGGCCGGTGCCATGGAGACATGGTCTTCCTGGTTGGCGGAGGTCGGGATACTGTCGACGCTGGCCGGGTGGGCCAGAGCCTTGTTCTCGCTGGTCAGCGCCGCGGCGGTCACCTGGGCGATCATAAAGCCCGAGTTCACCCCGCCGTTGTCCACCAGGAATGGCGGCAACTGCGACATGTGTTTATCCATCATCAGCGAGATGCGGCGTTCGGACAGCGAGCCTATTTCGGCAAACGCCAGCGCCAGATTATCGGCGGCCATGGCGACCGGTTCGGCGTGGAAGTTGCCCCCGGACAGCACGTCACCCTCTTCGGCGAACACCAGCGGGTTGTCGGATACGGCGTTGGCTTCGATCTCCAGTACTTCGCTGGCCTGGCGGATCTGCGTCAGGCAGGCGCCCATGACTTGCGGCTGGCAGCGCAGGGAGTAAGGATCCTGCACTTTCTCGCAGTTGCGATGCGAATCGGACACTTCGCTGCGTTCGCCGAGCAAGTGGCGGTAGGCGGCAGCGGCGTCGATCTGGCCACGCTGGCCGCGCACCGCATGGATACGCGGGTCAAACGGGCTGCGTGAACCCAGAGCGGCTTCCACCGTCAGGCTACCGGTGACCGTCGCCGCAGCGTACAGGTCTTCCGCGTCAAACAGACCGCGCAGGGCAAAGGCGGCGGAAACCTGCGTACCGTTCAGCAGCGCCAGGCCTTCTTTGGCGGCCAGCGTCAGCGGTTTCAGGCCCGCTTTGGCCAGCGCCTCGGTGGCAGGCAGCCATTCGCCCTGATAGCGGGCCTTGCCTTCACCCAGCAGCACCAGGCTCATGTGCGCCAGCGGCGCCAGGTCACCGGAGGCGCCAACGGAGCCTTTCAGTGGAATGTGCGGATAAACTTCTGCATTCACCAGTGCCATCAGCGCCTGGATCACTTCCAGACGGATGCCGGAAAAGCCGCGCGACAGGCTGTTGATTTTCAGCACCATAATCAGGCGCACCAGGCTGTCGTCGGTCGGGGCGCCAACGCCGGCGGCATGGGACAGCACGATCGAACGCTGCAGGTTTTCCAGATCTTCACGGGCGATGCGGGTGGAGGCCAGCAGGCCAAAACCGGTGTTGATGCCATAGGTAGTGCGGTTTTCTTCAACGATGCGCTCTACGCAGGCAACGCTTTGCTGAATGGCGGCATAGGCGCTGTCATCCAGCGTCAGGTTGACCGGGTGCTGATAAACCTCACGCAGTTGCGCCAGCGTCAGTTGGCCAGGGCGAATAGTCAGCGCTTTCATGCTTTGTCTCCTTGAGTGGCGGCGACCATCGGCAGGTTCAGACCTTGCTCGCGGGCGCATTCGATGGCGATGTCGTAACCGGCATCGGCATGACGCATGACGCCGGTGGCTGGATCGTTGTGCAAGACGCGGGCGATGCGCTCGGCGGCTTCATCGGTACCGTCGCAAACGATGACCATGCCTGAATGTTGCGAGAAGCCCATGCCGACGCCACCACCGTGGTGCAGCGAAACCCAGGTCGCGCCGCTGGCGGTATTCAGCAGTGCGTTGAGCAGCGGCCAGTCGGATACGGCGTCTGAACCGTCTTTCATCGATTCGGTTTCGCGGTTCGGGCTGGATACCGAGCCGGAGTCCAGGTGGTCGCGGCCAATCACGATCGGTGCGGATAGCTCGCCGCTGCGTACCATCTCGTTGAACGCCAGACCCAGCTTGGCGCGTTGGCCCAGACCGACCCAGCAGATGCGCGCCGGCAGCCCCTGGAAGCTGATGCGTTCGCGCGCCATATCCAGCCAGTGGTGCAGGTGCTCGTCGTCCGGGATCAGCTCTTTAACTTTAGCGTCGGTTTTGTAGATGTCCTGCGGATCGCCGGACAGCACAGCCCAGCGGAACGGGCCGACGCCGCGGCAGAACAGCGGGCGAATATAGGCCGGTACGAAGCCCGGGAAGTCGAAGGCGTTGCTGACGCCCATTTCTTTCGCCATTTGGCGGATGTTGTTGCCGTAGTCGAAGGTGGGCACGCCCATCTTCTGGAAGGCCAGCATGGCTTCTACGTGTTCGGCCATTGACTGCTTGGCGGCGATGACCACCTGAGCGGGTTCGGTCTGCGCACGCTGGCGGTATTCTTCCCAGCTCCAGCCCTTCGGCAGGTAGCCGTTCAGCGGGTCATGGGCGCTGGTCTGGTCGGTGACCATGTCAGGACGTACGCCGCGGCGTACCAGTTCCGGCAGGATATCCGCCGCGTTGCCGCACAGGGCGATAGAGATGGCTTTGCCTTCGGCGGTGTATTTCTTGAGGCGCGCCAGCGCGTCGTCCAGATCGGTCGCCTGTTCATCGACGTAGCGGGTTTTCAGCCGGAAATCGATGCGGCTCTGCTGGCATTCGATGTTCAGCGAGCTGGCACCGGCCAACGTGGCGGCCAAGGGTTGTGCGCCACCCATGCCACCCAGACCGGCGGTCAGCACCCAGCGGCCTTTCAGGCTGCCGTCGTAATGCTGACGGCCAGCTTCCACGAAGGTCTCGTAAGTGCCCTGGACGATGCCTTGGCTGCCGATGTAGATCCAACTGCCGGCGGTCATTTGGCCGTACATGGCCAGGCCTTTGGCATCCAGTTCGTTAAAGTGTTCCCAGGTAGCCCAGTGTGGCACCAGGTTGGAGTTGGCGATCAGCACGCGCGGCGCGTTGCTGTGGGTTTTGAATACGCCGACCGGCTTGCCGGATTGCACCAGCAGCGTTTCGTCGTCTTCCAGCGTTTTCAGGGTGGCGACAATTTTGTCGTAGCAGTCCCAGTCACGCGCGGCGCGGCCAATACCGCCGTACACCACCAGTTCGTGTGGGTTTTCCGCTACTTCAGGATCGAGGTTGTTCATCAGCATGCGCAGCGGCGCTTCGGTCAGCCAGCTTTTTGCATTTAATTGTGTGCCGCGTGGTGCGCGTACATCGACATGGCGAACTTTGTTATTTGCAGTCACAGCATTTTCCTCAAACAGTATCGGTGCAGATTCCATGGCGCGGTGGGGTTAATCATCACGCCATAACAATGCGTAGGGTTTATTAACATATACTTGTATGTACAAGCATATGCAACACTGACCAGTGGATGCCGTAAATGGCATAAGAGAAAGTTATTTTTGTTTATTATCAATAATATGATGTTGTTTGTGGGGCTGAGATCATTAGGTTGGGGCAGAAGAATAGTGAGCTATTCAACAAAAATGAATTAAAAATGGGTCATTTTTGAGCGTTAAATCACAATAATTTTACATACCCATTACAAGTTAGCGGTGGCGATAAAAAAATCATATCGCCGACAGCAAAACGCCCGCCGACCCATTTGCCAGGAGCAAGCTGGAACGACGTCCAGTCGGCCCAAAGGGGTGGGCACATCCATGTGTCCCATCATGGCGGGGAGTTGCCTTATGCCGTCGGTTGCAGCGCCGCTCTTCGTGTCATTTTGAATACCGTAGCGATGGCGGCGATCAGCGCCGGCACGCACAGGAACATCAGGATGCTTTGCACTTCCCAGTGCATGGCCAGCAGTTGTGCGCCCATCATGGTGCCCGCCACGCCGCCAAAGCGGCCGATGCCCTGCATCCAGGCGATACCGGTGGCGCGGCTGTGGGTGGGGTAAAAGGTGGCGGCCAGCGTTTGCAGGCCCGACTGCGCGCCGTTCATGGTGATGCCCATCAGGAAGATAAAGGTGCCCAGCAACACGATGTGGCTGTCCTCGGTCGCCATCGCCACAATCAGCAGGGCGGTGATCACAAAGCCGCTTGATACCACCTTATGGGCGTTCCAGCGGTCCATCAGCCAGCCGGCCACCAGAATGCCGAGGGTGCCGCCGAAGGTGAACAACGAGGTCAGAATGGCCGACTGTTCAAGCTGATAACCCAGCCCCTGCATCAGGATCGGCATCCAGCTAAGCAGCACGTAATAAATCACCAGCCCCATGAAGTAGGTTAGCCACAGCATCAACGTGCCGGCCAGATAAGGACGGGTAAACAGCAGGCCGACGCTGGTTTTTGATTGCGCCAACTTCTCTTCATACAGATAGAAACGCGTGACGTTATCAATATTCTGGCTGACGAAGCGCTGGGCTATGCGTCTGATTTTCATCGCGTCCTTGCCGCGGTTCACCATGTATTTCACCGATTCCGGCAGGAACAGGATCAACAATACCGTCAGGATCAACGGGGCAAGCGCCCCCAACAGCAGCACGCTGTGCCAGCCGTAGGCCGGGATCAGCCACGATGAGATAGCGCCGCCACCGGCCGCACCCAGCGGGAACCCGCAGTACATGGTGTTAATCGCCATCGAACGGCAGCGCTGCGGCGCATATTCGGAAATCAGCGTGATGGCGTTCGGCATCGCCGCGCCCAACCCCAGCCCGGTCAGAAAGCGCCACAGCGTCAGGCTGTTGAGCGAACCGGCATAGGCGGTGGCTAGGCTGGACAGGCCGAAGAACAGGCACGAAAACACCAGCACCCGCTTGCGGCCGATGCGATCGGAGATCGGCCCGGCCACCAGCGCACCGAGTGATAACCCCAGCAGTGCGGCGCTCAGTACCGGGCCGAGATCCTGTTTCACAATTCCCCAATCTTTGGCGACCGAAGGGGCGATATAGCCCATTGCCGCAGTGTCAAAGCCATCAATGGCAAGGATCAGAAATCCCAAAATGATCAAAGTCCAATGGAACAGCGAGAATTTGCTGTCGTCGATGGCCTGCTGAATATTCAACTCGGTGGAATGAGCCATGGCACCCTCTAAACGCAGATGTGATGTTGGTGGATACACTGCCGGAACTGATGCCCGACTTGTGCTTGCCTGTATATACATCTGCGTCGCAACGGTTTATGTCAAATATATTTGTCCGATTTGTTATCTGGATGTTGTTTTTACGCCGCAGGATGCATCGCCAATGCGGCGGTTGACGCAGATAAACGTAATAAATGAAGCAGATAGACGGTGGGATAGGCTGGGCCATGGCCAGAAGATAAAATTTAATACAATTTAGCCGGTTTGGTTGCCGGGCCGTAATCTGAGATAATCGCTTTTTCCCTATCCTGATTGAGAAACCGATGCAGTACCCGATTAATGAAATGTTCCAAACCTTGCAGGGCGAAGGCTTTTTTACCGGCGTTCCGGCCATTTTTATCCGCCTGCAGGGCTGCCCGGTAGGATGCAGCTGGTGCGATACCAAACATACCTGGGAAAAGGAAGCCAATCGGGAAGTGGATATGCAGCGGATCCTGGTAAAAACCGAAGAGAGCGATGCCTGGGGCAGCGCCAGCGCGGAGCAACTGCTGGCCGTCATGCGCCAGCAGGGCTATACCGCACGTCACGTGGTGATCACTGGCGGCGAACCGTGCATTTATGATCTGACTCCGCTGACCCAATTGCTGGAAGAAAATGGCTATGGTTGCCAGATTGAAACCAGCGGTACCCATGAGATCCAGTGCTCGGCGACAACCTGGGTGACGGTTTCCCCCAAGGTGAATATGCGCGGCGGCATGAAGGTGTTGGATCAGGCCTTGCAACGTGCGGACGAGGTGAAGCATCCGGTTGGACGCGAGCGTGATATTGAAGCGCTGGATGCGCTGCTGGCGACGCTGCACGATGAAAAACCGCGGATTATCGCGTTGCAGCCAATCAGTCAAAAGGAAGAGGCGACTCGCCTGTGCATTGAAACCTGCATTGCGCGCAACTGGCGCTTGTCGATGCAGACGCATAAGTATTTGAATATTGCATAAAAATTAACCAAGGACGGTTGATATTGAACAGACAAATTGCTTGGGAAGAGCCTTTTAATGACAGTTATGGACCGGGATTCATTACCAGAATGTTTGTCGTTTCCGGTAGGGTCTATGCGGTGGGTTTTGAGGCGATTTACAACGATCAACAGTTGATAAATAAAGGCATTCGCATCAACGCAGATATACCTGATTTCCGCTTCCCTGATACGGGAATGTGGGCAGTGGCATTTGATCGGGTTGAAACCGTCGAAGAATGGGGCGGCTATAACCATGTTAGTTTACCCGGACTATCGGCAGGTAAGGTACTGCTTAATGTTGCCAGGTCAATTATTGAGCATTACTATGTATCAAATGCAGGCGCTTATATATTCACGGCAGCAGTAGACAGAGAGCATGAGAGAGAAGTGGATCTCGTCAATATTTATAATGGTTTCTTAGGGTTAGGGTATAAACGAACGAAACCATTAATCGCGCTGCCTAACATGAAATGCTATGGCAACCTGGGTGAAGGAGGGAGAGGATATGTCGTCACTACAGAAAGTTACTGATGTTCATACCATGGAGCGGCTGTCTTTAGACTTAGGTTCCAAACTTCACGCCGCAGCCAGTGACATTATGAAGAAGAAACTGCAGACGGGTGAATACCAAGTGGTTAATGGTCGAATTGTTCAAGTTGGCCGGAAGACTAGCAAAAAACTCGTTGCTAAGGTTTGAACCAGTACATTTTGTAGAAGGGCGCTATAAAGCGCCCTTTCTTCAACCTTTATAGACGCATCCCGCGCTGCAGGTTTCTTTCACCATTACCGCACTCAGTTCCGGCAACTGGGGTTTAAGCTGTTGCCAGATCCAGGCGGCAAGCACTTCGCTGGTGGGATTTTCCAATCCTGGAATATCGTTCAGATAATGGTGATCCAGGCGCTCCCAAATCGGGGAGAACACGGCTTTAAGCTCGGCGAAATCCATCACCCATCCGGTGTGTGCATCCACTTCACCGGTCACTTCCAGACGCACCATAAACGAATGCCCATGCAGACGGCCACATTTATGGCCCTCCGGCACATGCGGCAAACGGTGTGCGGCTTCAAACTGAAAATCTTTAAACAGCGTGGTTGCCATTATTACGGCCTCATTGACTCAAAAACCGCCGCATAGTACCGGAAAGCTCGCCTGCTTGCCATTTATACTGCTTTAGTCTGGCCGCGCGCCGTTAAACCGGCGTTAACACTTTTTTTGTTTGGTCCGCGCCGCACCTATCGGATGGGGTAATCAGCGGTAAATGCGATTCATTCAAAAATCGCCAAAAAAACCGGTTTATTTTCAAAAGGATAAAAAATGCTCTTTAGCGTTTTAACCACTATCCCTTACCAGAAAAACCGCTTAGTCATTTTGGTTATTATTTATTGCTATCCCTTATTTAATCGTTGCTATTGTGCTCGGTAACCTTACAAACTCTCCTGATCTTTTCAGGACCCCAGACTGAACGAAAAGACAGCGACTGACATTGGCGAGCGCCTAGCTGGATAGGTGCCATACCCGTTGCCTTTCAAACTGCAGCGTTGTTACCTGCACTCGCTCACCCCAGAGGCTTACCTAAGTAAGCGCCTGAGGTGAGCGAGTTGGCCGCCCGGCTGCAGCTTGAAATTCATAGGCTATAAGTAAGGAAATAAGTACTGCGATGACGACTCAGGCTCCTCCAACATCTTTGCTCCCGCTGACGCCCGAACAGCTGGCGCGCCTGCAAGCGGCGATTGGTGAATATTCACCGACGCAACTGGCGTGGCTGTCAGGCTATTTCTGGGGAATGGTTAACCAACAACCTGGAGCCGTAGCCATTGCGCCGGCTGCATCCGCTGCCGCCAACATCACGATAATTTCTGCCTCCCAGACCGGCAATGCGCGCCGCCTGGCGGAGCAGCTGCGTGACGATCTGCTGGCCGCCAAGCTGAGCGTCACTCTGGTGAACGCCGGCGACTACAAGTTCAAGCAGATTGCCCAGGAACGTTTGCTGGTGATCGTCGCCTCCACGCAGGGGGAGGGCGAGCCGGCGGAAGAGGCGGTTGCGCTGCATAAATTCCTGTTCTCGAAGAAAGCACCCAAACTCAACGAGACCGCATTTGCGGTATTCGGGCTGGGGGACACTTCCTACGAGAATTTCTGTCAGTCCGGTAAAGACTTCGACGGCAAGCTGGCCGAGTTGGGTGCCGAGCGCCTGGTAGAACGCATTGACGCCGATGTGGAGTATCAGGAGCTGGCCACGGCCTGGCGCAAGCAGGTAGTGGATGTGCTGAAAGCGCGTGCGCCGGCGGAAAACGCCGCACCGGGCGTGCTGGCTAGTGGCGCGGTTGACCTGCTCGACAGCAGCCCGTACAGCAAAGAACAGCCACTGACTGCACAACTGGCAGTGAAGCAAAAAATTACCGGCCGCGGCTCCGATAAAGACGTGCGCCACATCGAGATCGATCTCGGCGACTCCGGCCTGCGCTACAAACCGGGCGATGCACTGGGCGTATGGTTCGATAACGATCCTGCGTTGGTGGACGAACTGGTTCAGTTGCTGTGGCTGAAGGGTGATGAGCCGGTGGAAGTGGAGGGCAAGACCCTGCCGCTGGCTGAAGCGTTGCGCAGCCACTTCGAGCTGACGCAAAATACCACGCCGATTGTCGATAAATATGCCGCGCTGTCGCGTGACGAGAAATTGATTGGCCTGTTGGCGGATAAAGCCGCGTTGCAGCACTACGCGCACAATACGCCGATCGTCGACATGGTGCGCCAGGCCCCGGCGGATCTCAGCGCCGAGCAGTTGATTGGCCTGCTGCGCCCACTGACGCCGCGTCTGTATTCCATCGCCTCCTCGCAGGCTGAGACCGAAAACGAAGTGCACGTCACCGTTGGTGTCGTACGTTACGACATCGACGGCCGCGCCCGCGCCGGCGGCGCTTCCAGCTTCCTGGCCGATCGCCTGGAAGAGGACGGCGACGTACGGGTTTTCATTGAGCATAACGACAACTTCCGCCTGCCGGCCAACCCGGAAACTCCGGTGATCATGATCGGTCCCGGCACCGGCATTGCCCCATTCCGCGCCTTCATGCAACAGCGTGACGTTGAGGGTGCAAGCGGCAAGAACTGGTTGTTCTTCGGCAATCCGCATTTTACCGAAGATTTCCTGTATCAGGTTGAATGGCAACGCTATGTCAAAGACGGCCTGTTGACTCGCATTGATTTGGCCTGGTCGCGCGACCAGCAACATAAAGTTTACGTGCAAGACAAACTGCGCGAACAGGGCGCTGAAGTGTGGCGCTGGATTCAGGAAGGCGCGCACATTTACGTCTGTGGCGATGCGAACCGCATGGCGAAAGACGTGGAAAACACATTACTGGAACTGGTGGCCGAGCACGGTGGCATGGATACCGAGCTGGCGGATGAATTTTTAAGTGAGCTGCGCCTTGAGCGCCGTTATCAGCGAGATGTTTACTGATGAGTGATAAACACCCGGGGCCTCTGGTGGTTGAAGGCAAACTGGCCGATGCCGAGCGTTTGAAGAAAGAAAGCAACTTCCTGCGCGGCACTATCGCCGAAGATTTGAAGGACGGCCTGACCGGCGGTTTCAACGGCGATAACTTCTTGCTGATCCGTTTCCACGGCATGTACCAGCAGGACGACCGCGATATTCGCGCCGAGCGCGCCGAGCAGAAGCTGGAGCCGCGTCATGCGATGATGCTGCGCTGCCGTCTGCCGGGGGGCATTATTTCCCCGCAGCAATGGCTGGGCATCGATAAGTTCGCGCAGGAAAGCACGCTGTACGGCAGCATTCGCATCACCAACCGTCAGACTTTCCAGTTCCACGGCATTGTGAAGGGCAACGTCAAGCCGGTGCACCAATTACTGAACCGTCTGGGGTTGGACGCGCTGGCTACCGCCAACGACGTGAACCGCAACGTGCTCTGCACCTCGAACCCGGTGGAGTCCGAGCTGCATCAGGAAGCCTACGAGTGGGCGAAGAAGATCTCCGAGCATCTGCTGCCGCGTACCCGCGCTTATGCGGAAGTGTGGTTGGATCAGGAAAAAGTGGCGACCACCGACGAAGAGCCGATCCTCGGCGCCACCTATCTGCCGCGTAAATTCAAAACTACGGTGGTGATCCCGCCGCAGAATGACGTCGATCTGCACGCCAATGACATGAACTTTGTGGCGATCGCCAAGAACGGCAAACTGGTGGGCTTTAACCTGCTGGTGGGCGGCGGTTTGTCGATTGAACACGGCAACAAAAAGACCTATGCGCGTCAGGCCAGCGAATTCGGTTACATTCCGCTGGAACACACGCTGGCGGTAGCCGAAGCGGTGGTGACCACTCAGCGCGACTGGGGTAATCGTACCGATCGCAAGAACGCCAAAACCAAATACACGCTGGAACGCGTCGGTGTGGATACCTTCCGCGCCGAAGTGGAAAAACGCGCCGGCATTACCTTTGAACCGATCCGCCCGTACGAATTCACCGGGCGCGGCGATCGTATCGGTTGGGTAAAAGGCATTGATAATCAATGGCACCTGACGCTGTTTATTGAAAACGGCCGCCTGCTGGACTATCCGGGCCGCCCTTTGAAAACCGGTATCGCCGAGATCGCCCGCATCCACAAGGGGGATTTCCGCCTGACCGCCAATCAGAACCTGATCGTCGCCGGCGTGCCGGAAAGCGAGAAGGCGAAGATCGAGGCCCTGGCGCGCGATCATGGTCTGATCGACGACGGGATCAGCGAGCAGCGTAAAAACTCGATGGCCTGCGTGTCTTATCCTACCTGCCCGCTGGCGATGGCGGAGGCCGAGCGCTTCCTGCCGGAGTTCGTCACCAAGGTGGAAGGGATCATGCACCAGCATGGCGTGGGTGATGAGCACATCGTGTTGCGTATCACCGGCTGCCCGAACGGCTGCGGCCGTGCGTTGCTGGCGGAACTGGGCCTGGTGGGCAAGGCGGTGGGTCGCTATAACCTGCATTTGGGCGGTAACCGTGAAGGCACGCGCATTCCACGCATGTACCGTGAAAATATTAACGAAGAAGAAATTCTCAAGGAGATCGACCAACTGGTTGGCCGCTGGGCGAAAGAACGCACTGTGGGCGAAGGTTTTGGCGATTTCACCATCCGCGCGGGCATTGTCAGGCCGGTTGTGGATCCGGCGCAGGATTTCTGGGACTGACGCCGTTTGGCCCCTATTTGGAAGGGCCAAGTGAGCGCGGTAGAGTTCAAGAATCAGGAGGCAGGCAATATGGCTGAATTCGATCTGGCGGCGCTGAATGCGTTGCCCAAGTCCGGACAGGCGTTGAAGCTGGGGGCCGTCAACGGTCAACTGGAAACCCTTTCCGCCGAGCAACGCGTGGAATGGGCGTTGGAACATCTGCCCGGCGAGTTTGTGCTTTCTTCAAGCTTTGGCATTCAGGCGGCGGTGTGTCTGCATCTGGTCACCCGGATCAAGCCGGATATCCCGGTGATCCTCACCGACACCGGTTATCTGTTCCCTGAAACCTATCAGTTTATCGATCAACTGGTCGACAAGCTGAAGCTGAATCTGCAGGTGTTCCGTGCCGAGCAGTCGCCTGCCTGGCAGGAGGCGCGCTATGGCAAATTGTGGGAGCAGGGCGTAGAAGGTATCGAGAAATACAACCAGATCAACAAGGTTGAACCGATGAATCGCGCACTGGAGACCCTGGGCGGGCAGACCTGGTTCGCTGGCCTGCGCCGCGAGCAATCCGGCAGCCGCGCCAACTTGCCGGTGCTGGCGGTGCAGCGTGGCGTATTCAAAATTCTGCCGATTATCGATTGGGATAACCGCAAGATTTATCAGTACCTCACCGATCACGGCCTGAGTTACCACCCGTTATGGGAGCAAGGCTATCTGTCGGTCGGGGATACCCATACCACGCAGAAATGGGAGCCGGGCATGAGTGAAGAAGAAACCCGCTTCTTCGGCCTCAAGCGTGAGTGCGGCCTGCACGAAGGCTAAGTTTGCAGTTAACCCGCTCAAGGCCCGGCAATGTTTGTCGGGCCTTGTTATTTCTGCGGGACATTACTTTTTCTGCGCTTTCACCGGATGCGCCTGCGCCAGTTCCTTGATTAGCGGCAGCAGGATCTGCACGCTCTCGCGGCTGCGCTTGTCGATCCTGCCCGGCAGATAACGTTCCAGATACTGCAGGTTGTCGTACTGCGGGCGATGCCAGGTTATGCCTTGCGGGAAATGGGGACTGACGGCGCGCTGCTGGTAGCCGTCTTTATCACCCAGAGACCAGTTGGTGGCTTCGACCGAAAGCACCGGTATACCTGCGTTATCAAACACCTCTTGATCGGAACAACAACCGGTGCCTTTCGGCCGTTGTTTGCTGCCAGGGTTAATGGCGGCGGCGATGCCGTAACGGTGGGCGATATCCAGGGCGCGATCGCGGCTCCGCTTGGCCATCTTCGGCGGCGTATTGCGACCGGCGTTGAAGTACAGACGATCGCCGGTTACCAGGCTGTCGAGGTTAATCACCAGTACGGTGTTGCGTTTTTCTTCCGCGCTCATGCGTTGCAGGTAGTTCTGTGCGCCCAGCGAACCGATCTCCTCGGCGCTGGTGGCAACAAAGCGCAGGCCGTAAGCGGTGGGGATATTCTTCAGGCGTTCCGCCAACTCCAGCATTACGCCGACGCCTGAGGCGTTGTCATCGACGCCCTGCAGCGTCAACCCGCCAAGGTTATTGTCCAGATCGGTATCGCTTTGCGGGGTGTAAGTATCAAAATGCGCCACGATCAGGATCTGCTGCGGACTGCTGCCATTTTTGGCGGCGATCACCGAGCTGGCGGTGACGTTATTCCAGTTCTTTTTACCGTCTTTGCTGGTGTAGAGATAGCGGGTGTTGAAGCTGCGGATATCGCTCTGATAGCCCATCTTGCCGAATTGTTGTTTGAGGTAGTCTGCCGTGAGCAATTCTGCCGGGCTGCCCGCCATGCGGCCGGGGAAATAGGTGGCGATATGGCGAATCTGGTCGGCGGCGAATTTCCCCATGGGGGCTTCTTTCACTGCCGGGAGAGCGGCCGAAACGCTGAAAACGCCGCTGAGCGCTGCTGCCAGCAGGCCGGTCTTCAGGTAAACGCGGGAGAACATACCGAAAAATCCTTCTTTGATATCGGCGATACCGATGATTTTTTGCGGTGTCCAGTATGAGACGACGCGCGGCATTACACAATTTCTTCGGCTCCTAATTTTGGTGTCGGCGCGCAAACTTTCCACCCGCTTATCACCGCCTGAGCCATGCAATGCGGCCTATATTCCATAAAGGAACTATTAATTCCTTTTCGTCATTTCAGAGGCTAAATCTCAGCCCGTATAGTCACACTATCTTCCCGCATTACGAAAAGGCTGTTGTGGACTATCTACCTATATTTGCCGACCTGAAACAACGCCCGGTGTTGGTCGTTGGCGGCGGCGAAGTGGCTGCGCGCAAAGTTGATCTTCTCCTGCGCGCCGGGGCTGAAATACGGATAGTTGCGCAGTCGCTCTCACCGGAACTTGAACATCAGCGTCAGCAGGGGCATATCCGCTGGCTGGGGCAGGCGTTCGCCCCGCAACAGCTGGATGACGTTTTCCTGGTGATTGCCGCAACCGACGACAGCGTGCTGAATGCCCAGGTGTTTAGCGAGGCGGATAAACGCCGGGTGCTGGCTAATGTGGTCGACGATCAGCCGCGCTGCTCGTTTATCTTCCCGTCGATTATCGATCGCTCACCGTTGGTGGTGGCCGTTTCTTCCAGCGGCCAGGCGCCGGTATTGGCGCGCATGCTGCGCGAAAAGCTCGAAGCGCTGCTGCCTGCCAGTCTGGGGCAGATGGCGGAAGTGGCCGGGCGCTGGCGCGGCCAGGTGAAGCAACGGCTGAGTTCGATCGGCGAACGTCGTCGCTTTTGGGAGAAAACCTTCGGCGGCCGCTTCTCCACGCTGGTGGCCAATGGCCAGCAGGCGCAGGCGGAGCAGCAGTTGGAGCAGGATTTGCAGCAGTTTGCGCTGGGGCGCGAAGGCACCCAGGGTGAAATTGCGCTGGTGGGCGCAGGCCCCGGCGACGTGGGGTTGCTGACCCTGCGCGGGCTGCAGGTGATGCAGCAGGCCGATGTGGTGCTGTATGACCATTTGGTTAGCGATGAAATCCTGGATTTGGTGCGTCGCGACGCCGAACGCATCTGCGTGGGCAAACGTGCCGGCGCACACTCGGTGATTCAGGAAGAAACCAACCGTCTGCTGGTGGAACTGGCGCAACAGGGCAAACGCGTGGTGCGGTTGAAGGGGGGCGATCCCTTTATCTTTGGCCGCGGTGGCGAAGAGCTGCAAGTGGCTGCAGCCGCAGGCATTCCATTCCAGGTTGTGCCAGGCGTAACCGCAGCGGCCGGGGCGACGGCTTATGCCGGCATCCCGCTGACGCACCGTGACCATGCGCAGAGCGTGACCTTTATTACCGGCCACTGTCGTCCCGACGGCGATGGGCTGGATTGGGCCGATCTGGCGCGTGCGCGACAGACTCTGGCTATCTACATGGGCACCATGAAGGCGGCGGATATCAGCCAGCGCCTGATTGCCCACGGCCGTGAGGCCAGCACGCCGGTCGCGGTGATCAGCCGTGGCACGCGTGCGGACCAACAGGTGCAGATCGGTACCTTGCAACAACTCGAACAATTGGCTCAACAGGCACCGTTACCGGCGCTGCTGGTGATCGGCGAAGTGGTGGAACTGCATCACCAAATCGCCTGGTTTGGGCATCAACCGCAGACGGAAGGGGTATCACGCCCAGCCGTCGTGAATTTGGCTTAAGGATCTGTTATGGACGAAAAACGACTCACTCATTTGCGGCAATTGGAGGCGGAGAGTATCCATATCATCCGTGAAGTCGCCGCTGAATTCGGCAATCCGGTGATGCTCTATTCCATCGGCAAAGACTCTTCCGTGATGCTGCACCTGGCGCGTAAGGCGTTCTACCCAGGCACGTTGCCTTTCCCGCTGCTGCATGTGGATACCGGCTGGAAATTCCGCGAAATGTACGAATTCCGCGATCGCACCGCGAAAGAATACGGCTTTGAACTGCTGATACACAAAAACCCGGAAGGCGTGGCGATGGGCATCAACCCGTTCGTGCACGGCAGCGCCAAGCACACCGATATCATGAAAACCGAAGGTCTGAAGCAGGCGCTTAACAAGTACGGCTTCGACGCCGCCTTTGGTGGGGCGCGCCGTGACGAAGAGAAATCGCGCGCCAAAGAGCGCATCTATTCCTTCCGCGACCGCTTCCACCGCTGGGATCCGAAAAACCAGCGACCGGAGCTGTGGCACAACTATAACGGCCAGATCAACAAGGGTGAGAGCATTCGCGTGTTCCCGCTGTCGAACTGGACTGAGCTGGATATCTGGCAATACATCTTCCTGGAAAAAATCGACATCGTGCCGCTGTATTTGGCGGCACCGCGTCCGGTGGTAGAGCGTGACGGCATGTTGCTGATGGTGGACGACGATCGTATCGATCTGCAGCCGGGCGAAGAGATCAGCCAACGCATGGTGCGCTTCCGCACGCTGGGCTGCTGGCCGCTGACCGGCGCGGTGGAATCGGAGGCGGAAACGCTGCCGGAGATCATCGAAGAGATGTTGGTATCTACCACCAGTGAGCGCCAGGGACGGATGATCGACCGCGATCAGTCCGGCTCGATGGAGCTGAAGAAGCGTCAAGGGTATTTCTAAGGAGCCGCCGGATGAAGACTATAGTTTCGCAAAACCAGGCAATTGCCCAGCAAATCGCTGACCAGGGCGGAGTAGAAGCCTATCTGCACGCGCAGCAACATAAAAGCCTGTTACGGTTCCTGACCTGCGGCAGCGTCGACGACGGTAAAAGCACCCTGATCGGGCGCTTGCTGCACGATACACGCCAGATCTACGAAGATCAGTTGTCAACGCTGCACAGTGACAGCAAGCGCATCGGCACTCAGGGCGAGAAACTCGATCTGGCGCTGCTGGTGGACGGCCTGCAGGCCGAGCGCGAGCAAGGCATCACCATCGACGTGGCTTATCGCTATTTCTCGACCGAAAAACGCAAATTTATCATCGCCGATACCCCAGGACATGAGCAGTACACCCGCAATATGGCGACCGGCGCTTCGACCTGCGATCTGGCGATCCTGCTGATCGACGCCCGCAAAGGGGTGTTGGATCAAACCCGCAGACACAGCTTTATCGCTACGCTGTTGGGGATTCGTCATCTGGTGGTGGCGGTCAACAAAATGGATCTGGTGGACTATAAAGAGTCGGTGTTCGAGCAGTTCAAGCAGGACTATCTGACCTTTGCGCAGCAGTTGCCGAACGATCTGGACATCAAGTTCGTGCCGCTGTCGGCGCTCGACGGCGACAACGTCGCGACCGAAAGCGTGCATATGCCTTGGTACAGCGGCCCTACGCTGCTGCAGGTATTGGAAACCGTGGATGTGATCAGCGAGCGTGAAGCGCAGCCGCTGCGCTTCCCGGTGCAATACGTCAACCGACCGAATCTGGATTTCCGCGGCTACGCGGGCACGCTGTCGGCCGGTGTGGTGCGCGTGGGCCAACGTGTGAAGGTACTGCCTTCCGGCGTGGAATCCACCGTGGCGCGCATCGTCACCTTTGATGGCGACTTGCAGGAGGCGGTGCCGGGCGAAGCCATTACGCTGGTGCTGAAAGATGAAGTGGACATCAGCCGCGGCGATCTGCTGGTCGATGCCGGAGAAACCCTGCAGGCGGCGCAAAGCGCACTGGTCGATGTGGTGTGGATGGCTGAGAAGCCGCTGCTGCCGGGCCAGAGCTATGACATCAAAATCGCGGGTAAAAAGACCCGAGCGCGTGTGGAAGGCATTCGCCACCAGGTAGAAATCAACTCGCTGGCGCAGCATCAGGCGGATACCCTGCCGTTGAACGGCATCGGTTTGGTGGAACTGACCTTTGACGAGCCGCTGGTGCTGGACAGCTATCAGCGCAACCATGATACCGGCGGGCTGATCTTTATCGATCGTTTGAGCAACGTTACGGTCGGCGCCGGATTGATCCGCGAAACCTTGCAAGGTGCGCAAGCGCTGGCGGGAGACCATAGCGCGTTCGAGCTGGAACTGAACGCCCTGGTACGCAAGCACTTCCCGCATTGGGGTGCGCGTGACCTGCTTGGGGGCAAATAACGTGACCGAGGATCAACAACGGCCCACCGGGCCGGATGATGACAACGTGGTCTGGCATCCGCATGCGGTAACGCGTGCGGATCGCGAAGCCCGCAACGGCCATAAGGGTGTGGTGCTGTGGTTTACCGGGCTGTCCGGCTCGGGAAAATCTACCGTTGCCGGCGCGCTGGAACAGGCTCTGCATGCGCTTGGCGTCAGCACCTATCTGCTGGACGGCGATAACGTGCGTCACGGCTTGTGCCGCGATCTGGGTTTCTCCGATGACGATCGGCGTGAGAATATTCGCCGCGTGGGTGAAGTGGCGAAGCTGATGGTGGATGCCGGGTTGGTGGTGCTGACCGCGTTTATTTCACCGCATCGCGCCGAACGGCAAATGGTGCGTGAACTGCTCGATAGCGATCGTTTTATCGAGGTGTTTGTCGATACCCCGTTGGCGATTTGCGAAGCGCGCGATCCCAAGGGATTGTACAAAAAAGCACGTGCCGGCGAGCTGCGTAATTTCACCGGGATCGACTCGGTTTACGAGGCGCCGCAGCAGCCTGATATTCACCTTGATGGCCAACAATTGGTAACAAATTTGATTGCGCAATTGTTAGACGTGTTGCGTGGCCGGGCTATTATCAAACCCTGAATTCAAAAAAGCGTGTGGCGTTTTTGCGCCATACGCTTTTTACGCTAAGCTCGCCGCAGAGCGCGCCGAATAACCAGGGATTACTATGCAAAATGTCTCGCCTGTCTTGATCGACTCTACGCTTGAAAAAGAGGAACCCTCGTATTCTTTCCTGGGCGGCGTCTGCGGCTTTGTTTTCTACTGGTTGGCGTTCGCGGTGCCGTTTCTGGTTTACGGTTCCAACACCCTGTTCTTTCTGCTCTACACCTGGCCGTTCTTCCTGGCTCTGATGCCGGTTTCGGTGCTGATTGGCATCACGCTCAGCATGTTGCTGCGCGGCAGGCTGCTGCTGACGTTGCTGCTGACCGGCGTGATCGTGCTGTGCCTGTTCTGGCTGGTATTCAGTTTCCTGACCGGCTGGTGAGCTGCCGGGCGCCAAACCACCGTGCCCGAAGCATTGCAAAGCGGTGCTGAAGGTTACAAAACTTTGCTTTACACGCCTGAATGTGCGCTTGGGGCGGGTGGGTGAACATCTGCTGCGGCAACCTTTCCTCTTACTCACGCCCCGAACGGTGAATTTAGCCCCATCGGCGCTAAAATGCTGTTTTCCGGCATTGCCACCGGCGTAAACAGAGTAAAACTGCCACCTCATTTTTCTTGCTGCACACTTCCAAAAGCATAACAGGAGAAAAAACCGTGCGGTCGGCAGGTTTTTTCTGACATGAAATGGGCTTTTTTTACCGCTTTCAGCGCGAATTTAGGTTATAAACTCAGTAAATTCTCATCCTTACTCTGAATTTGGCGGTGAATGCCGCTCTCAGTGTGGAGTCCAACGAAAAGTTGTGGGATGATTGGTCGGTTTTTCAGGGGGCGGAGATGGGAAAACTTACGCTGCTATTGCTGGCATTGCTCGGATGGTTACAGTATTCACTGTGGCTGGGTAAAAATGGTGTTCACGATTACGTGCGGGTCAATGAAGATGTTGCGCTCCAACAGGGCAGCAATGCTAAATTGAAAGCGCGTAACGATCAGTTGTTTGCCGAAATCGACGATTTGAACGGTGGTCAGGAAGCGATCGAAGAGCGTGCGCGCAATGAACTGAGCATGATTAAGCCCGGTGAAACCTTCTATCGTCTGGTTCCTGATCAATCAAGACGCAACGCGGCGTCCTCCTCGCAAAATAACGTACAAAAGTAACGAATGAATCACTCTGCAGGCACCTTTCCCTCGGTGATTGCCGTCCTGCCCGCTGCCGGTATCGGCAGCCGCATGCAGGCGGATTGCCCGAAACAGTATTTGACCATCGGTAAGCAAACCATTCTCGAACATGCGATCCACGCGCTGCTGCGTCATCCGCGCATTCCGCAGGTGATTGTGGCGATCGGTCCTGAGGATCGGCAGTTTGGCCAGTTACCTATTGCCCAGGATCCCCGAGTACGGGTGACCGTTGGCGGCCGGCAGCGCGCCGATTCGGTGATGGCCGGGTTGCAACTGGCGGGCGAGGCCGATTGGGTGCTGGTGCATGACGCCGCACGCCCCTGCTTGCATGCAGAAGATCTCGATCGTCTGCTGGCGATCACCGAACACAGCAACGTTGGCGGCATTCTGGCGGCAATGGTGCGCGACACCATGAAGCGGGCGGAGCCCGGCCACGCAGCTATCTCTCATACCGTTGAACGTCAGGACCTGTGGCATGCGCTGACGCCGCAACTCTTCCCGCTGCAATTGCTCAAGCTTTGTTTGCAGCGCGCGCTGGACGACGGGGCTACGGTCACCGATGAAGCCTCTGCGCTGGAGCATTGCGGTTATCACCCGCTGCTGATTGCCGGGCGCTCGGACAATATTAAAGTGACGCGGCCGGAGGATTTGGCGCTGGCGGCGTTCTATTTAACCCAGTTAGACGATTAAGGAGCGCATCATGCGTATCGGTCACGGTTTTGACGTACATAAATTTGGTGGCGAAGGGCCGCTGGTGATCGGTGGTGTTCGCATCCCTTATGAAAAAGGGTTGCTGGCCCATTCGGACGGAGACGTGGCCCTGCATGCGGCGACGGATGCCCTGCTGGGAGCGGCGGCGCTTGGGGATATCGGTAAACTGTTTCCGGACACCGATCCGGCCTTCAAAGGCGCCGACAGCCGCGAGCTGCTGCGTGAAGCCTGGAAACGCATCCGCGCCAAAGGTTATCGCCTGGGGAACCTGGATATCACTATTATTGCCCAGGCGCCCAAAATGGCGCCGCATATTCCGCAGATGCGCATTTTCCTGGCGGAAGATCTGCAGTGCCATATGGACGACGTTAACGTGAAAGCCACAACCACCGAACAGCTTGGTTTTACCGGGCGTGGCGAGGGCATTGCCTGCGAAGCGGTTGCCTTGTTGATCAAGGAATAACGCATGGATATGGCTAATTTGACCTGGCTGCACGGCCAGCCGCGAAGCACAGGCGTGCTGAAAGCCAGCCCGGAAGATTTCGTGGTGGTGGAAGATCTGGGCTTTGAGCCGGACGGAGAAGGCGAACATGTACTGGTGAACATCCGCAAGAACGGATGTAACACCCAGTTTGTCGCCGATTATCTGGCGCGTTTCGCCGGCATTCACGCCCGTTCGGTCAGCTACGCCGGCCTGAAAGATCGCCATGCGGTGACCGAACAATGGTTCTGCCTGCATCTGCCGGGCAAAGAAACGCCTGATTTCAGCCAGTTCTCGCTGGAGGGCTGCGAAGTGCTGGCCAGTGCCCGCCATCTGCGAAAAATGCGCATCGGTACGCTGAAAGGCAATGCTTTTACTCTGGTGCTGCGTCAGATCTCCGATCGACAGGATGTGGAACAGCGCCTGCAGGTCATTGCGGCGGGTGGCGTGCCGAACTATTTCGGCAGCCAGCGTTTTGGTCGCGGTGGCAATAACCTGGTCATGGCGCGTCGCTGGGCGAATGATGAGATCCGGGTTAAAGAACGCAGCAAGCGCAGTTTTTATCTTTCCGCCAGCCGCAGCGCGCTGTATAACCTGATCGCCAGCCGACGCTTGGCCAATCAACAGCACCGCACGGTGCTGGAAGGGGATGCGCTGCAACTTACCGGCCGCGGCAGTTGGTTTGTCGCCAAACCGGACGAACTGGCTGAGTTGCAGCAGCGGCTGGATGCCGGTGAGCTGTTGATTACCGCACCGTTGCCGGGCGACGGCGAACCGGGCACCGCCGGGGAAGCGCTGAACGTTGAACAACAATGTTTGGCGGAACAGCCGGAGCTGATGGCGTTGTTAAAGCGGGAACGCGTTGATCCGGCTCGTCGCGCATTGTTGCTGCAGCCGCAAAAGATGCAGTGGAATTGGTGGGACGATGCCACCGTTGAATTGCGTTTTTGGCTGCCGGCCGGCAGTTTTGCCACCAGCGTGGTGCGCGAAATCATGCGGCAAGAGAGCAATGACGCGGACATTAGCGAGTAATAAAGAAAACCTGCAGACGCAGGTTTTTTTTCGTCTGGCGAATGGTGACCGTGAAACTTGGGGGGTTTTTGACCTGCCAGTGGCTGGACGGTCAAAATTCGTCTTTCCCCTTGGTTACTGGACACGCCGGGGGGAGTAAACATAATATCTGCTGGTTAAGTACCGCCTTTTGGGCGGCTATTGCGAGTATTTAAATGCCAGGCTGCGTGAAACGCTGCGTGGGTGAGAGAGATAAAAGAAGACAACCACTTATGCGGATATTGCTGAGTAATGACGACGGTGTTACCGCCCCTGGTATCCAGGTGCTGGCGGCGGCGCTACGGGAATTCGCTGAGGTGCAGGTTGTGGCGCCCGATCGTAATCGCAGCGGCTCTTCGAATGCGCTGACGCTGGAATCACCGCTGCGTACCCTGACGTTGCCCAATGGTGACATTGCAGTGCAGCAGGGAACGCCGACAGACTGCGTGTATCTGGGCGTGAATGCCCTGATGCAGCCTGCGCCGGACATCGTGGTTTCCGGCATCAACGCCGGCCCCAATCTTGGCGATGACGTTATTTATTCCGGCACCGTAGCGGCCGCCATGGAAGGGCGCCATTTGGGCTTGCCCGCGTTGGCCGTGTCGTTGAATGGTCATCAGCATTACGCTACGGCAGCTGCGATCACCTGCCGCGTGCTGCGCGCTTTACAGCGTGAACCGTTGCGAACGGGAAAAATTCTGAATATTAACGTACCGGATTTACCGCTGGACCAGATCAAAGGCATTCGCGTGACCCGCTGCGGCAGCCGTCACCCGGCCGACAAAGTGTTCTGCCAGCAAGATCCGCGTGGGCAAAACCTCTATTGGATTGGGCCGCCGGGTGATAAGTTTGATGCTGGGCCAGACACGGATTTCGCCGCGGTGGAGCAAGGGTATGTGGCGATTACGCCATTGCAGGTGGATTTAACCGCCTATGCGGCCCAGGACGTGGTAAAAACGTGGTTAACCAAAGCAGGGGTTGGCGGGGAATGGTGAACAAGCGTATGCAAACATTGCTGACGCAACTGCGTCAACAGGGGATCCAGGAAGAACGGTTGCTGCAAGCGATAGAGGCGGTACCGCGTGAACGCTTTGTTGACGAAGCGCTTGAACACAAAGCCTATGAAAATACTGCGCTGCCTATCGGCTCAGGCCAAACCATTTCCCAACCTTATATGGTTGCGCGAATGACCGAATTGTTGAATCTGACGCCAACGTCGAGAGTCCTGGAGATCGGTACAGGCTCCGGCTATCAAACCGCTATTCTGGCGCATCTGGTGCAACATGTCTGTTCCGTCGAACGTATCAAAGGGCTGCAATGGCAGGCCAAGCGTCGCTTGAAACAGCTCGATCTTCACAACGTGTCCACGCGTCATGGCGACGGCTGGCAGGGGTGGGCATCGCGCGGCCCGTTTGATGCCATTATCGTGACTGCAGCGCCGCCGGAGATCCCACCGGCGCTGATGGAGCAACTGGACGACGGCGGCATTCTGGTATTGCCGGTGGGCGAACAGACCCAAACTCTCAAGCGTATTCAACGTCAGGGTAATGATTTTGTCATCGATACCGTCGAAGCGGTGCGTTTTGTGCCGCTGGTGAAGGGTGAGCTGGCCTAAGGATTGTCTGAATTTTAGGCGTAAAACGAAATCTGTTGCACTTTCATCACGCCTGGTTAAGGTTTTAACGTTTCAATAAAGTTAATTTTCAATACAATTGCCTTTCTGCGTAGTTGTCTTATGGTGCGGCATCGCTAATGTGGTTAGCATTGGCGCGCTGTTTTGAGGCTCCGGCAGGAGATTTCCTGGCATTCAGGGATCGGCCGCGGGCACCTTTCATCGCAGAAACTGAGAGAGTGGTAAAAGCTCAGCTACGATGTAAAGGGTATTTTGGATATATCGCTGATATTGCTGTCATGGGGGAAGCATGAGCACGGGAAGCCCAATGATTACTTTACGCCGGGTTGCGGTGTGTACGATGGTGAGTTTGTGGTTGGCGGGTTGTACGAATGATGCATCGACATCAGCCCCTATCAGTAGTGTGGGCGGTGGCGGAGCCGCTGCATCCGGCAACGCCGGAGCAAACGCCAGCCCTGAAGGGCGTATCGTTTACAACCGCAGTTACAATTCAATCCCCAAAGGGAGCTACAGCGGTAATACCTACACGGTAAAACGAGGCGATACGCTATTTTACATCGCGTGGATCACCGGGAACGATTTCCGTGACCTGGCGCAACGTAATAATATTCCTGAGCCATACAGTTTGAATGTGGGTCAAAGCATTCAGCTTGGTAATGGTTCTGCGAACGGAAACGGTGGCATGCTGGCGGCGACAGACGCAACCCGCGGCGGTGTTCCGAAGCCGCCTTCCACTACGCAGATACAAACTGCAACGGTTGATTCTCCATCAACTAACGCGTATTCTGATAATTCGGGTAAACAGAATGTAGGTAAAATGTTACCTGCAGCGGGTGCAGTAGCGGCAACCACCGCAGCAGCACCTGTTACCGCACCGGTCGTTGCTCCACCAGTGAGCAGCACCGTCAGTAACAGCTCGCCAGTGAGTAGCTGGAGATGGCCAACTGACGGTAAGATTATTGATAACTTTTCCTCATCAGAAGGTGGGAATAAAGGTGTCGATATCGCCGGTTCCCGTGGGCAGCCTATCTTCGCTACCGCCGATGGTCGCGTAGTGTACGCAGGCAACGCTTTACGGGGTTACGGTAATCTGATCATCATCAAACACAATGATGATTACCTGAGCGCCTACGCTCACAACGACACAATGCTGGTCCGGGAACAACAAGAAGTGAAGGCGGGTCAAAAAATAGCCACCATGGGTAGCACCGGAACCAGTTCAGTACGTTTGCATTTTGAAATTCGTTACAAGGGGAAATCCGTAAACCCGCTGCGTTTTCTTCCGCAGCGATAGATTGGGCAGAATACGCTGATATTCTGCTCGCGGTATCACGGGTAGGAGCAGCATATGAACCAAAATACGCTGAAAGTTAACGAGTTACAGGATGATGCGGATTTCGACGAGAACGCAACGGAAGCGGAGTCATTCGACGAAAAAGCACTGGTCGAAGAAGAGGCCAGTGAGAGTGATTTAGCGGAAGAAGAGTTGCTGTCTCAAGGCGTTACCCAACGTGTATTGGATGCGACGCAGCTCTATCTGGGTGAAATCGGTTATTCTCCGCTGCTTACCGCAGAGGAAGAGGTTTATTTTGCGCGGCGTGCACTGCGCGGTGACGTGCCGTCCCGCCGCCGAATGATCGAAAGCAACCTGCGGCTGGTGGTGAAAATTGCCCGTCGCTACAGTAATCGCGGCCTGGCGCTGCTGGATCTGATTGAAGAGGGCAACCTCGGCCTGATCCGTGCAGTGGAAAAGTTTGACCCGGAACGCGGTTTCCGTTTCTCAACTTACGCAACCTGGTGGATCCGTCAGACGATTGAACGGGCGATAATGAACCAAACCCGAACCATTCGTTTGCCTATCCATATCGTTAAAGAACTGAATGTCTATCTGCGCACGGCGCGCGAGCTTTCTCATAAACTGGATCATGAACCGAGCGCTGAAGAGATTGCCGAGCAACTCGACAAGCCGGTCGATGACGTCAGCCGTATGCTGCGTCTGAACGAACGTATCACTTCCGTCGATACGCCGTTGGGCGGTGATTCAGAGAAAGCGCTGCTGGACATTCTGGCTGACGAGAAAGATAACGGTCCGGAAGACACCACGCAAGACGATGACATGAAACAGAGCATCGTTAAGTGGCTGTTCGAACTGAACGCCAAACAGCGTGAAGTGCTGGCTCGTCGTTTCGGCCTGTTGGGTTACGAAGCGGCGACGCTCGAAGATGTGGGCCGTGAAATTGGCCTGACTCGCGAACGTGTACGTCAGATCCAGGTTGAAGGTTTGCGTCGCCTGCGTGAAATTCTGCAGTTGCAGGGCCTGAGTATTGAGGCGCTGTTCCGCGAATAACGTCGGCAGTTGAATCGCATCAAAATAAAAACGGTGAGCATAATGCTCACCGTTTTTTTATGCCCGTAGCGCTGGCGGATTTACACCATCTTCTTCAGGCGGTAAAGCCACTCCAGCGCCTGGCGCGGCGACAGAGAGTCCGGGTCCAGTGCCTCGAGCGCTTCTACCGCCGGTGAGGTTTCTTCATTCAGCAGCGTCATCTGTGTGGCGTCAACGGTTCCGGAGGCGGTATGGCTGGAGATGGCCTCCAGCTCACGCAGCTTCTGGCGTGCGCGTTTGATCACCTCGCGCGGCACACCGGCCAGCGCCGCAACCGCCAGACCATAGCTTTTACTTGCCGCGCCGTCCTGCACGCTATGCATGAAGGCGATGGTGTCGCCATGTTCCAGCGCATCAAGGTGAACGTTAACCACGCCTTCCATTTTCTCCGGCAGGGTCGTCAGTTCGAAGTAATGGGTGGCGAACAGCGTCATGGCCTTAATGCGGCTGGCCAGGTTTTCTGCGCAAGCCCAGGCCAGGGAGAGGCCGTCGTAAGTCGACGTGCCGCGACCGATTTCATCCATCAATACCAGGCTGTGCTCGGTGGCGTTATGCAGAATATTGGCGGTCTCGGTCATCTCCACCATAAAGGTAGAGCGGCCGGAGGCCAGATCGTCCGCTGCGCCAACGCGGGTAAAGATACGATCCACCGGGCCGATAACGGCTTTGGCAGCCGGCACGTAGCTGCCGATGTGCGCCATCAGAACGATCAGCGCCGTTTGACGCATATAGGTGCTCTTACCGCCCATGTTGGGGCCGGTAATGATCAGCATTCGACGCTGAGGCGACAGCGACAGCGGGTTGGCGATAAACGGCTCGCTCAGCACCTGCTCCACCACCGGGTGTCGGCCTTCGGTAATGCGCACGCCCGGCTGCTCGCTCATGGTCGGGCAGGTATAGTTCAGCGTTTCCGCACGCTCCGTCAGGTTAGCCAGCACGTCCAGTTCAGCCAGCGCAGCGGCACTTTGCTGCAATTCCCCGAGGTGGGGCAGCAACAAATCGAACAGTTCGTCATACAGACCTTTCTCGATCGCCAGCGCTTTGCCTTTGGAGGTCAGGACCTTGTCTTCATACTCTTTCAGTTCAGGAATAATATAGCGTTCGGCGTTTTTCAGCGTCTGGCGGCGCACGTAGTGGATAGGTACCAGGTGGCTTTGTCCGCGGCTGACCTGGATGTAATAGCCGTGCACGCCGTTGAACCCCACCTTCAGCGTGTCCAGCCCCAGCTTTTCGCGTTCGCGGATCTCCAGCCGGTCGAGATAGTCGCTGGCGCCGTCGGCCAATGCGCGCCACTCATCCAGCTCGCTGTTGTAACCGGAGGCGATGACGCCGCCGTCGCGCACCAGCACAGGCGGGGCTTCAACCACCGCTCGTTCCAGCAGATCCTGCAGTTCATTAAACTGGCCGACTTGCGACAACAGATGTTGCACATGCGGAGTTTCCACACCCTGGAGCAGGGCGTGAATATCCGGCAATTGCTGGAATGCATGGCGCATGCGTGCCAAATCGCGCGGACGGGCAGTACGCAAAGCCAGACGCGCCAGTATGCGTTCCAGATCGCCCACCTGCCGCAGTGAAGGCTGCAGATCGGCATACAGATCCTGCAGCGCGCCAATCGCCTGCTGGCGGTTGTTCAGCACCTTGATGTCGCGGGTCGGCATATGCAGCCAACGTTTGAGCATACGGCTGCCCATCGCCGTTACGGATCGATCGAGAATGGCCGCCAACGTATTGTCGCTGCCGCCAGACAGGCTCTGGGTCAGTTCAAGGTTACGACGCGTTGCGGCATCCATGATGATGCCGTCTTGCTGACGCTCCATGGTGATGCCACGGATATGCGGCAATGCCGTGCGCTGAGTATCTTTGACGTACTGCAACAGACAGCCGGCGGCGCGCAATGCCTGATGGGCCTGTTCCACGCCAAAACCTGTGAGATCGCGGGTACCAAATTGCAGGTTAAGCTGCTGGCGTGCGGTTTCGGGTTCAAACTCCCACAATGGACGACGGCGCAGGCCGTGGCGCTTCTCGATAAGCGCCATGTGTTCAAAGGTTTCCGGATAAAGCAGCTCGGCAGGATTGGTGCGCTGCAACTCGGCCGCCATGGTTTCAATGTCTTCCGGTTCGGCGACGCGAAAACGGCCGGAGCTGATGTCCAGCGTGGCGTAGCCAAAGCCTCTTGCGTCCTGCCAGATCGCCGCCAACAGGTTATCCTGGCGCTCCTGCAGCAGCGCCTCGTCGGTAATGGTGCCGGGCGTGACGATACGCACGACTTTGCGCTCGACCGGGCCTTTGCTGGTCGCCGGATCGCCGATTTGTTCGCAAATGGCGACGGACTCGCCGAGCTGAACCAGCTTGGCAAGGTAGTTTTCGATCGCGTGGTGCGGCACGCCGGCCATTGGGATTGGCTCACCTGCCGAAGCGCCGCGTTTGGTCAGCGAAATATCCAGCAGTTGAGAAGCGCGTTTGGCGTCATCGTAAAACAACTCATAGAAATCGCCCATGCGGTAGAACAGCAGAATTTCGGGGTGCTGCGCTTTAAGGCGCAGGTACTGCTGCATCATCGGCGTATGCGAATCGAGCTTGTCGGTGCTATTCATAAGATTACTGTTTCCAATCCATTGAATTTAAATTTAATTGTGATTTCGATTGTCGTCATTCGTTATCGCATCGCCTCACAAAATATCACAGGATTGGCGATTGCCGGGCAACGCCGATCCATTAATCAAAGGGCCAAACGGCGCAGTGTTACACCCAGACCTTTTACTGACGCTTATACTAGCCCAGCGAGCAATCGGCTGTCACAGGTAAAAATTGGAAGCTTTGCGCAAAGCGGGTTTGCAACGCGGGGAAGAGGTTGCAGCCGTCAAATCGTGCAAACTGCCGCCGGGGGCGGCAGCGGCGTCAGCGAGCGGTGGATAAGGGCAGGGGAAGTTGGTAGACGCGGAAGTTGTCGGGCACTTCGGTTTCATGCCCGGGCAGCAGGCGGTGACGAATGCGTGATTCGGTGACCAAGGCGCAGCCCTGCGGCGTGATGTCCAAATTAACCGGCGACTCCATGCCTTCGCGAACGATCTCGATCTTGTGCATGCCAGCCGCGCCCGGCGCGGCAATGCGCAGGATCCTGCCCTGGCCGCTGCTGATGCCATTTTCGAGCACGATCAGCGCGCCGTCCGGCGCCAGCCCCATGCCGTCCGGGTTTTCGATGGTGCGTGGCAACAGTATCTCAGACAGCGCCGGCTGGGCATCGCCGTAGCTGAGAGTATAGAGCTTGCCGGTGCCGAAATTGGCGATCGCCATCCGTTTGTCATCGAGGATCACGATACCGGCGGCGCCGAGGCCGCTGGGGGCCGTCAATCTGCTGTCGCGATACAGCGTCTGGAATGCCGGTTCGTCCGGCCGCAGCCGCAGGATGCCGCCGCCTTTGGTTTCCGTCAGGTAGACTGTGCCGTCTGCGCCGAGCACGATATCGTTGCCCATTTCGCCTTCCGGCAGCGGCAGGCTGCGGTTGAGTGTGGCATTCGCGACATTCAGGGCGTAAACGCGGTTTGCGCGGGTTTTCCCCGCGGACAGGAAGTCCGGCGAGTTTCCCCACAGCAGCCCGCGCCGTTCGTCCAGTCTCAGGGCGTTTGAAGCGAACACCGTATCGGTGCCGGGAAAGAAGGTTTGCCAATCTTGGTTTGGGCGTTTGCGCAGCACGCGGCCACTGGTAATCAGCCCCACATACAGGGTACCGTCGGATGCGCGGGCGATGCCGTTAGGGTAGAGCGCTCCCGGCGGCAATGTCATGCTGGTGGCGACGCAGGGGGCTTCGTTGGCCGGCGCGGAAATGGCCGGGGCCGCGATGGCCAGCAGCAAGACCAACAGGGACGCCCGTGCCGGGGAAGGTTTTATCGCGTATAGCATCCAGTCTCTCCTGTGATGAGGGGTCGTTGCGAGTGCTTTTCCACCGGGCGGAAATTACCAACGGCGAGTAGGCAGGTGTTGTTGCATTGGCGCTTCGAGCGACGCCATTTCTTCATCCGACAGGTTGAGGGAAAGCGCCTCGACAGCATCCTGCAGATGATGCGGTCGCGACATGCCGACCAATGCTGAAGCCACGCTTTTTCTGGCCAGCAGCCAGGCGAGCGCGATTTGCGCCGGCGCTACGCAGCGGGCTGCGGCCAACGCCTCGACCGCTGCGATGGATTGTTCCACTTCACTGCGCCCGCCATACCATAGCGGGGCCTGCTCGTCTGTCTGAGCGCGCAGCGTGGCAGATTTTTTCGCGCCCGCCAGCAGGCCGCGCGCCAGGGGGGACCAAGGCGTCAGGCCAATGCCTTCCTCCTGGCACAGCAGGATTAACTCGTCTTCATCTTCACGCGTCACCAGGTTGTATTGGCTTTGCATCGAAATAAACGCCGCCAATCGGTTATGGCGCTGAAAATCCAGCATTTTCATAAAGCGCCAGGCGTGCATGGAGGAGGCGCCGAGGTAACGGATCTTGCCCGCACGCACCAGAGTGTCGAGCGTTTCGGCCGTCTCTTCGATCGGCGTTTCGCTATCGAAGCGGTGCAGTACGAACAGGTCGATATAGTCCGTCCCCAATCGTTGCAGCGAAGCTTCTACGCTATGAATGAGATGTTTGCGCGACAGGCCCCGGCCGTTGGGGGATTCGTCCATCGGAAAGAACGCCTTGGTGGCGATCACCATGTCTTCGCGGCGGGCAAAATCGCGCAATGCGCGGCCGACAATGCGTTCGCTTTCGCCCGCCGAGTAGATATTGGCGGTATCGAAAAAGTTAATGCCGGCTTCCAGCGCCTGCTGGATGAAAGGGCGAGCCTGCTCTTCTTTCAGCACCCAGGGGCGCCAGGCGGGATCGCCGTAGGTCATGCAGCCCAAGCAGAGCCGGGAAACCTTCAGGCCGCTGTGGCCGAGGCGGACATAGTTCATTATGCGGTTCCTCAGCGGATGCCGGCGATGGTGTAGCCGCCATCCACCAGCAGGCTTTGGCCGGTGACAAAACGGGCTTCGTCCGTTGCAAGCCAGACCGCCACATCGCCGATGTCTTCCGGTTGTCCCATGCGCCCGATGGGGGTGTGTTCGATAAAAGGCGCGAAAGCGCTGGCATCGGCGACGCTGCCGTGCGCCATCGGTGTTTCGATGATACCGGGATTAATGTTATTGATGCGGATGCCCTGGCGTCCGTATTCAAGTGCCACTGCGGGGATTAACGCGTCAATCGCCCCTTTGCTGGCGGAGTAGCTCGACGAGCCGGCGAGCGCCCCGTGGGTGAGCCAGGAAGAGGTGTTGATGATGACGCCGGCAGAATTTTGCGCCAGGAAAGTCTCTATCTCGTATTTGATCGCCAGCCACACTCCTCTGAGATTGACGGCGATCACCTGGTCGAAATCCGCACTGCTTTGTTGAGTGATGGGCGAAAAATTCCCAAGTATGCCGGCGTTGTTGAAGGCGATGTCGAGCCATCCGTAACGGGCGATTACTGCAGCGATCAGCCGACGGATATCCTCTTCAAGCGAAACATCGGCCACCACAGGCAGGGCTTCTCCGCCCGCGGCGATGATTTCGCCGGCAGTGGCTTCGATCTCTGCCGAACGACGCCCCGCCAACGCCACTTTAGCGCCTTCGCGGGCATAGGCCAGCGCTGCGGCGCGTCCGATACCTGTGCCGCCACCGGTCACCAGGACAACCTTTCCTTCCAAACGTTTTTGCAGGATGTGAGCTGAATCAGTATGCGTAGTCATGATATGGACTCTGGGTTATTGATCACACCTCCATGCTATGTTGTTGCCAAAAAGATAACTATCCGTTAAAAATTCATTTCACTATTAAATTATTTATATCAATCCGATGAAGAAACTCGAATTGTCCGGCCTGGCGGCTTTCGTAGCGATCGCCAATGAACGCAGCTTCAGGCGCGCCGCCGCCCGGCTTGGCGTTACCCCGCCAACTCTCAGTCACACTATGCGTGAGCTGGAAGAGCAGGTCGGCCTGCGGTTACTGAATCGAACCACGCGCAACGTTTCGCCGACCGAAGCTGGCGAGCATCTGTTGGCCAGACTGGCACCTGCGTTTACCGATATCGACGCTGCGCTGGAAAGCCTGAACACCTTTCGCGATCAGCCGCGCGGGCTGGTGCGGATCAATGCTTCCCGTTCGGCGATCGAGCTGGTTTTGTTGCCACATTTGGGGCGATTGGCTCGCGATTGTCCCGGAATTACTCTGGAGGTTGTGGCGCAGGAGGGGTTCGCCAACATCGTCGAACTGGGATTTGACGCCGGCATCCGGCTTGGAGAAGACCTGCACAACGACATGCGGGCTGTACGAGTGTCGCCGGATCTACGGCTGGCCATTGTCGCGACCCCGGAATACTTCCAATGTCATGGGAAGCCAGATACGCCCAGCGACCTGTTAAATCATCGCTGCATCGGATGGCGCAAGATCTCTTCCGGCGAACTCTATAAATGGGAGTTTCGCCAGGGGGACAAGGTACTTTCCGTCGCGGTAAATAGCCCGTTGATACTCGATGACGGCAGGCTGATGCTGCAGGCGGCGTTAGAGAATGTCGGTATTGCCTTCGCCATCGAGAATGAGGCGGCGGAGCATCTTGCCACCGGACGCCTGGAACGGGTGTTGGCGGACTGGTGCCCGTCATTCCCGGGTTTCTATCTGTATTATCCCAACCGCAGAAACCATCCGGTCGCTTTAACGACGGTAATAGATATGCTGCGTTTCCCTGGCTGAAATCGCTGCATTGCAGCCGGGCGCTTTCCCCTCTTGTCCCTTTCTCCGTCGGCGGAATTTGCTCCCCTCCTGTACCTCGCTCTAATCAAGGGTGCACTATTTTTCCTTCATCCGTCTGTTGCCGGCCCTGCTACGCCAAAAGTTATCCATAAATACCCTGTGTGTTTTTAACTTATTGTTTATAATTGTTATTTATTGATTGTTGACGACTTGAACGAGTTTTAAAGGGTTATTTGAGAGGTCGGTCACACTATTTTTTTATGTGAAATGTGAAGAGGGTCAAGCCGGCAGGTCAAGGATAGACGATTCTATTGGCCAGTGGCTTATCGGTCCGCTTCACCGTCTCCGTATACTGTCGGCAACCAGGGCAACGTAACGGAAACTTCATAAGGAATGTGCGTGAGGCAATCTTGATTGCATCTGGCATACAAATGACACGGGGTTTTTTTGATTATCTTGAGGTGCTTGGTATGGAAAAGAAAAAAATCTATCTGTTTTGTTCTGCCGGTATGTCCACTTCTCTGCTGGTTTCAAAAATGAAAGCGCAAGCGGAGAAGTACGAGGTGCCGGTGATCATTGCCGCTTATCCCGAAGCTCTGGCTGCGGAGAAAGGCGCTGAGGCAGATGTGATCCTGCTGGGGCCACAGATTGCCTACACGCTTGCCGAAGTGCAGAAACAGTTGCCGCATAAGCCGGTCGAAGTGATCGACTCCGTTTTGTACGGCAAACTCGATGGCCTTGGGGTGCTGAAGGCGGCGGTTGCCACAATAAAAAAAGCTAACCAATAAGGGGCGTTGCCGTGAATACGTTAATTGCCTCGTTGGAAAAGGTCATTCTGCCCTTTGCCGTGAAAATTGGTAAGCAACCCCATGTTAATGCCATCAAAAACGGGTTTATCCGGTTAATGCCGCTGACGCTGACCGGGGCGATGTTCGTTCTGATCAACAACGTGTTTCTCAGCTTCGGTGAGGGATCGTTCTTCTTCTCCCTGGGAGTGCGGCTTGATGCATCCACCATTGAAACGCTGAATGGCCTGAAAAGCATCGGTGGCAGCGTGTATAACGGCACCCTGGGGATCATGTCCCTGATGACGCCCTTTTTTATCAGTATGGCGTTAGCTGAGGAAAGAAAGGTTGATCCGCTGGCAGCCGCTTTGCTGGCCGTTGCGGCCTTCATGACGTTAACGCCGTTCAGCGTGGGTGAAGCCTACGCCGTGGGGGCGAACTGGCTGGGGGGCGCCAACATCATTTCCGGTATGGTGATCGGCCTGGTGGTGGCGGAGATGTTTGCCTTTGTGGTGCGCCGCAATTGGGTGATCAGCCTGCCGGACAGTGTACCTTCTTCGGTATCGCGCTCTTTCTCCGCGTTGATCCCCGGCTTTATTATCCTGTCGATTATGGGCGTGCTGGCTTATTGCCTGACGCTGTGGGGCACCAACTTCCACCAAATCATTATGGACAGCATCTCGGCTCCGCTGGCGAAAATGGGCAGCGTGGTGGGGTGGGTGTATGTGATGTTCTCCTCGCTGCTGTGGTTCTTTGGGGTGCATGGCTCAATGGCGCTGGCGGCGTTGGACAGCGGCATCATGACGCCATTCGCGCTGGAGAACGTGGAGCTTTACAACAAGTACGGTTCCGTCGAGGCGGCGGTTGCTGCGGGCAAAGAGTTCCACATGTGGGCGAAGCCGTTCGTCGACTCTTACATTTACCTTGGCGGGACCGGCTCGACGCTGGGGCTGATTATCGCCATCTTTATCGCCTCACGCCGCGAAGACTATCGTCAGGTTGCCAAGCTGGCTACCCCGTCGGGCATCTTCCAGATCAATGAGCCTATCCTGTTTGGCCTGCCGGTGATTATGAACCCGGTGATGTTTATTCCGTTCATCCTGGTTCAACCGGTATTGACGATTATCACCACGGTGGCCTATTACACCGGGATGATCCCGCCTATCACCAACATTGCGCCCTGGACCATGCCGGTCGGGCTGGGGGCGTTCTTCAACACCAACGGCAGCATCGTCGCCATGTTGCTGAGTTTCTTCAACCTGGGCGTTGCGACCTTGATTTACCTGCCGTTCGTAATGATTTCCAACAAGGCGCAAAGCCAGATCGATCAGGCGACCGAGAGCGAAGAAGATATCGCCAAGGCGCTGAAATTCTAACTGTCGGAACGGGGCAGCATCTGCTGCCCCGGTTTTAGGGGCGTTTGAATGAAATATCACTTTGCTGACGATTTCTGGTGGGGAAGCGCCACGTCTGCGCCGCAGTCGGAAGGGGACTCTGCACGGGATGGCAAGAGCCGGAACATCTTCGATTACTGGCATGAAACCGCCCCCGAACGTTTTCATCATCAGGTTGGTCCCTCCGAGGCGTCCACGTTTTATGACAATTTTCGCGACGATATCCTGCTGTTAAAAACGCTTGGGCATAACACCTTCAGAACGTCCATCTCCTGGTCCCGGCTGATCCCGGAGGGCGATGGCGAAGTGAACCCTAAAGCGGTCGCCTTCTACAATGCGTTGATTGATAGCCTGTTAGCGCAGGGCATCACGCCATTTATCAATCTCTACCATTTCGATATGCCGCTGTGCATGCAGCAGAAAGGCGGCTGGGAAAGCCGGGCTGTGGTCGAAGCCTATGCTCGCTACGCCAAGACTTGCTTCACCCTGTTCGGCGACAGAGTCACCCACTGGTTCACGTTCAATGAGCCGATTGTGCCGGTTGAGGCGGGCTATCTGAACGACCTGCATTATCCGTGCGTGGTCGATTTCAAAAGGGCCGTCGTGGTGGCTTACCACAGCGTTCTGGCGCACGCCAAAGCGGTGAGGCATTTCAGGGCGCTGGGTAACGAGGGCACGATAGGCATTATTTTGAACCTGAGCCCGACCTATCCCCGCTCGACCCGCCAGGAAGACCTCTTGGCGGCCAACTATGCGGATCTGTTGCTGAACAAGAGCTTCCTCGATCCAGTAACAAAAGGGCGTTATCCGCAAGAATTGGTGGATTTGCTGAAAGCCAACGGGCTGCAACCACAGACCGAGCCTGAGGATGCACAGCTGATTGCTGACGGGGTTGTCGATATCCTGGGCGTCAATTATTACCAGCCTCGCAGGGTTAAAGCGAAAGAAGGTTTTCGGACCACCGATAGGGTGACGATGCCGGAAGATCTGTTCAGCTACTATGAGATGCCGGGCCGGAAGATTAACCCGCACCGGGGCTGGGAGATCTACGAAAAAGGGCTGTATGACATTCTGATGGACCTGAAAGAAAACTACGGCAATATTCCCTGCTATATTTCAGAAAATGGCATGGGCGTAGAGGGGGAGGAAGCCTTTATCGGCGCTTCCGGCCGGGTGGAGGATGACTATCGCATCGACTTTATCCGCGAACATCTGAAATGGCTGCATCAGGCGTTGGCGGAGGGTTCCAACTGTAAAGGTTATCATTTGTGGACCTTTATTGACTGTTGGTCCTGGCTCAATGCCTATAAGAATCGCTACGGGCTAGTCAGACTGGATCGGCAAAGCCAACGGCGCACGCTTAAAAAGAGCGGCTACTGGTTTGCCGAAACGGCCAGACAAAACGGTTTCGACTAATGGGAGCGTATGCGGTGACTGATAATCAGGTTTCGCTGAATGCGAACGACGTTAAGCTGATTCGGGAGCAGGATTTTTTTAACTGCAAAGACTTTCATCTGTTTATTTATAACAAGGTGGAGAGCGCGACCGGGCTGCATCAGCATGACTACTATGAGTTCACCATTGTCCTGAGCGGTAAATGCTATCAGGAGATCAACGGCAAGCGGGTGCTGCTGGAACGGGGAGACTTTGTTTTTATCCCTATCGGCTCACGTCACCAAAGCTTTTACGAGTTTGGCGCCGCGAAAATTTTCAACGTGGCGGTCGGCAAGGTCTTCTTTGAGGAGCATTACCTGCAGCTTTTACCGCGCTGTTTTGTCGCCTCGCAGGCTTACAGCCTCAAGAACGAGTTTTTGGCCTATATCGAGTCGGTGGTCGGCTCACCGCAGTTTCGCGAAGATGACTTTGCCGAGTTCCTGGAAACGCTGACTTTTTATATCGTCAGCCGCATCCGGCATTACAAGGAAGAGTGCGGCGAAGGCGATGACATTCCCCAATGGCTGAAGAACACGCTGGCGGGCATGCATGATAAAGCGATGTTTGGTGAAAAGGCGCTGCTGAATATGGTTGAGCTGTCGGGGAAAACGCAGGAATACCTGACCCGGGCGATGCGGCGCTACTACCATAAAACGCCGATGCAGGTGATTAATGAAATCCGCATCAATTTCGCCAAAACGCAGTTGGAGGTGACGAATTATTCCGTGTCGGATATTGCCTTCGATTCAGGTTACGGTGACGTGAGCCTGTTTATCAAAAACTTTAAAAGACTCACCGAAGTCACCCCGGGTAATTACCGAAAAAAGTTCTACGGCCCTATTTAGGGCCGCTCCCGATAAGCATTAACGCCGATATTCCGAATACCTTTCAGGCCACTCATAGCCTGATGAAATAAGTTTCTTTGTAGACGTGAAGGGGACCTGCCGTACCAGACGGGCGGCTTCCCCTTGCCAAAAATTTGTTAAATGGATGCCAAAATGGAAAAGTTACTGATAGTGAACGCCGACGATTTTGGCCTGAGCAAGGGCCAGAACTACGGCATTATCGAGGCGTTTCACTACGGGGTAGTCTCTTCAACTACCGCCATGGTGAATGGCGAGGATGTGCACCACGCGGCGCAGTTAAACAGGATTTTTCCTGGGCTGCAGGTGGGGCTGCACTTTGTGTTGACTCATGGGCGCCCCTTGACCGCCATGCCGTCATTGGTCAATGAGCGGGGGGAATTGGGTAAGTGGCTGTGGGAAAGGGCCGAGTCTGCGATGTTGGATTTGGACGAAATCTACAATGAGCTGGTGGGGCAGTACGACAAGTTTACGGCCGTTTTCGGTAAAGCGCCGACTCATATCGACAGCCACCATCATGCGCACATGCTGCCGCAGATCTATCCGTTGGTGGAGGCCTTCGCTCAGTCCAAATCCATTCCGCTGCGTATTGACCGCCAGGCAGTGGAGCGACAAGGCATTCCGTTGCGTTGTGATCGCAGCACCGAGTGGTTTGATTCGGGTTTTTATGGCGAGGCTATATCCGAAGCCCTGTTTTTGCAGGTGCTTGACCGGGCCGACGAACGCGGCGTCGGCTCAGTAGAGTTGATGTGCCACCCGGCATTCCTGGATAAGACCCTATTGGAGAGCAAATACTGCTATCCGCGGCTGGCGGAGGTGGAGGTATTGACCGCGTCAGGCATTAAAAACGCGATTGCGGAGCGCGGTTACCGCCTGGGATCCTTCCTGGATCTGTGATACGCGGATACCGACTCCAAGAAGGGGCCGATGATTAAAGCATCGAATGGGCCTTTTTCAACCCCGTATCTTCATCGGGGTCTGCGCCCTGCGGGATGGGCTCCTCCGCTGCCGGCGTTTCGCTGGGTTGATCATCTACCGGATCCGGTGCGGCCTCCGGAGGCGGCATGGTATCGTGGATGATCTGCTCATCGAAGGTTGGGTTCAGTGCCGGGGAAAGCGGCGAACTGGTCAGACTGTCCGGCAGGGGAATATGCGGTAACGGCGCATCCTGCACAAACTGCGATTCGTCTTCTTTTACCGTACGGCTGAAGGCCACCAGCAGCACGCCGCAAAGCGAGAAGAACGCATACAGAATGTTGCCGCCCAGGGGCTGAATCAGCGCACCGACCGCCAGCGGACCGATACTGGCGCCGACGCCGAATGCCATCAGCAAACAGGCTGCCAACGATACGCGCCGCTCAGGCTCGATCAGATCGTTCGCCAATGCCACGACCAGTGGATACAGCGTGAATTGCAGCATGCTGACGATAAACCCCACCACCAGCAGCACCGGAAAATCAATGTGTGGTACCAGAGCCAGCGGCAGCGCCGCCACGATCAGTAAAATGGCATTGATGCGCATCAACAGCGTACGATTATAGCGGTCTGACAGCCAACTGAGCGGGAACTGCGCCACCAGCCCGGCAAAGATGGAGATCGCCATAAACAGGCCGGTTTGTTGGGTAGTGAGTGCCTGCATGCTGGCGTAGACCGGCGCCAGCCCATAGAAAGAGCCTACTACCATGCCGATCACCAGCGTGGTCGCCAGTACCTTGGGAATGGCGCCGATAAAATAGCGCAGTTCCATCGGCGCCGGTGACATATGACGCGCATTGGTACGAGTGGTGAGGGCGATAGGTACCAGGCAGAGTGCAAAACACAGCGCGATCAACAGCAACGTGGTGATGCCGAGACTGGTCTGCAGCATCAGCACCACCTGGCCCAGCGACATGCCCAGGTAGGTGGCCGCCATATAGAAACCGAAAACTATGCCGCGCTGATTGGATTCCGCCTGGTCGTTCAGCCAACTCTCCAGCACCATAAACTGGCACATCATGCACAGGCCGATAATCAGGCGCAGCACCACCCAGACAGGAATGTACTCCGTCAGGCCGTGCCCCAGCACCGCAGCGGTAATGATGCCGGCACAGGAGACGTAAGCGCGGATATGGCCGACGCGGGCAATCAGGAAATGACCGACTTTACCGCCGATCACCAGGCCGATGTAGTTGGCGGCGATAATCGCACCGATCAGCGCACCTGTCACATGGATTGAGGTTAAACGCAGGGAGATGTAAGTGGTGAGCAACCCTGAACCCAGCAACATCAGCAGGGTGGTGGTATACAACGGAAAGAAGACGCCTAACGTTTTTTTCACTCTATCATCCTAATCTTTTGTCCTGGTTTGCCTGGGCCAGCCATGCCGGCAGCACAGACGGCCCTGTGAGATCCCTCATCCTGAAACGCCATTCGTTAACCCGGGCGTTACATTTGATACTAGCAGTTTGACCCGCGGCTTAACACCGCCTGTCCTGCGAGGCGCTGCGCATTTATGTCAACGCGCCGTCGGCCAGGCATTGATAAGTGCTACTATCGGGCGCATATACCTGATTCGCTATGGAGGGGTTATGAGTGAAAATCAGCTGCGGGAACTCAGCATTGCCGTAGGGGAAAAACTGAAGGCCAAAGGTCTGTGGATCACCTGTGCGGAATCCTGCACCGGCGGCGGCATCGCCAAAGCCATTACTGACATTGCCGGCAGCTCCGCCTACTTCGATCGTGGGTTCGTCACCTACAGCAATGCGGCGAAACACGAGTTGTTGGGCGTGGCGGAAGCGACTCTTGCCGCCCACGGTGCCGTGAGCGAGGAAGTGGTTCGCGAGATGGCGCAGGGGGCATTACATGCGGCGAAGGCCAGCCTGGCGCTGTCGGTCAGCGGTATTGCCGGCCCGGACGGCGGCAGTGCGGAAAAACCGGTGGGTACCGTATGGTTTGGTTTCGCCGAACGCTCTGGGCAGGTGCTGGCGCACAAGATGCAATTTGCCGGCGATCGTGATGCAGTGCGGCTTCAGGCGACGATCTTCGCGCTGCAAACCGCACTTGACGAATTTTTGTAAAATTAGGCTTGATACTGTATGACCATACAGTATAATTAGCGACATTTCCTGCACAACATACATTCCGTGGCAGTGTGGGGTAACACCGGCATTGCGAAACGAAGGAGCAAAAATGGCTATTGATGAGAACAAGCAAAAGGCGTTAGCTGCGGCACTGGGCCAGATTGAGAAACAGTTCGGCAAAGGCTCCATCATGCGTCTGGGTGAAGACCGTTCTATGGATGTAGAAACGATCTCTACCGGCTCACTGTCACTCGATATCGCACTGGGTGCGGGCGGCCTGCCAATGGGCCGTATCGTTGAAATTTATGGCCCGGAATCCTCCGGTAAAACCACTCTGACGCTGCAGGTTATCGCTGCCGCACAGCGCGAAGGCAAAACTTGCGCATTTATCGATGCCGAGCACGCGCTGGACCCGATTTATGCCAAAAAACTGGGCGTCGATATCGACAACCTGCTGTGTTCCCAGCCGGACACCGGTGAGCAGGCTCTGGAAATTTGTGATGCCTTGACCCGTTCTGGTGCGGTTGACGTGATCATCGTTGACTCCGTAGCGGCGTTGACGCCAAAAGCGGAAATTGAAGGTGAAATCGGTGACTCACACATGGGCCTTGCGGCACGTATGATGAGCCAGGCGATGCGTAAGCTGGCCGGTAACCTGAAAAACGCCAACACGCTGCTGATCTTCATCAACCAGATCCGTATGAAAATCGGTGTCATGTTCGGTAACCCGGAAACCACCACCGGCGGTAACGCACTGAAATTCTATGCTTCTGTTCGTCTGGATATCCGCCGTATCGGTGCGGTTAAAGAAGGCGATGAAGTGGTGGGCAGTGAAACCCGCGTTAAAGTGGTGAAAAACAAAATCGCTGCGCCATTCAAGCAGGCTGAGTTCCAAATTCTGTACGGTGAAGGCATCAACAGCCGCGGTGAACTGGTCGATCTGGGCGTTAAGCACAAGATGATCGAGAAAGCCGGCGCCTGGTACAGTTACAACGGCGATAAAATCGGTCAGGGCAAGGCGAATGCCTGCAACTTCCTGAAAGAAAACCCGGCTGTTGCCGCTGAGTTGGACAAAAAACTGCGCGATCTGCTGCTGCACAGCAACGGTGAACTGGTTACTGCTACCAATGAAAGCTTCGATGATGGCGAAGCTGAAACCAGCGAAGAGTTTTAATCGCTGTTGAGGTTGGTGCGTGCCGTTTAGGCCGCACCAGCGTCGATTAAATCAGGCTTGAATAATGAATGATTTGCTGAGCCGCGCAATGCGCCTGCTGTCGCAACGCGATCATAGTGAAGCTGAACTGCGCCGCAAACTTGCGGCGCAGCCATTTATGGCGAAAGCCAGATTCGGCTCCAAGACCCCCAGCCCCTCTGCGCCTCCTCCTGAAGAACCCGTAGATCCCGCCGTTATCGAACAGGTTATTGCCTATTGTTACCAGCACAACTGGCTGGACGATCAACGCTTTGCCCGCAGTTATATCGGCAGTCGCAGCCGTAAAGGCTACGGCGCGCAGCGCATTCGCTCGGAACTGATGCAAAAGGGCGTGGATAAAGAGTTGGCTCAGACGGCGCTGGCAGACTGTGATATCGACTGGTGTGAACAAGCCAAACTGGTGGCGCAGCGTAAATTTGGCGACGAGCTGCCAACGGACTGGAAAGAGAAAGCCAAAGTGCAGCGTTATCTGCTCTATCGGGGCTTCTTTCAGGAAGAAATTCAGTCAATTTACCGTGATTTTGCGCAATGAGCGCACACGGGGTTTTACTTCCCTCTGAAGAAAATTTATCTTATCCCCACTTTTTGTTCGTGAGCTAGATGCCATCGTCAGGATGTCGCGCTCTTGCTCACGTGTCGTTATTCTAGCCTTTCCGGGAAAATTATGAGCAAGAGCACCGCTGAGATCCGTCAAGCGTTTCTCGATTTCTTTCATAGTAAAGGCCACCAGGTTGTAGCAAGCAGCTCCCTGGTACCTAACAATGATCCGACATTGTTGTTTACCAATGCCGGCATGAACCAATTTAAAGATGTTTTCCTGGGGCTGGACAAGCGTGCCTATTCCCGCGCCACTACCTCACAGCGTTGCGTGCGTGCGGGCGGTAAGCATAACGATCTGGAGAACGTCGGTTATACCGCGCGTCACCATACGTTCTTTGAAATGCTGGGCAACTTCAGCTTCGGCGACTATTTCAAACACGATGCCATCAGTTACGCATGGGAACTGTTGACCGGCGAAAACTGGTTTAACCTGCCGAAAGAAAGGCTGTGGGTGACCGTCTATGAAACCGATGACGAAGCTTTCGACATCTGGCAGAAGCAGATTGGCGTACCGGCGGAACGCATTATCCGTATCGGCGACAACAAGGGTGCGGCCTTCGCGTCCGACAACTTCTGGCAAATGGGCGATACCGGCCCATGCGGTCCGTGCACCGAGATCTTCTACGATCACGGCGATCACATCTGGGGTGGCCCGCCAGGCAGCGCGGAAGAGGATGGCGATCGTTACATCGAGATCTGGAACATCGTTTTCATGCAGTTCAACCGCCAATCTGACGGCACTATGTTGCCTCTGCCAAAACCTTCGGTAGATACCGGTATGGGCCTGGAACGCATTGCCGCGGTGCTGCAGCATGTGAACTCCAACTATGAAATCGATCTGTTCAGCAAGCTGATTACCGCAGTGGCGAAAGTGACCGGCGCGGTTGATTTGGATAACAAATCCCTGCGTGTTATCGCCGACCATATCCGTTCCTGCGCCTTCCTGGTGTCAGACGGCGTAATGCCGTCAAGCGAAGGCCGCGGCTACGTGCTGCGCCGCATCATCCGTCGTGCTATCCGCCATGGCAACATGCTGGGCGCGAAAGAGAGCTTCTTCTATAAACTGGTTGCGCCGCTGATCGAAGTCATGGGCCCGGCAGCCGACGAATTGAAGCGTCAGCAATCGCTGGTTGAGAAAGTGTTGAAAACCGAAGAAGACCAGTTTGCCCGTACGTTGGAGCGTGGTCTGGCGTTGTTGGATGAAGAGCTGGCCAATCTGCAGGGCGACACCCTGGATGGAGAGGCTGCCTTCCGCCTGTATGACACTTACGGTTTCCCGGTCGATTTAACCGCAGACGTGTGCCGTGAGCGCGGTTTGAAAGTGGATGAAGCCGGCTTCGAACAAGCTATGGAAGCGCAGCGCCGCCGTGCGCGCGAGTCCAGCGGCTTTGGTGCCGACTACAACAGCATGATCCGCGTTGATGGCGCCAGCCAGTTCAGCGGGTATGACCACGAAGAACAGCAGGCTACAGTGACGGCGTTGTTCCGCGACGGCCAGCCGGTGGATGAGATCCACGTGGGTGAAGAAGCTGTGGTGGTACTGGATGAAACGCCATTCTACGGTGAGTCCGGTGGTCAGGTTGGTGACAAAGGCGTGCTGAAAACCGCAGGCGCGGACTTTGTGGTTAGCGATACGCAGAAATACGGCCAGGCTATCGGGCATCAGGGCAAGTTGTCCCATGGCGTGCTGAAGGTGAAGGATCGCGTCGATGCGCAGATTGATATCGCCCGCCGTAACCGTATTCGTTTGAACCACTCAGCTACCCACCTGCTGCATGCCGCATTGCGTCAGACGTTGGGCGAGCACGTGGCGCAGAAAGGCTCGCTGGTTAACGATAAATATCTGCGTTTCGATTTCTCGCATTTTGAAGCGATGAAACCGGAACAAATCCGCGTTGTGGAAGATTTGGTTAACCAGCAGGTGCGTCGTAACCTGCCGGTGCAAACCGAAGTGATGGCGCTGGACGATGCCAAAGAGAAGGGCGCGATGGCGCTGTTTGGCGAGAAGTACGACGACAGCGTACGTGTACTGACCATGGGTGACTTCTCTACCGAACTGTGTGGCGGTACTCACGCCAGCCGTACCGGTGATATCGGCCTGTTCCGCATTCTGACCGAATCAGGTACCGCAGCGGGTATTCGCCGTATTGAAGCCGTAACCGGCGAGGGCGCGATTGCGACCCTTCATCAGCAAAACGATCTGTTACAGGACGTTGCGCAGTTGGTGAAAGGTGACAATAGCAACCTGACGGACAAGGTGCGTGCGGTGCTGGATCGTACTCGCGCACTGGAGAAAGAGCTGCAGCAGTTGAAAGATCAGCAAGCTGCGCAGGAAAGCGCTTCGTTGTCCAGCCAGGCGAAAAAGGTCAATGGCGTGCAGCTGTTGGTCAGCCAGCTTGATAACGTTGAGGCGAAAATGCTGCGGACCATGGTTGACGATCTTAAAAATCAGCTGGGTTCCGCAATTATCGTGCTGGCCACTACGGCTGACGATAAGGTTAGCCTGATTGCCGGCGTGACCAAAGATTTGACCGACCGGGTGAAAGCCGGCGAGTTGATCGGCCACGTAGCGCAGCAGGTTGGCGGCAAAGGGGGTGGGCGCCCCGACATGGCGCAGGCCGGGGGGACCGATGTCAGTGCCCTGCCTGCGGCCTTAAACAGCGTAGAGGCCTGGGTGGCTTCGAAACTGTGAATATAAATAAATAGCACTTATAAACGCCATAACTCATTGCTGATTATGGCGTTTTTAGCCTGTGCTAACACAATTTAGTTACAATTCCGGGAACAAAGTTTTTCAGGTCGGCTAAACTTATTATTATCTGAGGTGAGACCAAGCCTGCTTACACTTATTGTGGGTTAGATGGCTTACGTTTTCGCAGCATATGATGGATAATGACGGGGAAACTGAGAGACCCGACTCTTTTAATCTTTCAAGGAGCAAAGAATGTTAATTCTGACTCGTCGAGTTGGTGAAACCCTCATGATTGGCGATGAGGTCACTGTCACAGTGTTAGGGGTCAAGGGCAACCAGGTTCGTATTGGTGTGAATGCCCCTAAAGAGGTGTCAGTGCACCGCGAAGAAATCTATCAGCGCATTCAGGCAGAGAAGTCTCAACAGACGACCTTCTGATTTCGAAGCAGCGTCTCGTTGCTTGGCGAGACGCTACTGTGCTTTTTTGTGCCCATCATTAATCCTTTCCCGCTTTCATCTTCTTATTTCCCGATTGCAGCCATTCGCTTTGTTTGCGGTTTCACCCTGGCGGCCTGTTGATAAAACACTCTTTTTGCCTTGAAATCGCCCATGTTGAGTGTGAATTGCGCAAACGCACGTGAGTTGGGAAAAATTGTTTGACTTAAAAGTCGGAGAAAGTAATATGTGCGCCACGCAGTGCCGATGAGCTTCTCTAAAGCAAGTTAGGCACAATTCGAAAGAAGCGTATGGTGAGGTGGCCGAGAGGCTGAAGGCGCTCCCCTGCTAAGGGAGTATGCGGTCAAAAGCTGCATCCGGGGTTCGAATCCCCGCCTCACCGCCATTTGCATCCATAGCTCAGCTGGATAGAGTACTCGGCTACGAACCGAGCGGTCGGAGGTTCGAATCCTCCTGGATGCACCATATTTTGCAGTATGGTGGGGTAGTAAAACGTACCATACGGTATCAAAAAAGAATTCCTGTGCATCCATAGCTCAGCTGGATAGAGTACTCGGCTACGAACCGAGCGGTCGGAGGTTCGAATCCTCCTGGATGCACCATTCTTTCTGTCAAACTTGTTTCTTCAAGCAGACAAAACAAAAACAGTAATGCATCCATAGCTCAGCTGGATAGAGTACTCGGCTACGAACCGAGCGGTCGGAGGTTCGAATCCTCCTGGATGCACCATCTAAGAAAAACCCGCTTCGGCGGGTTTTTCGCTTTTCCGGCTTCGGCAAAATACTTTCCGCACTTCTCTTCTCACCGGACTTTTCCCAGAGCACATTCCGCCATTACGCGATCAGCGACAACCTTCCGGCTTTACGCTAAAGTAGTTTTCTTTCCTCAACGATCATGGAGTAACGATGTACGACCGCTATCAGGGTCTGATCTTCGACATGGACGGCACTATCCTTGATACCGAGCCGACGCACCGTAAAGCGTGGCACGAGGTGTTGGCCCGTTACGGTATGACGTTTGATGAAGCGGCTATGGTGGCGCTGAACGGTTCTCCGAGCTGGCGCATTGCCCAGTCGATTATTACCCGCCATCAGGCCGATCTCGATCCCCATCAACTGGCTGCGGAGAAAACCCGTGCGGTGGAAACTATGCTGCTGGATACCGTGCGCCCATTGCCGCTGATTGAGGTAGTCAAAGCCTATCACGGCCGTCGTCCAATGGCGGTTGGCACCGGCAGCGAACACCGTATGGCGGAATCTTTGCTACGCCATTTGGGCCTGTTCCACTGTTTTGATGCGATCGTGGGTGCCGATGACGTACTGCGGCACAAGCCCGAACCTGATACTTTCCTGCGTTGCGCCGAGCTGATGGGTGTGCCGCCGGAAAAATGTGTGGTGTTTGAAGACGCAGATTTCGGTATTGAGGCGGCGAAAAGCGCCAATATGGCTGTCGTAGACGTTCGCACGCTTTGAGTAGTACGCTGGCGGTTATGTCGTTATTCGGCAGCAGCTTCCTCAGTGCGACGCTGCTGCCGGGAAATTCAGAGATTGTTTTGGTTGCCTTGCTGACCAACAGCCGTGCCTCACCGGAATTACTGGTGTTGGCCGCGACGTTGGGGAATACGCTCGGTGGGTTGACCAATGTCATTATAGGACGCTTGTTGCCGGCGTTGAAACCGCAGCGGGGGCTGGAGACAGCGCTCGGGTGGATGAAACGCTTTGGCCCGGCTGCGCTGTTGCTCAGTTGGGTGCCGGTAGTGGGCGATTTGTTGTGCGTGTTGGCAGGTTGGCTGCGCATGCCCTGGGGCCCTGTAGCGCTGTTTCTGTGTATCGGAAAGGCGCTGCGTTACATCATTTTGACTATGATAACGTTACAGGGAATGGCCTGGTGGCATTAACGAAGTGAATATAACTCAATATTCACTCGGGTGCAGATTCAGTATGCTTACGAGTTATTGTTTTTAGAAGCGGGAGGTCAATTTGATCCCGGACGTATCACAGGCGCTTTCTTGGTTGGAAGCCCATCCCCATGCATTAAAAGGTATTCGTCGCGGCATTGAACGTGAAACGCTGCGTGTCACTGCGGACGGAAAACTGGCGACAACCGGACATCCGGAAAAGTTGGGGGCGGCATTAACGCACCATTGGATTACTACAGACTTTGCCGAGGCGCTGTTAGAGTTTATTACGCCGGTTGACGATAACCTCGACCATCTGTTGACGTTCCTGCGCGATATCCATCGTCACGTGGCGCGTAATCTGGGTGATGAACGCATGTGGCCGCTCAGCATGCCGTGCTTTATTGAAGCCGAGCAAGACATTGAGCTGGCGCAGTTCGGTTCGTCGAATATTGGCCGCATGAAAACGCTGTACCGTGAAGGATTGAAAAATCGCTACGGTGCGTTGATGCAGACCATTTCCGGCGTGCATTACAATTTCTCGCTGCCGCTGGAGTTCTGGCAGGCATGGGCCGGCGTAAAAGACGCAGAGAGCGGTAAAGAGCAGATTTCTGCGGGCTACTTCCGCTTGATCCGCAATTACTACCGTTTTGGCTGGGTGATCCCGTATTTGTTCGGCGCGTCGCCGGCGATCTGTTCCTCGTTCCTGAAAGGGCGTGAAACCGCATTGCCGTTCGAGCGTACTGAACAGGGGATGTGCTATCTGCCGTATGCCACTTCGCTGCGATTGAGCGACCTGGGTTACACCAATAAATCTCAGAGCAATCTGGGCATTACCTTCAACGATCTGCAAAGTTATGTCGCCGGTCTGAAGCGGGCGATTGTCACGCCTTCCGAAGAGTTCGCCGAATTGGGTGTAAAGGACGGCGATCGTTACCTGCAATTGAACAGTAACGTGCTGCAGATTGAAAATGAACTGTATGCGCCGATCCGGCCGAAGCGCGTGACCAAAAGCGGTGAGACGCCGTCAGATGCGCTGTTGCGCGGCGGTATCGAATATATCGAGGTTCGTTCGCTGGACATCAACCCGTTCTCGCCAATCGGCGTGGATGCGGTGCAGGCGCGTTTCCTGGACCTGTTCCTGGTGTGGTGTGTGCTGGCCGATGCGCCAGAGATGAACAGTGATGAACTGCTGTGCACGCGCAAAAACTGGAATCGGGTGATCCTCGAAGGACGCAAGCCTGGCCAAACCATCGGTATGGGCTGTGATGACAGCCGTGAGCCGCTGGAGAAAGTCGGTAAGGCGTTGTTTGACGATCTGCGACGCGTGGCGGAGGTGCTGGATAGCGAAGCCGGCGATCGCCAGTATCAGCAAGTTTGCGATGAACTGGTTGCGGCGTTTGACGATCCGGAGCTGACGTTCTCTGCTCGCATCCTGAAAGCGATGAAGGAAGAGGGAACCGGCCGTGTGGGCTTGCAATTGGCCGAGCAGTACCGTCAGATGCTGATGGAAGAGCCGTTGGAAATTCTGACCGAAGCCGAGCTGACGAAGGAACAGGAAGCCTCATGGCAGCGTCAACGCAACATAGAAGCCAGTGATACGCTAAGCTTTGAAGAGTTCCTGAAGCAACACGGCGGGGGCTGAAAAAGAAAAAGGCCACATCAATGTGGCCAAATATGCATCTCTGATGACAGGGATGATGATAACAAATGCGCGTCTTTCACATACTCAGACTCGCTGGGTTGGAAAAGGTTTCCTGGTTAGTTAAAAAAGTTTCGAAATAAATACTCTTTCACGAGGAGGTAACGAAATGCCACTGCTGGATAGCTTCACCGTAGACCATACCCGCATGGCAGCCCCGGCTGTCCGCGTCGCGAAAACCATGAAAACTCCTCATGGCGATACCATCACCGTGTTCGATCTGCGCTTCTGTCGGCCGAACCTGGAAGTGATGCCAGAACGCGGCATTCATACGCTGGAACACCTGTTTGCCGGCTTTATGCGCGATCATCTGAACGGCCAGGGCGTTGAGATTATCGATATCTCCCCGATGGGATGCCGCACCGGTTTCTACATGAGCCTGATCGGCGTGCCGGAAGAGCAGCGCGTTGCCGATGCGTGGAAAGCGGCGATGTCCGACGTGCTGAAAGTGACTGACCAGCGCAAAATTCCTGAGCTGAATGAGTTCCAGTGCGGGACTTATCACATGCACTCTTTGGAAGAAGCGCAGGAAATCGCCAAGCACATTCTCGATCACGACGTGGTAGTGAACCACAACGAAGAGCTGGCGCTGCCGAAAGAAAAGCTGCAGGAACTGCATATCTAGTTCACAGCCACAGGCTATAGCGATAAAAAAAGACGCGAGGTTCGCGTCTTTTCTCTTTCTGGCGGGCAGTCAGCGCTGTTGAACGCTGGATTGCAGCGACTTTATCGGTGTGACCCGCACCTGTTTTATCATATTGTCTTGCACGTCGAGGATATCGACGTCGTAGTGACTTACGCGCACACGGGTACCGATCTCGGGGATCTCTTCCAACTCTTCCAGCAGCATGCCGTTAATGGTGCGAGCCTCGGTGGCCGGCAGTGTCCAGTTGAAAGCCTTGTTTAACTCGCGCACGTTGGCAGTACCGTCTATCAGCACGGAGCCGTCGCTCTGCGGATTAACTTCCTCCGCCAGCGTGGGTGACATGGAGGTCGTGAAATCGCCTACGATCTCCTCCAGAATATCTTCCACCGTTACCAGCCCCTGAATATCACCGTACTCGTCCACCACGATTCCGACTTTCTCTTTATTCCTCTGGAATTTCACCAGTTGGACATTGAGCGGTGTACCTTCAGGCACGTAGTAAATTTCGTCAGCGGCGCGCAGCAAATTCTCTTTGTTAAACTCTTTCTTCTCGGTCATCAGCCGGTAAGCTTCACGCACCCGCAGCATACCGATGGCGTCATCCAGCGAGCTGCGATACAGCACGATGCGGCCGTGCGGCGAGTGGGTAAGCTGGCGCATGATCGACTTCCAGTCGTCGTTGACGTCGATACCGACGATTTCGTTGCGCGGTACCATGATGTCATCGACCGTCACCTTTTCCAGGTCCAGTACCGAGATCAGCATGTCTTGATTGCGACGGGAAATCTGCGAGTGGGACTCATTGACGATGGTGCGCAGCTCGTCCTTGCTCACCGCATCGCTGACGCGTACGTTGGTGCGAATGCCGAACACGCGCAATATCAGCGTGGTGATGCCATTGAGCAGCCACACTAGCGGGAACATCACCTTCTGCAGAGGCGCCAGTAAAAAGCTGCTGGGGAAGGCGATGCGTTCCGGGTACAGCGCCGCGAAGGTTTTTGGCAGCACTTCGGCGAACAACAGCACGGCGAACGTCAATACGCCGGTAGCGATGGCTACGCCGAGGTCGCCATACAGGCGCATGCCGACGATGGTCCCCAGTGCCGACGCGAGAATGTTCACCAGATTATTGCCGATCAACACCAGGCCAATCAGGCGATCCGGTTTTTGCAGCAATTTCTCGACCCGGCGGGCAGAGCGGCTACCCTGCTTGGCGAGATGACGGAGACGATAGCGGTTGAGCGTCATCATGCCGGTTTCGGATGCTGAGAAGTAAGCGGAGACCACAATCATGATCACCAGAATAATGATCAGGGTCCCTGTCGAAACGTGCTCCAACGCGGTATTCCTTATATAAGGGAAAAGAGGGCCTGAGGCGGCTTAGCGCACCATGACTTGTTGAATCAGACGGCTGCCGAAATAGGCCAGCGTCAGCAAGAAAGCGCCGGCAAAGCTGAACCAAACGACGCGGCGTCCGCGCCAACCTTCATGATAATGGCCCCACAGCAGAACGATGTACACAAACCAGGCCATAATGGACAGCACGGCTTTATGAACGTTCTCTTTACTGAACAGGTTATCCATATACAGCAGACCGGTGCACAGTGTGAGCGTGAGCAGCACTACGCCGATCTGGGTGATGTGGAACATTTTGCGTTCGATACTCATCAGCGGCGGCATGTCGGCACTGAAGGACAGCTTTTTGTTTTTTAGCAGGTAGTCCAACCAGGCAAGCTGCAGCGCATACAGTGCGGCAATAATCAGCGTAGCGTAAGAGAACAGCGCCAGACCTATATGCACCATCAGCTCCGGGCTGGCTTCCAGATGGGTGATGAATTCGCCCGGCATAAAACTGGCGAAGGCCAGATTGATCATCGCGAAGCTATAAACGATGGGCAGCAAGAACCAGCCGCGATTGCGCGAAGCGACAAAGGTCATGATCGAACAAATGATCAGACTGACGATGGAACCGATGTTCAGCAGGCTGAGATTTTGCCCGGCGCTGACGTCAAAGATACGTTGCTGCAGTGCGATGGCATGGCAAATTAGCGCCACCACCGCCGAGACGATAGCAAGCCGACGGTATGCGCTGTTCTTCCGCAACAAGCTGGGAATAATCAGTCCAAGGCTGAGCAGGTAGGCCATCAAAGCCACAATGGAGAAAACTGGCATAGCGTTTAATTTTGCTTCGGCATGGTTAATTGGATTGCCAGTATAGCGTTGAGCGCGTTCCACTCCAACCGATCTCCAACGCTGAGGCAGAGATCCTGTACGCTTCGTGTTATCATCGCCGCAATTGTGTCGCCAAAGCGGCCTGTCATTACACGTTGAGCATGAGACGATGTTTGAAAATTTAACCGATCGATTGTCGCGCACACTGCGCAATATCAGCGGCCGTGGGCGGCTGACCGAAGAGAATATCAAGGAAACCCTGCGTGAAGTGCGCATGGCGTTGCTGGAAGCGGACGTTGCGCTGCCGGTAGTGCGCGACTTTATCAACCGCGTCAAAGAGAGTGCGGTGGGGCATGAAGTCAACAAGAGCCTGACGCCGGGGCAAGAATTCGTCAAGATCGTCAAGAGCGAGCTGATTGCCGCGATGGGCGAAGTGAATACCGAGCTGAATCTGGCGGCGCAGCCACCGGCCGTGGTGCTGATGGCGGGCCTGCAAGGTGCCGGTAAAACCACCAGCGTCGCCAAGCTCGGCAAATTCCTGAAAGAAAAACAGAAGAAAAAAGTGTTGGTGGTTTCCGCGGACGTTTACCGTCCGGCGGCGATCAGGCAGTTGGAAACGTTGGCGGAAGGCGTCGGCATCGATTTCTTCCCGTCGGATGTCAAAGAAAAGCCGATCGACATCGTTAACCGTGCATTGCAGCAGGCCAAGCTGAAATTCTACGACGTGCTGATCGTCGATACCGCCGGCCGTTTGCACGTAGACGAAGCGATGATGGACGAGATCAAACAGGTGCATGCGGCGATCAAGCCGGTGGAAACCCTGTTTGTGGTCGATGCCATGACCGGTCAGGATGCCGCCAATACGGCCAAGGCCTTTAACGAGGCGCTGCCGCTGACCGGCGTAGTGCTGACCAAGGTCGACGGCGACGCGCGTGGTGGTGCCGCGCTGTCTATCCGTCACATCACCGGCAAGCCCATCAAGTTCCTCGGTGTGGGCGAGAAGACCGATGCGCTGGAGCCATTCCATCCAGACCGCGTAGCGTCACGTATTCTCGGCATGGGCGATGTGTTGTCGCTGATCGAAGATATCGAAAGCAAGGTTGACCGCGAGCAAGCGGAAAAACTGGCTAACAAACTGAAGAAGGGCGACGGTTTCGATCTGACCGACTTCCTGGAGCAGTTGAAGCAGATGCGTAACATGGGCGGCATGGCGAACATGCTGAGCAAATTGCCCGGTGCCGGCCAACTGCCGGACAATGTGAAATCGCAGATGGACGATAAAGTGCTGGTGCGCATGGAGGCGATCATCAACTCGATGACGCTGAAAGAGCGCGCCAAACCGGAAATCATCAAGGGTTCGCGCAAACGTCGTATCGCGATGGGCTCCGGCATGCAGGTGCAAGATGTTAACCGCTTGTTAAAGCAGTTCGACGAAATGCAGCGCATGATGAAGAAGATGAAGAAAGGCGGGATGGCGAAGATGATGCGCGGCATGAAAGGTATGATGCCGCCGGGCTTCCCAGGCCGCTGACAGGCGCTTGCCCCCTGGGGTGAGCGTGTTTAAGCATTTGCCGTTCGCGGCAAAAACCGCCCGAAATAGTGCTGGCCGAAAAAAGTTGTTGACGGTGATCTACGCTTTAGATTGCTTTTTGCGCCAAAATGAGTAAAATTTTCGGGCTTTTTATATTGCAACCGGGCCCCGTTCCCTCAATGGGGCCCGGCTGTTTTATTAACTAAAGAGGATGTTATGGTAACAATTCGTTTGGCACGTGGCGGCGCTAAAAAGCGTCCGTTCTATCAAGTAGTAGTGACCGACAGCCGCAATGCTCGTGATGGTCGCTTCATCGAGCGCGTAGGCTTCTTCAACCCGATCGCATCTGGTCAGGCTGAAGCACTGCGTCTGGACCTGGACCGCATCGAACATTGGGTCGGCCTGGGTGCAACCGTTTCTGATCGCGTTCACGCGCTGATCAAAGACGCTAAGAAAGCAGCTTAATCTGTCGCGGTGGTGGCAATGAGCAAGCAACTCAAACCGGTAGCACCGATCGCGCCGATTGTACTCGGTAAAATGGGGTCTACTTACGGCATCCGTGGTTGGCTCAGAGTATTTTCATCCACCGAGAATGCCGAAAGCATTTTTGACTATCAGCCCTGGTTTATCCAGCAGGCGGGTCAATGGCAGCTTGTCGAGTTGGAAGACTGGAAGCGCCACAGTCAGGACCTGATCATCAAAGTCAAAGGCGTTGACGATCGGGATGCTGCGAATCTACTGACCAATCGCGAGATTGTCGTGGATTCCGAACAACTTCCCGAGCTGGAAGGTGATGATTACTACTGGAAAGACCTTATGGGCTGCCAGGTAGTCACTACCACCGGCTACGAACTGGGTAAAGTCGTCGATATGATGGAAACCGGTTCGAATGACGTGATGGTTGTGAAAGCTAACCTGAAGGATGCGTTCGGCATGAAGGAGCGGTTGGTCCCGTTTCTTCATGGGCAGGTTATCAAGAAAGTCGATCTCACTGCTCGCGTGATTGAGGCAGATTGGGATCCTGGTTTTTGACCTCCGAATTAAACGGTCGAAGCAAGTGGAATAACGGAATGGGGATTGGCTTGTGTTCATTGGTATTGTAAGCCTGTTTCCTGAGATGTTCCGCGCGATCACCGATTACGGGGTGACTAGCCGGGCAGTAAAAAATGGCCTGCTGAGCGTGCAGTGTTGGAGTCCGCGTGACTTCACCTACGACCGGCATCGTACCGTGGACGATCGCCCTTATGGCGGCGGCCCGGGAATGCTGATGATGGTGCAACCCTTGAGGGAAGCTATTCATGCAGCAAAAGCAGCGGCAGGCGAGGGAGCAAAGGTGATTTATCTGTCACCTCAGGGGCGCAAGCTGGATCAAGCTGGCGTGTGCGAACTGGCGGCCAACTCGAAGATGATTCTGGTTTGTGGCCGTTATGAAGGGATAGACGAGCGCGTAATCCAAACCGAAATTGATGAAGAATGGTCAATCGGCGATTACGTTCTCAGCGGCGGGGAACTGCCGGCAATGACCCTGATCGATTCCGTCGCCCGTTTTATACCGGGTGTTCTGGGCCATCAGGCTTCAGCAGAAGAGGATTCTTTTGCCGATGGATTGCTGGACTGCCCGCATTATACCCGTCCTGAGGTGTTGGAAGGGATGGAGGTTCCGCCGGTTTTACTGTCGGGCAACCATGCCGAGATACGTCGCTGGCGCTTAAAGCAGTCGCTGGGCCGTACCTGGCTTAGAAGACCTGAACTTCTGGAAAGCCTAGCTCTGACTGACGAGCAAGCGGTGTTGCTGGCTGAGTTCCAACGGGAACATCAGGCCAAGCAGCAGGACTATGAAGGGAACGTCTGAGCATCTGGCTCGACGGGACCGATATATCAGTTTACCTAGGGTAAGAGACATATTATGAGCAACATTATTAAGCAAATTGAACAAGAGCAGATGAAGCAAGACGTACCTGCATTCCGTCCGGGTGATTCCGTGGAAGTGAAGGTATGGGTCGTTGAAGGTAGCAAAAAACGTCTGCAGGCATTCGAGGGCGTGGTTATCGCTATCCGTAACCGCGGTCTGCACTCTGCATTCACTGTTCGTAAGATTTCCAACGGCGAAGGTGTTGAGCGTGTATTCCAGACTCACTCCCCAGTAATCGACAGCATTACTGTTAAACGTCGTGGTGCCGTTCGTAAAGCCAAACTGTACTATCTGCGTGAGCGTACTGGTAAGTCTGCTCGTATCAAAGAGCGTCTGAACCGCGTAGGCTAATGCTGCATCCGAAAGTTAATAGCTATGAAGGGGTTGGCAATATGCCAACCCCTTTTTTTATGCTTGTTGTTTGCAGGTTGCATATGCAAGATTGTTTTTCGTAAATGCGCTATGAAGGTTGATTTTTGCGGGCATAAAAAAGCCTGCTGTCGCAGGCTATGCATTAGAGTGCGGCAGCGCGTTGTTTGCCTTTCTCCGGGTGAGGCTGAGCCGGAATGATATCACCGGGTTTTACAATCACCCGCGCAACCGACTCATGGGTGGCGAAGGTGCAGCTGCAGTTAATGTTCTGGCATTGATGATAGCGCTCTTTGGTCGACTCGCTCAGGTAGCGGCTGGAGCGAGTGTGGGCCACGTTACCGCATAGTGGACAGTGCATCATAGAAACCCCCTTGCAATAAATTAAATAATAATCAATAGATTAAGCAACGAAATGGCATCGAAGAATGCTGGTCAAGAGGCGCGTTCAGCACCTTTGAGACACAATTTGCGTTCCTCCGCACGCCGACGTTCCAGCCCTTTACTCTTTTTGCCATTGATGTAGATCCAGCGTGGTAACTGATCGCATGCCTGTTGCCACAGATGCTGATTGAGAAAATAGGCCAGCGTGGATCCGCAGGCGGCGCTTACCCCGACGTTGAAGGTAAAAGCGATTACTGCATCATAAATCTCTTGCGGTAGGGCTGGTGGTATACAACTCGCCACACCTTGTTCTATACGTCGAACATCGGCCAGAAAATCTACTGCGGCCCTTTCCTCGGTGATCGTGACATCAGGTATCACTCCAGCGGTGTGTCCTACACCTTGCGTCCACACGCCTGCATCGCACTGATAGGGCGACAGTTGGCACCCCTCAAAGTCAGTAATCAGTTTTAGCCCGCTCTCAGAGGTTTTAACCTGCCCGAACTGCGGCAGCAGCATAGCTATCGCAAGAATAGTTGCAGCGACACAACGTTTAACGATTGAGCTCATCGTAAATTCTCCTTCGAGATACGGCGTTTTTCTCTATAGCCTTGAGAACCTGCAAACTTTTTCGCCGGTAGTACCAGTTCACCAGAAAGGTGCCAATTCCGACTGCGGCACCGACCAAAAATGCGAGGTCCTGGGGGGAAAGCTTGCCCAACCAAGCGAGAAATAGCGCTATAGCGTAAGTAATAAATGAGGTGACTTTCTCCATTGATTCAATCCCACTGTTGTTTGCCTGAGGTGCCTGCATGAGCCATCCTGACGGCAATAGCGGCGTTATGGGCAATGTATCGCTGTGAGCATTAAGATTGCCCATGCTCCGTTCCTGTTTAATAACTACTGTGTATGCATACAGTATTAAGCTATTTGCTAAAGTCGTCAATAGTGTGAATGCTATTTTTAGCAAAATGTTTAATGGGAGACTTTGGGCATAAAAAAGCCCATCAGTGATGGGCTTGGTAGGATTGGGCTTAGAAGGATTACAGACCGTAAACCAGCGAGACCGAGGTCGTGGTGTCGGTATTTTTCGGCGCAGACGCCGGTGGTTTACTGTTGTAAGTCACGGTGTAAGCCAGGCGCAGCGAGAACTTGTCGTTAATCGCTACGCTCAATGCAGTCTCGGAGTTCAGCGTGGTTTCTTCGTTAGCCAGCGCCGAAACGCCTTCGGAGAACTTGGTGGTGTCGGTCAACTGGTATGAATAGTTGGCTGCGCCGTAAGCCAGTGCTTTCGTTGAACGGCCGCCGCCATGATATTCATCGTGACGTACGCCCGGACCAAATTCTACCCGTAAATCGCTGAGTGGCCCGTTGAGCACTTGACGGCCGTAGCCACCCGTTGCGGTGGAGCGAGAGTCGTAACCGTTGAAACGATCGCTCAACCAGCTTGCCTGGCCGAACAGATAGTTGCGATCGGACAGATTATAACGGGTACGGCCGCCGGCCTGATACTTTTCCGAAGAGCGCACGTTGGAAGAGGTGGTGTTGTTGGCGGCTCCCCACAGGCTGTAGGCAGCATCGCTGTTAAACCAGGTCATGCTGGTATTGGCCAACAAGGTAGAGCTTTGTGAGTTGCCTGACTGGGAGTTGTACCCGGCCTGGACATTGCCTTCAAACGGTTTTTTGGCGGTGGCCGGGTCGTCCATCGCAGTGAAAAGCGTATTGTCGGCAAAGGCTGAAACGCTGGTGAAGGCAGTCAAGCAGCTGATGACTAGCGGAATAGCGCGACGAGCGCGTAAAGAGAGCATTTTGGATCCAGTTGTTAAGAGTGATTATAGGTGATAACGGTCACATTATAACGATTCGGCATTGCGACAAAAATAGCCGTGATTAGCTTAAGTTTTAAATTTTTCATCCTCACTTATTCACTTTTCTTCTACTTAATTAACCCCTCCCGTTGGCATATCATGCTAAGTGTCCTTAAGGTCTGATGGGTTTTTAGACGAGATTGTCGCCAGTGGGCAACAAAACCGGCTGTCATAGCCCCGTTGAAGCTCTGTTCCTGCCCGTCATGCGCTGTAATGTTTTATGTACAATAATGTTTACAGTCGTCGCCTGAGCTGTTCAAAGCAATAGGTCGTAAATCAGAACCGGAAAAGTTGGTTGAGTTTATTTTTATTTATTTAAAATCAATGTAATGAGTGTATTTTGTTACTGGCGACATCCTGGGTTTTTGATGGTGCCTTGTGGTGGTAATTTTTTATTTACGGATTTCGGATTGAAAACTTTACAGTTCGTGGTAGGGTAAGGCTCTGAAACGCTCAACGTTCTCATCACGCTTACGCATAACGGCAAAACGACAGGAATAGCATCATGCAAAAAGACGCGCTCAATAACGTACATATCAGTGCAGAACAAATTCTGATCACTCCGGAAGAACTGAAGAACCAGTTCCCGCTTAGCGCCAGCGATGAAAATGAAATCGCCACTGCGCGCAAAACCATCGCCGATATTCTGCAGGGGCGCGATCACCGTCTGCTGGTGGTGTGCGGGCCTTGCTCTATCCACGATCCGGATGCGGCACTGGATTACGCCCGTCATTTGAAAACCCTGTCGGCTGAATTGAGCGATCAGCTGTATATCGTTATGCGTGTCTATTTTGAGAAACCGCGGACTACGGTCGGCTGGAAAGGCCTGATTAACGATCCGTACATGGATGGTTCGTTTGACGTTGAGGCAGGTTTGCACATCGCGCGTCGCCTGCTGCTTGACCTGGTCGGGATGGGGTTGCCGTTGGCGACCGAGGCCTTGGATCCGAACAGCCCGCAATACCTGGGCGATTTGTTCAGTTGGTCAGCGATTGGTGCCCGTACTACAGAATCACAAACTCACCGTGAGATGGCTTCAGGGTTGTCAATGCCGGTAGGTTTCAAAAACGGTACCGATGGCAGTCTGGGTACGGCAATTAACGCCATGCGCGCAGCGGCAATGCCGCACCGGTTTGTCGGTATTAATCAGGCGGGTCAGGTGTGCCTGTTGCAAACTCAGGGTAATCCGGATGGCCACGTGATCCTGCGCGGCGGCAAAACGCCAAACTACAGCGCCGAGCACGTTGCGGCTTGCGAAAAACAGATGCAGGATGCGGGACTCCACCCATCCTTGATGATAGATTGCAGCCATGGCAACTCGAATAAAGACTATCGCCGTCAGCCGGCGGTTGCCGAGTCCGTGGTTGAGCAGATCAAAGCGGGTAACCGTTCGATTACCGGTATTATGCTGGAAAGTCACCTGCACGAAGGCAGCCAGTCTTCCGAGCAGCCACGTGCTGATATGCGCTACGGTGTTTCTGTTACTGACGCCTGCATTAACTGGGAGAGTACAGAGACGCTGCTGCGCCATATGCACCAGGAACTCGGCGCTGCGCTGACGGCACGCACTGGAGAGTAGTAAGTTATGGTGGCTGAACTGACCGCGTTGCGCGATCAAATCGACGAAGTGGATAAAGCGCTGCTGGAGCTGCTGGCGAAACGCCTGCAACTGGTGGCGGAAGTGGGCGAAGTTAAAAGCCACCACGGTTTACCGGTGTACGTTCCCGAGCGTGAGGCGGCGATGCTGGCCTCGCGCCGTAAAGAAGCGGAAAACCTTGGCGTGCCGCCGGATCTGATCGAAGACGTACTGCGCCGCGTGATGCGCGAGTCTTACGTCAGCGAGAATGACAAAGGCTTTAAAACCCTGTGTCCGCAGCTGCGCCCGATTGTGATTATCGGCGGTAACGGTCAAATGGGGCGGTTGTTCAACCGTCTGCTGACGCTGTCCGGCTACCAGGTCAAGGTGTTGGATCAGGAAGATTGGCCGCAGGCCGACGCATTGTTGGCGGATGCCGGCATGGTGATCGTCAGCGTGCCTATTCACGTGACCGAACAGGTGATTGGGCGGCTGCCGCCGTTGCCGGCGGATTGTATTCTTGTCGATCTGGCTTCGGTAAAAAATCGTCCGCTGAATGCCATGCTTGCGGCACATGGTGGCCCGGTGGTGGGACTGCACCCGATGTTCGGGCCGGATGTAGGCAGCGTGGCCAAGCAGGTCGTGGTGTATTGCGATGGACGCCAACCGGAAGCCTATCAGTGGTTGCTGGAGCAGTTGCAGGTGTGGGGCGCTCGTTTACACCGCATCAGCGCAGTTGAGCACGATCAGAATATGGCGTTTATCCAGGCGCTACGCCATTTCGCGACTTTTGCCTATGGGCTGCATTTGGCGGAAGAGAACGTTCAATTGGAACAACTGCTGGCGCTGTCTTCGCCAATCTACCGGCTGGAACTGGCGATGGTCGGGCGACTGTTTGCTCAGGATCCGCAGTTGTATGCGGATATCATCATGTCGTCGGAAGAGAACATTGCGCTGATTAAACGCTACTACCAGCGTTTTGGCGAGGCGATAAAGCTACTGGAACACGGGGATAAACAGGCGTTTATCCAGAGCTTCCAGAAGGTGGAAGACTGGTTTGGCGATTACGCCCAACGCTTCCTGGTGGAAAGCCGTTCGCTGCTGCGGCAGGCGAACGACAGTCGGCAATAAGTTATCAGGGTTCGGCTAGCCGAACCCTTTTTTATTTCATTCAGGACGGATTGACCGGTACCACGCTGTCGCTGGGATAGCAGCCGAGTACTTTCAGCGAACGGGTAATCGGCGTCAGATCTTTCAAGGCTTTTTGCATCGCTTCAGAACGCAGGTTCGCCTGCACATCGATATAAAACATCTCTTCCCATGGATTGCCGTTAATTGGACGGGACTCCAGTTTGGTCATGATGATGCCGTTGTCACGTAACACCAGCAGCGCTTCAACCAGCGCGCCTGACTGCTGGCCGGTGGCCATAATCAGCGTGGTTTTGGCCGGTACTTGTTCCGACACCTCGATAGCCTTGCGCGCCAACACGATGAAGCGGGTAATGTTCTGCTGCTGGTTCGCCAGGTTGTGTTCCAGTACCTGCAGACCATACAGCGCGCCGCCAGCCTCGCTGCCCAATGCCGCAGCTTTCGGTGAGTTTAGCTTGGCGACTTTTTCCATTGCTGCCGCGGTGCTTTCGCAGTACTCGATTTTCCAGTGCGGGTAGCGGTTAATGAATTGGCTGCACTGTTGGAACGGCTGCGGGTGGCTGTACACGGTTTCGATCTGGTTCAGGTCGGTGTCGCCGGCTACCAGGACACAGTGATCGATAGGATTGGTCAGTTCGCCGACGATCGACAAGCTGGTGTGTTGCAGCAGATCGTAGACGTCGTTGATCGAGCCGGAACTGGTATTTTCAATCGGCAGGATGGCGTAATCCGCCTGACCGGTTTCGACCTGGGTGAAAATGTCCTGGAATTTATGGCAACCACACTCAATCAGTTGGTCGAAGTGGCGGGCGGCGTATTGGCGCGCGGCCAGGTGCGAATAAGATCCTTTCGGCCCGAGGAAGGCAATGCGGGCCGAATGTTGGCTGATTTGATTAAGCTGATGCTGCAACAGCGCTTGCTGGGTCAATACCGAGTCTTCGATAATCAGCTGGAACAGGCGGGTTACGTAAAAACCGTCGAGATCGTAGGGTTTGGCGGCGGCGATTAACGCATCCAGCAGATCTCGCTCGCGTTCTTTATCGCGGATGGGACGATGGGAATGCAATTTGGTTTTTCCGACCTCCACCGCCAACTCACGGCGCTCCGCCAGCAGGGCCAGCAGTTTGAGATCCAGTGCGCTGATGCGTTCGCGCAGCACGAGTAATGGGTTGTCAGTCATAATCAGCTTCTGCCTTGTATTTTTATACGTCGTAAATAGCCATAAAAAAAGCCCCCTGTTTCAGGAGGCTTTGCTGTTCGTCTTCGCATTCTTTATCACACGACGAAACGCCTCCCAATCAGGGGAAGGTAAAAAAGAATGCGAAGAAAAACGGTTTGCGGGCCATGCGTTATCCAAAATAGGTGTGAGGCAGGTTTTAAAGTAACCGCAGGCTTTTATCTCTGTCAATAAAAACCCCAGACAAAAAACGCGCCCTCAGGCGCGTTTGAAGTGAAATAGCCGCTAAACGGTTATTCCTGTTCCGGCTCAACTTCCGGAACGATGTCTTTCACACTGGCGGCGGCGCGGCGTGCTTCGCCTTTGTGCTGCACCTTATTCAACTGACGCTCCAGCTTGGCGATCAGATCGTTAACGGCGGTATACATGTCTTCATGTTTTGCGCTGGCAACCAGCGGGCCGTTAGGGGTGGTAATGGTGGCGTCTGCTACAAACCCTTTAGGTTCTTTGGATAAAACAATATGCGGGTTAATCAGCTGGGCCTGCCATTTTTCCAGTTTGGTGAGACGGTCTTCGACGTGACTGCGGATTGCGGGAGTGATATCCATTTGTTTGCTGGTAATGTTCAATGTCATATAACTTACCTCTCTGTCTTTCCGTCTTGGATGACCCCAGCATACCGCGCTTTTTGCTTAAATGCGTGATGAAAATCACGTTTTTTTGTCACTTTTTGCAAAGTTAGTTCAATCTGTGATTCAGCATTTGAATCGGTCATCTAACGCTTGAGTCTTACGGACAGAACGCGCATTATTGAACGGATAAGCGGTTGTGCAATCTTGCTAATGCCGTGTTTTTGCTTGTGTATTTTTCAAATTATGACCAAATCCGCAGCAAATAAAAACGGCAGCCGAAGCTGCCGTTTTGCTTTTCTGCCATCGCTAATCCGCTTATGACGGATTGGCGGCAATCACTTTGGCCACTTTGTCGGCCTGGCCGTTCAATTGCAGCTGTTTGTAAGCGTTTTCCATCAGGGGTAAGGCGTCGCGCGTGGCCTGGGTATCCGGATATTCACGCAACATCTGATCGGCACGATTAACGACCGCGACGTAAGCACCGCGTTTAGTGTAGTATTCCACCACCGAAAGCTCATATTTGGCCAGGCGGTCTTTCAGATACACCAGACGCTTGTTGGCATCGGTTACATACTGGCTGGTCGGGTATTGCTGAATCAGCTGGCTGAAATCGCGAAAAGCAGCGCGAGCATGCTGTGGATCGCGGTCTGAACGATCGACCCCGAAGAAGCCTTGCAACGCACTGTCATCCAGCGCCATATCGGTCAGACCACGCATGTACATCACGTAGTCGATGTTCGGGTGCGTTGGGTTCAAACGCATGAAACGATCGATAGACGCCTGAGCCAGCGGTAAATCGGCAGATTTATAATAGGCATAAATCAGGTCCAACTGAACCTGCTGGGAGTACGGCCCGAAAGGATAGCGGTTATCTAACGCTTCGAGTTGCGTAATCGCGCCCTTAAAGTTACCGTCCTGCAGTTTTTGCTGGGCAGTAGCATAGATTTCCGAAGGTGGGTTGTCGGGAACCGCATCCTTGGATGTGGAGCAACCTGCCAGCGCCAGGCTCAACGTGGCTGCCGCCACCAGATATTTCATACGCGTCATGACGTTTTGATTATCCTCAGGGTGTTATTCCGGGAGACTGTCCGTTAAGCTCCCGACAAAGACCAGGTACAATAGCACATTATATTAAACGGCATCGCCGTGAAAACCCAACGTTAACGAAGAAGCTGCATATGGCACAACAAGTACAACTCACCGCAACGGTGGCCGAATCTCAACTCGGACAACGTTTAGATCAGGCTTTGGCCGAATTGTTCCCTGATTATTCGCGATCTCGCATAAAAGAATGGATCTTGGACGATCGGGTACAGGTTAATGGCAAAACGACGAACAAACCGAAAGAGAAAGTGCTGGGGGGAGAGACGGTCGCCATCGATGCCCAGATAGAAGAAGAGGCCCGTTGGGAACCGCAGGATATCGCACTGAATATCGTCTACGAAGACAGTGATATTTTAGTGATCAACAAGCCTCGCGATCTGGTTGTGCACCCTGGCGCCGGTAACCCGGACGGCACTGTGCTCAATGCGTTGCTGCATTACTACCCGGAAATTGCTGACGTGCCGCGTGCCGGCATCGTGCACCGTCTGGACAAAGACACTACAGGCTTGATGGTGGTGGCGAAAACCGTTCCTGCGCAAACCCGCCTGGTCGAGGCATTGCAGGCACGTGAAATCACCCGTGAATACGAAGCGGTCGCTATTGGTACCATGACCGCCGGCGGTACCGTTGAAGAGCCGATCTCACGCCACTCCACCAAGCGCACGCATATGGCGGTGCACCCGATGGGCAAACCGGCGGTGACGCATTACCGCATTATGGAGCACTTCCGTGCGCATACCCGTTTGCGTCTGCGTCTGGAAACCGGTCGTACCCACCAGATCCGCGTGCATATGTCGCACATCAATCATCCGCTGGTAGGCGATCAGCTGTACGGTGGCCGCCCACGTCCGCCGAAAGGCGCTTCGGAGGCATTTATTGCTACGCTGCGCGGTTTCGATCGCCAGGCGCTGCACGCCACCATGCTGCGTTTGTATCACCCAATCAGCGGTATCCAGATGGAGTGGCATGCGCCGTTGCCGCAGGATATGGTCGATTTGATTAACGCGCTGAAGGTCGATACCGAAGAATTCAAAGATCAGATGAATTGGTAATGGATTCCTTTATCCTGCCTGATTGGCCGTTGCCTGCAGGGGTAAAAGCCTGCAGCACCACTCGTGGTGGCGGTATTAGTCTTCCGCCATATAATTCGCTCAACCTCGGCACCCATGTCGGGGATGCGGCGTCTGCGGTGAAGCGTAACCGTGACCGGCTGGCGGCGGGCGTGAGCCTGCCGCAGATGCCGCTTTGGCTGGAGCAGGTTCACGGTACCCGCGTAGTGCGGCTGGATGGGCAAACCCCAACCGATCTGTGTGCGGATGCGGTTTACAGCAATGTGCCGGGGCAGGTGTGCGCAGTGATGACGGCGGACTGCCTGCCGGTGTTGTTCTGCTCACATGCCGGTGATGAAATCGCCGCTGCCCACGCCGGCTGGCGCGGGCTTTGCAATGGCGTGCTGGAACAGACTCTGGCGGCATTTACCGCTGAACCGGGCCATATCAGCGCCTGGCTTGGTCCGGCAATCGGTCCGCAGCAGTTCGAAGTGGGGCCAGAGGTCCGTGCCGCATTTATTGCTGTGGATAGTGTCGCAGCTGCCGCTTTCACTCCGCACGGCGATAAGTTTCTGGCAGATATCTATCTGCTGGCTCGTCAGCGCCTGCAGCGCGCCGGCGTAGAACTGATCTACGGCGGTGATCGCTGTACGGTTAGCGAAATCAGTCATTTTTTCTCCTATCGACGCGATGGAATAACCGGACGTATGGCAAGTTTAATCTGGCTGATATAACCTATTGAATTAGGACGGTCCGCTGACGCATAACGTTGTACTGATAATATAGTGTCGAAATAACCTTGAAAATTTGAGGGATGACCTCATTTAATCTCCAGTAGCAATTTTGACCTACATTGGAGGTGTTATGCGTCTGGATCGTCTTACCAACAAATTCCAGCTTGCCCTCGCCGATGCCCAATCCTTAGCCCTTGGGCACGACAACCAGTTTATGGAACCGTTACATCTGATGAGCGCACTGCTCACTCAGGAAGGGGGCACGGTTCGTCCATTATTAACTTCAGCCGGTATCGATAGCGGGCGCGTGCGCACCGAAATCGAACAGGCATTGTCTCGTCTGCCTCAGGTTGAAGGCACCGGTGGCGACGTTCAACCGTCCCATGAGCTGGTGCGCGTTCTGAACCTGTGCGACAAGCTGGCGCAAAAGCGGGCGGACAAATTCATTTCTTCCGAACTGTTCGTCCTGGCGGTGCTTGAAGATCGCGGAACCTTGACCGATCTGTTGAAAGCCGCCGGAGCAACAGCCGATAAAATCAGTAAGGCCATTGAGCAAATGCGGGGTGGTGACAGCGTGGAAGATCAGGGTGCCGAAGATCAGCGTCAGGCGTTGAAGAAATACACTATCGATCTGACCGAGCGCGCCGAACAGGGCAAGCTTGACCCGGTTATCGGCCGTGACGAAGAGATCCGCCGCACCATTCAGGTGTTGCAACGTCGTACCAAGAATAACCCAGTGCTGATCGGTGAGCCTGGCGTGGGTAAAACTGCGATTGTCGAAGGTCTGGCGCAGCGCATCATTAATGGTGAAGTGCCGGAAGGCCTGAAGCACAAACGTGTGTTGTCCCTCGACATGGGGGCGTTGATCGCCGGGGCTAAATACCGCGGTGAATTTGAAGAGCGACTGAAAGGCGTACTGAGCGATCTGTCAAAACAGGAAGGCAGCGTCATTCTGTTTATCGATGAATTGCACACTATGGTCGGCGCGGGCAAGGCCGATGGCGCAATGGATGCCGGCAACATGCTTAAACCTGCGTTGGCGCGCGGGGAACTTCACTGCGTTGGCGCGACCACGTTGAACGAATACCGTCAGTATATAGAGAAGGATGCGGCGCTTGAACGTCGTTTCCAGAAAGTCTATGTGGCTGAGCCGAGCGTCGAAGATACCATTGCTATCCTGCGTGGCTTGAAGGAGCGTTATGAGCTGCACCACCATGTGCAGATCACCGACCCGGCGATAGTTGCTGCGGCCACGTTGTCGCACCGCTATATCTCCGATCGTCAGTTGCCGGATAAGGCTATCGATCTGATCGATGAGGCTGCGTCAAGTATCCGTATGCAGATGGACTCCAAACCGGAATCGCTCGACAGGTTGGAACGCCGCATTATTCAGCTCAAACTGGAACAGCAGGCGCTGAACAAAGAGTCGGACGACGCCAGTAAGAAACGCCTGGAAATGCTCAGCAGCGAGCTGGAGCAGAAAGAGCGCGAATATTCAGAATTGGAAGAAGAGTGGAAAGCCGAGAAAGCTTCGCTCTCCGGCACCCAGAATATAAAGGCGGAACTGGAGCAGGCCAAGATCACTCTGGAGCAGGCGCGTCGCGTCGGCGATCTGGGGCGCATGTCTGAACTGCAGTATGGCAAGATCCCTGAGTTGGAAAAACAGCTCGCCGCCGCTACGCAGGCCGAAGGCAAAACCATGAAGCTACTGCGCAACCGGGTGACTGACGCGGAAATCGCTGAAGTGCTGGCGCGCGCCACCGGTATTCCGGTAGCCAGAATGTTGGAGGGCGAGCGTGACAAACTGCTGCGTCTGGAGCAGGAGCTGCATTCCCGGGTGATTGGCCAGGATGAGGCGGTTACTGCGGTATCCAATGCAATCCGCCGCAGCCGTGCGGGATTGTCCGACCCTAACCGGCCGATAGGCTCGTTCCTGTTCCTTGGCCCTACCGGGGTGGGTAAAACCGAGCTGTGCAAAGCGCTGGCGTCATTCCTGTTCGACAGTGACGATGCGATGGTGCGTATCGATATGTCCGAGTTTATGGAGAAACATTCGGTATCGCGGCTGGTGGGGGCACCTCCGGGCTACGTTGGTTATGAAGAGGGCGGTTATCTGACCGAGGCCGTGCGCCGTCGACCTTATTCGGTGATCCTGCTGGATGAAGTGGAGAAAGCGCACCCGGATGTGTTCAACATCCTGCTGCAGGTATTGGATGACGGGCGTCTGACCGATGGTCAGGGCCGTACCGTTGATTTCCGCAATACCGTGGTGATCATGACCTCTAACCTTGGGTCTGATCTGATACAGGAACACTTTGGTCAGATGAACTATGCGCAGATGAAAGAATTGGTTATGGAAATGGTTACTCATCATTTCCGTCCGGAATTCATCAACCGTATAGATGAGGTGGTAGTGTTCCATCCGCTTGGCCAGAAGCATATTGCCGAGATTGCCAAGATTCAGCTGGCGCGTCTGTACAAACGTCTTGAGGAGCGTGGTTACGAAGTCACCATGACCGAACCGGCATTGGCACTGTTGGGCCAAACCGGCTACGACCCTGTTTATGGCGCGCGTCCGTTGAAACGTGCTATCCAGCAGGAAATCGAGAACCCGTTGGCGCAGCAAATTCTTTCCGGCAAGCTGATCCCAGGCAAACTGGTTACGCTGGATGTGGAAAACGAGCATATTGTGGCCAGGCAATAACGGCTATTTAGCGTAATAACAGAATGGGGAGCGGGAAACCGCTCCCTTTTTGTTATCTACTTTTTGCCGGGCTTGTGAGATTTACATCCTCCATAGCCCTAAAATCCCACTATTCTAGGCTAATAAATATCCTAAAAAGCCATTATTGGTTAATGTTTGAGCGCTTGAAAAGTTTTTTGCATTTAGGGGTTGCGGCCTTCTGAGAACTCCCTATAATGCGCCTCCACTGACCGGGAACAACGACTCCTCTAACGAGAACACGTCGCCAGGTCGGTAAGAGAAAAGCGAAATAAACGCTTGACTCTTCGGGTGAAAAGCGTAGTATACGCCACCTCGAGATAGCAAGCTACGGCGGCTAACTCACTGCTCTTTAACAATTTATCAGACAATCTGTGTGGGCACTCCACAAGACGATATCCAGTACCTTCGGGTACGAAAAAATATCAAGTCTTGAAGAGTGACTACTGAAGTAAAATTCATTTAGTAACCTTTGAGCATCGCTTCACGAGTTGAAGCAAATCGAACTTTTAAATTGAAGAGTTTGATCATGGCTCAGATTGAACGCTGGCGGCAGGCCTAACACATGCAAGTCGAGCGGTAGCACAGGAGAGCTTGCTCTCTGGGTGACGAGCGGCGGACGGGTGAGTAATGTCTGGGAAACTGCCTGATGGAGGGGGATAACTACTGGAAACGGTAGCTAATACCGCATAACGTCTACGGACCAAAGTGGGGGACCTTCGGGCCTCACGCCATCAGATGTGCCCAGATGGGATTAGCTAGTAGGTGGGGTAATGGCTCACCTAGGCGACGATCCCTAGCTGGTCTGAGAGGATGACCAGCCACACTGGAACTGAGACACGGTCCAGACTCCTACGGGAGGCAGCAGTGGGGAATATTGCACAATGGGCGCAAGCCTGATGCAGCCATGCCGCGTGTGTGAAGAAGGCCTTAGGGTTGTAAAGCACTTTCAGCGAGGAGGAAGGGTTCAGTGTTAATAGCACTGTGCATTGACGTTACTCGCAGAAGAAGCACCGGCTAACTCCGTGCCAGCAGCCGCGGTAATACGGAGGGTGCAAGCGTTAATCGGAATTACTGGGCGTAAAGCGCACGCAGGCGGTTTGTTA